>PFND01000065.1 GCA_002791805.1 Alphaproteobacteria bacterium CG_4_10_14_0_8_um_filter_53_9 | reverse complement strand
GTCGGCACCGCTCCTTGAAACTTCCATCACTTTTTGGATAATCTCCCGCATATACAAGGTGTTTTTTTCTATCATATCCAGACACTCGTTCATCTTCTTATCTTTTTTGCCAAGGCGGGCGCGCATGATTTGGCTGAGCCCTAAAATGGGCTGAAGCGCATTACTGATCTCGTGAGAAATACCGCTGGAAAGTTTACCCAGAGCGGCCATTTTTTCTTGTATCACCCTCTCTTTTTCCAGCTGCCTGAGTTTATCTTGCGACCAGGTCAGCTCTTTAAAAACCCGTTTGAGATGAATGTTGCGGCGTATGGATATGATGTTCCCTGCACATAAAAAGGCGATCAACACACTAAGGAGCTCATCGATTTCCATATGCTCGTGCGTGCGGGTAAATTCGTGCCATTTTTCAAAAAGATCCAGATTGATCATGACCGCAGAAAGGATGAGGGTGATGGCGGCCCCGAGTACAATATCCATCTGGCGTCTGGCGCGCGCGAACATCATTTGATTAACACTGCTTCTTTATTCTTATTTGCCTCAGCGTATCACGACTTTCTCATCTCTCTTCAGCTAAAAAGATGGACGAAAGCCTCGTTTTTATATACACACGAGACAGCGTGGCTTTTTGGTAACTTCCTGATTGACCTAATTTTATGACTTTGAAAGACTTTTTACTATGCTTACCATTGCAAACCTGACCTACCGCATTGCCGGACGGCTGATTTTTGAAGACGCCAGCGCCCTTGTGCAAGAAGGCTGGAAAGTGGGCCTTGTGGGTGCCAATGGAACGGGAAAATCTACCTTGTTTAAGCTGATTGCCCGTGAGCTGCACATGGATGGCGGCGATATTCACCTCTCTGACCGCCACACCCTTGGCATGGTGCGCCAGGATATACCCGCCGATGACACCCCCCTTATTGATATTGTTCTGGCTGCGGATGTGGAGCGCACCAAGCTTATGAAGGCCGCCGAAACTGAGCAAAACGGCGAAAAGCTGGCCGATATTTACACACGCCTTGGCGATATTGACGCCTATGCCGCCCCTGCCCGCGCCAGCAGCATTTTGAGCGGCCTTGGTTTTAAGGAAGAAGAACTGACCCACCCTATTAAAAGCTTTTCCGGTGGGTGGCGCATGCGCGTGGCCCTTGCGGCGGCCCTTTTTCAACAGCCGGATTTTCTGCTTTTGGATGAACCCACCAACCACCTGGATTTGGAAGCTGTGATGTGGCTGGAAGCCTACCTTGCGACTTACCCTAAAACGCTAATGCTGATCTCTCATGACCGTGAGCTTTTGAACAAGTGCGTTGACCACATTATCCATGTGGATAACAAAGCCCTGACCGCCTACACCGGTACCTACGATACCTTTGAACGCGAGCGCGCCGAGCGTTTGATGAACCAGCAGAAGCTGCATGAAAAACAATCGGCTCAGCGCGCCCACATGCAGGCCTTTGTTGACCGCTTTAAAGCCAAAGCCAGCAAGGCACGACAGGCCCAAAGCCGTATGAAGGCTCTGGAAAAAATGAGCGTGGTGGATGCAGTGATGGCTTCGCGCTCTATCAAATTCAACTTTGGGAAACCTGAAGACATGCCGCCCCCCCTGCTGGCCATTGACCACGCCGATGTGGGCTATGTGGCGGGTAAGCCCATCCTCACCGATGTGCATGAACGCATTGACATGGATGACCGCATTGCTTTGCTGGGGGCGAACGGTAACGGGAAATCCACCCTCATTAAACTGCTGGCGGGCCGCCTTGACCCTATGAAGGGCGAGCTTATTAAATCCGGCAAGTTGCGGATTGGCTATTTCTCTCAACACCAGGCGGAAGAGATGGACATGAGCTCGTCTCCGTTTATGGAAATGAGCCGCGCGATGCCCGGCAAAAAAGAAGCCGAAGTGCGCGCCCGCCTTGGGATTTTCGGCTTTAACAAAGCGCTTTCGGATGGCCAGATATCAACCCTGAGCGGCGGTGAAAAAGCACGCCTTTTGTTTGCGATTATGGGTGTTGATTCTCCCCATATGTTGCTTTTGGATGAACCGACCAACCACCTGGACATGGATGCCCGCGAAGCCCTTGTGCAGGCCCTGAATAATTTCAACGGCGCCGTGGTGATTGTAAGCCACGACCCCAGCATGGTGGAGCGTGTGGTTGACCGCCTGTGGCTTGTGCATAACGGCACCTGTGCTGATTTTGATGGCGACCTTGATGCCTACCGCGGCCATGTGCTGGAACAGCGCCGTGAAGAACGACGCGCAGGCAAGGCTGAAAAAACGGGTGGGCCGAATAAAAAAGAGCTCCAAAAAGCCCTTAATGACAAGAAAAAGCGCTGGCCTGACCTTTATAAAGCCATGGGTATTGCCGAAAATGCTTATGCCAAGCAAAACAAGATGAAAAAGAGCATGGAAGCCGATATGGCCGCCCCTGACACTTACGAAAACGAGGACAAGCTGCGCGGTTTGCAAATAGACTACGCCCGCATTGTGGCCGAACTTGAAGAGCTTGAGGACGTTTGGATGAAGGCTATGGCGGCGTTTGAGGCGGCTGAGTAACGCTATCCCCCAAGGTTTTCGTCATAATCGGGGAAACCTTGAGAAGCCGCTTTATCTTTTTACTTGAAGGACGGGGCTTGCTGGGCTAAAGATGCCCGTGGTCTCGGGGTGTAGCGCAGCCTGGTAGCGCGCTTCGTTCGGAATGAAGAGGTCGGAGGTTCGAACCCTCTCACCCCGACCAGATTTTACCCACGCCCCCCTTACGATACGGGGGGGCTTTTTTTATGCTACCAGCCAGACAGCTCGTTTAACGTGACTTGGGCCAGCACATCTATGCCATCCGGCGTGCTGTTGAGACAGGGAACATAGCTGAAGTTTTTGCCCCCTGCGGCCATGAAATCTTCCCGCAGGCGGATGTTCAACTCTTCCAGCGTTTCGATACAATCGGCCACGAAACCCGGGGCGAGAATGAGCACGTTTTTGACCTTACCTTGCTGGGTACGCTCTATGAGCTCTTTATCTGTATAGGGCTTCAACCATTCTTCTGTGCCGAAGCGTGACTGGAAGCTTAACAGCCATTTTTGTGCGGGGATGCCGAGTTTTTCCCTCAGGAGGCGGCCTGTTTTCTGGCAGAAGCAATGGTAGGGATCACCCTCCAGCAGGTAACGTTTGGGGACGCCGTGAAAGCTGGCGATGGTGAGATCCGGTGTCCATGAGAGGGTTTTTACATGAGCCTGCACGCTGTTTGCCAGTGCCTGGATATAGGCAGGATGATCGTGATAGCTGGGCACGGTGCGGATGGCCGGCTGCCATTTGAGCGTTTTCAGGTGATCGAACGCTTTATCGTACACCGTGGCGGATGTGGGGGCGCTGTACTGGGGATACAGGGCGAAAAGAAGGATTTTCTGGCAGCCTTTGGCCCGCAGTTCATCTATGCCCTTGGCGATGGAGGGATTGCCGTAACGCATGGCCCATGCGCACTCTACCCCCGGTTTTTCTGCCTTCATTTTTTCTTGCAGTTTTTTGCACTGCGCCTTTGTGAAGGTGAGGAGCGGGGACTCGTCTTCCTTCGTGTTCCAAATGGTTTTATAGGCATGGCCGCTTGTGAAGGGTCTCTTTGTCAGAATAATCACATTGAGCAGCAGGCTCCACAACACGGGATTGAGATCGATCACCCGTCGATCTGACAGGAACTCCTTCAGATAGCGGCGCATGGCGAAGTAGCCCGTGTTATCCGGCGTGCCGAGATTGACATACAGCACGCCCACTTTTTGCGGTGGCACGGGGGGGTGCCCCTGCGGGAGATGTGAGGTTTGCTGTTGCGGGCGTGCGGGTGTTTTTTTGGCCATGATGAGGATTCTTTCCTTACTGATAAAAGGGTTGAGCGAGTTTGGCGGCGCCTTCTGCCAGACCACGGAGGCTTATGTCTCCTGTATAATTACCATATAATACACGCCCTTGCCCGTGGCACCAGTCTTTATCTGCCATGGATAGGGCCTGAGCCAGATTTTCATCGTACTGCGGGAGGGCCTCCCGCCAGCAGGCGGGATACAGTGCTTGGGCTTTGGCGGCGGGGCCAAAGAGGGTGTGCGCGTCTTTCTCCACCTGATTTTTAATTTCGGCCTCTGCTTTCAACATACGTTTGGCGGCGCTTCCCCCATACATAAAGGTGAGAGAGACTAAACCTTTTTCCTCTGCCTGAGGTGAGAGGCGGGCGGGGAGTGCGGCGCTGTTAAACAGCACGCCATTTGCTGCGATATCTTGCCCCTCTGCCATGAGAACCCCTATGCCTGCGGGGGCTTTTACCCCTGAAAAAAAGGCTGTAACAGCCACTAAAGGCACGCTTTGTACTTTGGCCAAGGCCTTTGATGTTTGTGGGGAGGCCTCTGCCAGAAGTTTGGCGGCGACGGCCGCAGGTGCGGACAGAATGATGTTTTTTGCCTTGGGAAGTTTTTTAACTGCATGATTTAAGACAACGGTGGCGTGGGGATGGCCTGTTACAAACTGGGCCAAAGCCTCTGTTAAGGCCCCCATGCCCTCCACGGGGGCCGCCATGTACATGCGCGCTTTTGGCGCCTGGCGCTTACGGCAAAACAGGTGGGCCACCAACGTGCGACCCGCAGGGAGGGTGAGACCGGGAAAGGCTAAAGGCTGAAAAAGATTGCCAGGAGCGGTGCCGAAAATGCCCTGAGACAGGGGCGTGAACAAGGCCTGCTGCGCCCCTGCCCCCACATGATTTTGCGCCCATGCTTTGAGTGTCCCGGCCTTTTGAGCACGGTGAAACAGGGAGCTGCGGGCAAGCGCAAAAACCTCGGGAATGGTGAGGGGAAATTGGCGCATTTTTTGGTAACGATAGATAAACTTTTTACGCGTAAGGCCTTCTGCCACGTTTATGTTCAGGCGTTTGCAGAGCGCCATGATGGCCTCTCCGGTACGAAAAGAATGGGCAGCGCCTTCGGCAATGCCGAAGGGCGTGATTTGTGTTGAAATCATCCCGCCGAGGCGCGAGGAGGCCTCGTAGATGGTGACACGAACCCCGGCGCGGAGAAGGGCTTCTGCCGCCATGAGGCCTGCGACACCGCCCCCTATGATCGTCACCTCTTTTATGCCGGGATTGAGATGGCCGCGCATTGTGATGATTATTTCTTAGATGGTTCGGCTGAAGATTTGAGTCTCGGGCTTGGAGGCTTGCAGCCGTGCATCGAACGCCATGCAAATGTTACGGATGAAGGGCTTCCCTCCTTCTTTCACCGTGACGCTTTCTTCTTCTATTTCTACCAGATGATCGCTTGCGGCCTCTTGCAATTGAGCCTTACAGGCCTCCACCATGCTTGGGGGCAGCGATGACAGAGAGGTTGTAAACTGTGTCATTAAATTAAGGATGCACTGCCGCGCATTTAAATCTTCTGCCGATAAGATATGTCCGCGCTGGATGGGAATTTCTCCCCGTGCGACACGTTCTTCATACGCGTTGATATCTTTCTCGTTTTGAATGAAGGCGCCCCAGGCATCTGAAATAGAAGATACGCCCAGACCGATAAGCGGCGAGACCTGCTGAGGAACGTAGCCCATGAAGTTACGGAACAGCGTGCCTTCCTCCATGGCTTGAAACAGGGGATCGTGAGGGAGGGCGAAGTGATCCATCCCTACTTCTTTATATCCTGCGCTTAGGAGGAGCTCTCGCCCGCATTCGTACAGGGCGCGCTTGCCTTCCCCTGAGGGGAGATCGTTCTCATCGAAGCCTCTTTGCCCCGTTTTGCCCACCCATGGCACGTGGGCGTAGGCATAAAAGGCAATACGATCTGGCCGCTGAGTGACGACTTTGGCGATTGTCTCCCTCACCGAGGTGAGGGTTTGGTGGGGC
>PFND01000017.1 GCA_002791805.1 Alphaproteobacteria bacterium CG_4_10_14_0_8_um_filter_53_9 | reverse complement strand
ATTGGCATAAGGCCCCTCCAGCGCCGCGCGTAAGGCGTCCACCACAACCTTGGGTTTCTGGGCACTGGCAGCGCTGTCAAAAAACGCCAAACGCCCCCCATCCCGCGCAGGGCGGCCAAGCGCCGCAAAGTCATCACGCCAGAGGGAGATGAGTGTCATGTGGCCTCCTTCATCAGGTCGTGCATCCGTTCCCGTCCCGCCGCCATAAACGCCTCCACCAAAAGCCCGCGCGCCACCTCTTCAGGCAGCCCCCTCGCTTTTAAGTAAAAGAGCTGTTCATCAGAAAGGCCTCCGGTACTCGCCCCGTGGCTGCACTTCACATCATCGGCATAAATCTCAAGCTCGGGCTTCTGGTTCACCACGGCGCGGTCATCCAGCAGCAGGTTTTCGCAGCGCATGTACGCATCCGTTTTCTGGGCCGCCTGGGCCACATGATATTTGCCCTGAAAAACAGAAAGCCCACCACCTTCCACAAGGTTGCGCTGGGTCACACTGGCGCGGGGAGCAGGGCCGTTAAACCGC
Organism: Alphaproteobacteria bacterium CG_4_10_14_0_8_um_filter_53_9; assembly: GCA_002791805.1. Classification (GTDB taxonomy): domain Bacteria; phylum Pseudomonadota; class Alphaproteobacteria; order UBA2136; family UBA6156; genus UM-FILTER-53-9. Next base: position 22,955 of record PFND01000017.1, on the reverse strand, counting down.
ACACGGGTGGTCACATCATGGGTCTGTCCGGTTTTCACGTGCTGCACGGCCTGCAGGTCCAGGGCCACCTCGGCACCGCACACAATGTCACTTTCCACACGGGCAAAACAGGCACCGTTCTGGATAATCTGAAGGCTGTAATCGGCGGAATCCGCCATCATCACACCTTGCGTTAACGTCAAAAGTGCAGTGAAAGGAAGGTTTTGCACCACACCATGGGTAAGTTTGCCGCCTGTGGCCACGCGCACATGCCGTGCCGCGTTCATCCATGCAGTGCTGTCTGCTAAACCCACAAAGTGTTCAATCAGGGTCAACTCGCCGCCGTCTGCCACCTCAATGTCCAAAAGGTCAGAGATCGGAGCACCGCGTTTTGGCAGAACATGCACAACATGCAAAAGCTGACACTTCTTGTCGCAAAACACGCGTACCCTGTCAGGTTCACCGCCGCGCCACGCATCGGCCACTTGGCCTAATGGCGCAAGGGGCAGGGTGCCCTTATCGGGTGTAAGCTCTCCCCTCCGTCTCTTATCCGCCTCATACCCGTAGCTTACCCCGGCATACCCCCCTGTCTTACTCGCCGCCAACCCCTCGTTTACCCCGCCCATACCCGCCGTTACTTTACCCCCCGCCATCACCAGAACGTCTCCCTGCAAAACAGGTAAAATACGTTCAATATCAATATCTTGAAGCCTGTCTATCTCGGCCGTTTCCGCCTCTTTCAGCGGCCGCACCGTGCTCATGCGCCACGTCTCTGCTTTGGGCGCGGGCAAATAACGCGCTAAGTCGTTGTCTAAAAAGGGGTTTTCCGCCGCAGGTAAAAGGGTCTCCGCCATCGTCATGCTGCCACCACGCCAGAATATCCTTCTTTTTCAAGAGCTTCTGCAATTTCCATGCCGCCGCTTTTCACAATCTTGCCATCCGCAAAAACATGAACAAAATCGGGCTTGATATAGTCCAGAAGTCGTTGATAATGCGTGATAATTAAAAATCCTGTGGTCCCTTTTTCCCGCACACGGTTCACCCCCTCGGCCACAATGCGTAACGCATCAATATCCAACCCACTGTCCGTCTCGTCTAAAATGGCGTATTTCGGGGCTAAAAGGGCCATTTGGAGCATTTCCAGACGCTTTTTCTCACCTCCCGAGAACCCAACGTTTACAAAGCGTTGAAGAAAATTGTCAGACATGCCAAGCGTCGCCATTTCCGCACGTGCCAGCTTCAAAAAAACCGCCGCATTCATAGGCTCTTCGCCATTTTCTGCGCGTTTGGCATTAAGGCACGTCCGTAAAAAACTGGCCACGTTCACACCGGGTAGCTCCACAGGGTATTGAAAAGCAAGGAATAATCCGGCCCGCGCCCGCGCATCCGCATCCATCTCCAACAGGTCTTGCCCGTCCATTGTCACGTTACCCGTCGTCACCGTGTAATCCTCGCGCCCCGCTAAAACGTAGCCCAGCGTGCTTTTTCCCGCCCCATTAGGCCCCATTACAGCGTGCACCTCGCCGGGTTTAATCGCCAGAGAGACGCCTTTCAAAATAGCTTTGTTATCTTCAGCAAGCTCTGCATAAAGTTCTTTAATATCAAGCATTAGCCAACGCTCCCTTCTAAACTGATTCCGAGTAATTTCTGTGCTTCAACAGCAAATTCCATGGGCAAATGCTGCAAAACTTCTTTGGCAAAACCGTTCACAATCATCGCAACCGCATCTTGTTCTTCAAGCCCGCGCTGAGCGCAGTAAAAAAGCTGATCATCCGAAATTTTGCTCGTCGTCGCCTCATGCTCCACGGTACTGCTCGCGTTCTTAACTTGAATATAAGGGATCGTATGGGCGCCGCACTGGTCGCCAATCAGCAAACTGTCGCACTGTGTATAGTTACGGCTCCCTTTAGCTTCGGGCTGAATTTTTACAAGCCCACGGTACATATTGTCCCCTCTCTCGGCCGAAATTCCCTTGGAAATAATGACAGATTTTGTCCGCTTTCCAAGGTGAATCATCTTCGTACCCGTGTCGGCCATTTGTTTAGCGCGGGTAAGGGCTACGCTATAAAACTCACCCACGCTGTCATCACCTTTTAAAATGCAGCTTGGATATTTCCACGTAATAGCGCTGCCCGTTTCCACTTGTGTCCAGCTTATTTTACTGCGCGCACCAGCACAAAGCCCTCGCTTGGTCACAAAGTTGAAGATACCCCCCTTGCCGTCTTTATCGCCAGGGTACCAGTTTTGAACGGTGGAGTATTTAATCTCGGCGTCTTCGTGGGCCACAAGCTCCACCACTGCGGCATGCAGCTGGTTTTCATCGCGCATAGGGGCCGTACAGCCTTCCAAATAGCTGACATAACTGCCTTTTTCAGCAATAATAAGAGTTCGCTCAAACTGTCCCGTATTGCGTTCGTTAATTCTAAAGTATGTAGAAAGCTCCATGGGGCAACGCACTCCTTCAGGAATATAAACAAAGCTCCCATCCGTAAAAACAGCCGAGTTTAACGCACTAAAATAGTTATCTGTAACGGGGACAACACTGCCTAAATATTTTTTCACAAGCTCAGGGTGGTTTTTCACAGCCTCAGAGATAGGGCAAAAAATAACCCCCGCCCTGGCCAGCTCTTCTCTAAACGTAGTAGCCACACTGACGCTATCAAACACAGCGTCTACAGCTATTTTGCGCTCACTTGCGCCCACAACGCCCGCCAAAATTTCGCGTTCATGCAGGGGAATACCAAGCTTTTCATAAGTGCGTAAAAGTTCAGGGTCTACCTCATCAAGGCTTTTAGGGCCATCTTTCATGCTCTTAGGGGCAGAGAAGTAGCTTATTTTTTGAAGATCAATAGGGGTAATGCCGGGCTTTTGCCAAGTGGGCATCGTCATGGCTTCAAAGCGTTCTAAAGCTTTAAGGCGCCAGTCCAAAAGCCATTCAGGCTCCTCTTTTTTAGCAGAAATCATGCGCACGACATCCGCATTCAACCCCGCAGGGGCAACGTCACTTTCAATAGTCGTTTCAAAGCCGTATTTATAGCCCCCAAGGGCGTCAATTTGGTCAAGGGTTTCTTGTTCTGCAGGCATAAAAAAATCATTGCCACAAAGGTAAAAATCAAACAACCATAAAGCATGTAGGGTTATTAAGTCCTTGCCATAAAATAAGCCAAACCGCATACTTATCCCCACATAAATGATAAACAGATTAAAGAGGCAAAAAAGAACATGTTTCAGCTCCACCATAAACTTGCAGAAGATACATGGCCTGTTCTAGATCTCAAACTGTGTAAGGTTCTGCTCATGAAAAATGCCCATTATCCATGGCTTATTCTTGTCCCTATGAGAGAAAACTGCCGAGATCTCTTTGATGTTCCCGCATCCGAACACGCGCTCCTATGGCAAGAGATTCGCCACGTGCACGAAGCGTTAAAAGTCTTTACAAATGCAGAAAAAATGAATGTAGGCGCGTTGGGCAATATGGTGCCCCAACTGCACATTCATATTATTGCGCGCCATAGCGGAGACGCCGCATGGCCTGCACCCGTATGGGGTGGCCCTGCTAAAATGTATGATGAGCAGGGAGCGGAGACGCTGATACAACAGCTTAAACAGGTTCTTAAAACAGAAGATAAGCTTGACATTCCCTCAAACCTTGCCTAAAAAGCGCCAGCCTAACAGGGCAACGGGTACTAAACCATAGGGGTTTAGGGGCCGGAAATGTTAAGGAAAGAGAAATGTGATGAACACCGTCGCAAGTAAAGCCATTGAGGCAAAGACAAAGGCCGTATCGGGTAAAGGTCCAACCAGAGAACTTCGCCGTCAAGGTTATGTCCCCGCTGTTATTTATGGACCAGAGAGCGATTCTCAAGCCATCGCCATCAGCGCAAAAGATTTAGGTCGCGCCCTTCGTGCAGGTCACTTCTACACCACCACGCAAGAGCTTTCATTGGATGGTAAAGCCACCAAAGTGCTGGCCAAGGAAATTCAACGCCACCCCGTGACAGAAGAGCCTCTTCACGTAGATTTCATTAAATATAACGCCAAGCAAATCATGCACGTTAACGTCATGGTGCGTCTGGTGGGAGAAGAAGTGTGCCCGGGTATCAAACTCGGCGGCGTGCTTCAGCTTATCGAGACAAATATTGAAGTTGTCTGCCGTGCAGATAGCATTCCGGAAGAGCTGGTTGTCGATATTTCCGAGCTTGAAATTGGCGATAGCGTCCACCTCTCCAGCATTAAACTGCCAGAAGGTGTAAAACCCGCCGTGACCGATCGCGATCTCACAATCGCCAGCATCATCAGCACGCGTACCAGCAACATGGCCACGTTGGATGCCGAAGCAGATGCCGAAGCCGCAGGTGCCGTTACAGCCGCTGCCGAAGTGCCTGCCAGCAACCAAAAAGAAGAAGAGAAGAAAGAAGACTAAATCAGCTTTCTTACTATTTCGCAAAAACCGTCCTCCCAAGGGCGGTTTTTTTATGATATATTGCAAACGTGAAGCTTCTTATCGCCCTTGGCAATCCAGGCCCAGAATATCTGCGCACGCGCCATAATGTGGGTTGGTGGGCGGCAGATGCCTTGGCACACGCCCATGGCTTTCCTGCGTGGCAGGCAAAGCATAAAGGGCTGGTCACCAAAGGGCGGCTCGCGGGGGAGGATTTTCTTCTGCTCAAACCTCAAACATTTATGAATCTTTCCGGAGAATCCGCTCAGGCCGCTGCCGCTTTTTATAAAATAGATCCTAAGGATATCTGGGTGCTTCACGATGAACTGGATGTCCCCGTGGGAGAAATTAGACATAAAATCGGGGGGTCAGATGCAGGGCATAATGGCCTCCGCAGCCTCACCAAGCACTTAGGAACGGGAAATTATCACCGCATTCGCATCGGCATAGGCCGTCCCGTGCACAAGTCAGATGTGTCCAACTATGTGCTCTCCAACCCCACCGCGTCAGAGGAACTCACCCTCACGGAGAGCTTAAGTTATCTGCTGGAAAATCTTCCAAACATTCTGGAAAAACCTAAAGCGAACCTCTATAAGCCAGAGCCGTTAATATCCTAGACATTGCACCGTCGCTAAGTTAAAACCCCCTCAGGAAAAGGATAATGAAATTATGGGATTTAGCTGCGGAATCGTAGGTCTGCCAAATGTTGGCAAAAGCACACTTTTTAATGCCCTAACGCAAACGGCCAGCGCGCAAGCGGCCAACTTTCCTTTTTGTACGATAGAACCGAACGTGGGCCGTGTTGCCGTGCCGGATGAACGTCTGGATACCCTCACCAAGCTTGTAAATCCTCAGCGCACGCTGCCAACAAGCCTGGAGTTTGTGGATATCGCAGGCCTCGTAGAAGGCGCCAGCAAAGGGGAAGGCCTCGGCAATCAGTTTTTAGGGAACATTAAAGAGTGCGATGCTATCGCCCACGTGGTGCGGTGTTTTGAAGGGGAGGTAACCCACGTCTCAGGTAATGTAGATCCCCTGCGCGATATCGGCGTGATAGAGACAGAGCTGATGCTGGCAGATATGGCCGTGGCGGAAAAACGACTGGCAAACGTCAGCAAAAAAGCAAACAGCGGAGATAAAAACGCAAAGCTGGAGGCCGATACACTCACTCCTATTTTAGCAGCTCTTAACGAGGGGAAACCCGTACGCACCGTGCTGCCCGGCCTTACGGATGATGAGAAAAAGCAAGCCGCACACTATCAGTTTTTAACAAGCAAACCTCTGCTCTATGTGGCAAACGTAGAGGAAGAGAACGCCGCCACAGGTAATGCCTTGTCAGAAAAGGTAAAAGCTCACGCGGCAGAAAACGGGGCCGCTTGCGTCGTCATCTCAGCTGAAATTGAGAGCCAGATCGCCCAGCTGGATGATGCAGAAAGAGCAGAGTTTTTAGAAACCCTTGGCCTCAAACAACCGGCATTAAATTTACTTATTCAGGAAGGTTATAAGCTTCTTGGCCTGCTCACATTCTTCACCGCAGGCGTGCAAGAGGTTCGGGCATGGACAGTTCGTTCAGGCTCAAAAGCCCCTCAGGCTGCAGGCGCCATTCATACAGATTTTGAACGCGGATTCATCAAGGCAGAAACCATTGCCTATGAAGATTTTGTGAGCTCAGGATCAGAGGCAAAAGCCAAAGAGCTGGGCAAACAACGCCTAGAAGGTAAAGAATATCTCGTGAAGGATGGCGATATTTTTCACTTTAAATTCAATGTGTAATAAAAAGAATCTCACAATGAACCTTAAGCATCATCTTCCTCTCGTCGGCCGTCTCTATAAGCAGAGAGATAAAGCCAGAGCCGAGCGTAACGCCGCCATCAATCAAACAAAAAAAGCCTCGGGGAATATCGGAGATTATACGCTGACAACCCACCGTGGCCTCACCCTTTTGCTGGATAAAAAAAATGTGCTGGATAGAGATATCGCCAACCTCGGCAACTTTGAAAATGAGCAGCTGGATTATCTGACAGAGCAAGCCATTAAACTTCTTAAACAAGATAGTCAGGTCACCTTTTTGGATGTCGGCACCAACTGGGGGCTCTACACGCTCACCATGGCGGCGGCAGGGGTAAAAAATCTCCACGCGTTCGAGCCAGATGCCCGCAACATCGCCCACCTGCAAACAAACCTCTTGCTTAACGGGGCATTAGAGAAAACAAAAATCCACGCCCTCGCCGTCTGGAAAGAAAGTGGAGAGGTAAGCTTTGCCACAACGGCTGAAAACGAGACACGAGACCGAGGCTGGGCGCAAATCATTAGTGAGGAAACACCGGCCATAGAAGACAAGAAAGGCAAAAAAATCAAGCTGGGCACCACCACCCTTCCAGCGGTCAGTCTGGATGATGCTTTTGCAGGTATGATCCATCAAACGCTCATTCTCAAAATAGATACCGAAGGCGCCGAGGCGCAGGTATTGCAAGGGGCCTCGCATCTTCTTGCTCAAAATGCCGTGCTTATTCAGGTGGAAAATCATGCGCATAACCGTAAGGAATTTCTGAAAAAACTCCCCAAAAATCTAAGCGTTGTTCATACGATAGAACCGGATTTGTACCTCGCCAACCCTGCCATGCAAAAGAAGTTGGGCTTATAGAATGACACCCCTTATCCTCGCCACAAACTTAAAAGATTACGCCCTGCTGGATAGCGGTAACGGCCGTAAGCTGGAAAAATTCGGCCCTCACGTGGTGGATAGGCCAGAGCCACAAGCCATGTGGCCAACGCATCTTCCTCAGTCAGATTGGGATAAAGCCGTGGCCATTTTTACAGGTCAGGGAGATGATGATGAAGGCGCAGGTGCGCGCTGGCAATTTAAGGGCGCACAACCTGCCCCGTGGCCTATGGAATACGGAAAAACAAAGTTCCTCGCCCGCTTCACACCGTTCCGCCACATGGGCTTTTTTGCCGATCAAACCCCCCATTGGGATTTTATGCTGGAGCAGCTCAAGCGCCAAAAGCAGCCCGGTACAGAGCAACCAAAGCTCCTTAATGTATTTGGCTATACAGGTGTTGCCAGCCTTATCGCAGCGCAGGCAGGTGCCCACGTCACACACGTGGATGCCAGTAAAAAAGCCATCGGCTTCGCAAGAGAAAGCCAAGAGCTGGCAGGCTTGTCAGACAAACCCATTCGCTGGATCGTAGATGACGCCCTGAAGTTTGTAGAAAGAGAAGCCCGCCGTGGCAATCTGTACGATGGCATTTTGCTGGATCCTCCCAAGTTCGGTCGCGGGCCGGATGGTCAGAAGTGGGAAGTGTTTGAGCATCTTCCAGCACTTCTTGCCGCCACCAAAGAAATTTTAAACCCCAAAGGCGGCTTTCTCATTCTCAATGCCTATGCCATCCGTAGCAGCTTTATTACGTTGCACGATCTCACAACCCTCACCTTCCCCAAAAGCACTCTGCACGAGTCTGGAGAGCTGGTCACACCCGAAAAATTCCGTCCCCTCCGCATCCCCACCGCCATCTTTACCCGCCTTGTTTTATAAGATGGGTGGGGCATAAAGCGCCTGTTTCCGAATATAATCCAATTGCGCCGCTGTTAAAAATCCTCCCCCATCACCTCCTGCCGTAAGGTGTTTGCGCAATGCCGTGCTGCTCACATCCGGCAAGGCGGCATTTTGCGCCACTGCCAAACAGCCAGGGGGCACGGTATAAGGGTCACCATCGTGTAGTGCCGTCACCAACCCTACGTCATGCACCGCCACATAAGGGTCCAAAGCCCCTTCGCGCGGAAAAACCAGCACACCATGCTCACGGAGTATCTCCTTATATCCCCCCCATAAGTGAAAACTTGCAAAGCTGTCCGCGCCCATCACAAAGGTAGCGCCTGCAATATCTCGAGTCTCGCATAACGCACGTAAAACATCCCGCGTATGGTTGTTACCGCCATGGGGCAGAGCCGCTTCATCCTCCCAAATCTCGGCGCCATTTAAGTCTTTCACAGCTAAACGGGCTAAGGTAGCACGGTGGGCAAAGGGCAGGGGAGCATGGGGTTTGTCAGGGTTCTGGCTTGCAATAAGCAGGGCCACGCGGTCGTAGTTCATAGCAAGCAAGGCATTAACCATGGCCGCATGGCCTGCATGTGTCGGGTCTCCCGTCAGGCCTAAAATCGCTGTTTTCATTGTTAAAACCTACCCGATTTTCCCCCGCATATAAAACCTTTTTTCACTTGACCGTAGGGGCATCCCTCCAGCATTCTCAGGGCCAATCATGCATATAACCTCCGCCACCAATCCTCGCGTCAAATCGCTCACAACCCTCGCCACCAAAAAGGGAAGGCGCGAACAAGGCCAGTTTCTGGTAGAAGGCCTTCAGGCTCTTACCTTCGCCCTGCAAGCAGGTCACAAGCCCCATACACTTATTCACACGCCGGAAGAATCCCATCCCCTGCTGGCACCCTTGCAAGAGGCCGCAGGGAACACACTCACCATGCCGCCGCATTTACTGGCCAAACTCACGCGGAGAGAGAATCCGCAAACCGTCCTCGCTACCTTTCCCACCACCACCTCTTCGCTGGAAGAGATTGGAAAAAATCCCAAAGCGCCCATTCTGGTGTTGGATAGAATACGCGATCCGGGCAACTTGGGCACTATCATCCGCACGGCAGATGCCGCAGGCCTCGCCCATATTGTGCTGGTGGGAGATTGCACCGATGCCTTCGCGCCAGAGACCGTTCGCGCCACCATGGGCAGCCTGTTTCACCTCCATCTTGTTCACAGTACAGAGGATGAGTTTCTAAGCTATCTAAAAAACATGCCAGAGGCGCAAATCATCGGCACCCACCTTAACGGAAAAATCCCTTTCTTTGGCGTGGCAGAAAATCTCACTCTCAAAGCCCCGCGCTTTGTCTTGATGGGCACAGAGCAAGCGGGCTTGTCAGAAGCATTAACAAGCGCCTGCACCCATCTCACGCGTATTCCCATGGCAGGCAGGTTAGAAAGTCTGAATCTCGCCATCGCCACCGCCTTAACTCTGTACGAAGTCCAAAAACCTGTGTTATTATCCAGCACATGACCCACCAAAAACGCCGCCAAACCCTCAAAAATATAGCCCTGGCCACAGGTGCCCTTGCTGTCAGTCGTTTTTCACCGGCCCTGGCAGGCTTACCCTCACCCCATCAAGAGCAAACATCCATGCCCCCACTCAGAGAAGACAATAACCCAACGCCCCCTGTCACCCTGTCAGAGGCAGAATGGAAAGCCCGCCTCACGCCCGGCCAGTTTGATGTATTGCGTAATCATGGCACAGAGCCGGCGTTTACAGGCCCAAATTGGAACACCAAGGCAGAAGGAACATACCACTGCGCAGGCTGCGGTCTCTCGGTATTTTCAAGTCAAACGAAGTATGAAAGTGGCACAGGCTGGCCCAGTTTTTACGATCCTATAGATAAATCTCATATCGGAACAAGTACAGATTGGAAACTTTTTTACCCGAGAACAGAAGTGCATTGCGCCCGCTGTAGAGGCCACTTAGGCCATGTGTTTAAGGATGGCCCCAAACCCACAGGCCTCCGCTACTGCCTCAACGGCACTGCCCTCACCTTTATCCCTGCGGGAAGTTAGAGAGAGCTTAAGTCTCCCTTCACCCGTGCCCACCCTGCAGGCACTTGGCCATAAACCAGCGTATCCACCACCTCGCGCCCGTCCGCCCCAAGGGCGTCATTTTTCAGCCATCCTTCTTGGAGCAAACCAGATTTTTCAGCCACCTTGCGGCTTCCTATATTATCAGGCTCGCAGCGCATAAACACACGTCCCGCACGCATTTTCTCAAACGCATAGCCTGTCACAGCGCGCACAGCTTCGGTCATCAGTCCTTCGCCGGCCACATCGCTGCGTATCCAAAAGCCAAGCTCATAGCTTGGTATTTGGGGCACGCGGGGTCCAAGCTCCACCACACCTAAAAACGAGGCGTCATCTTTGTCAAAAATCCCGAAAACATAGTTCTCGTCTTCCACAAAAAGGGCCAGTTGCGTGTAGATATAGTTGCGTGTCTGGCGTTGGGTTTGGCCTTTAATCGCGCGGGGCATCCAGCGGGCCAGCTCGGGCAAACTGGTGTGGATAGCTTCTTGCACCACGCGCAAGTCTTCCGGCTGTAAAACCCGTAAACGAAGGCGCTCAGTGGTGATAAAAACCCGGGGGTTCATGATATCTTCCTAGTGGATATCACGCCAAATCACCCGCTTGGTAAGGTAAGCGAGGATGATAAAGATAAGCAGATAAATCAGCACATAAACCCCAAGGCGTGTCCGCTCCAAAAGCTCAGGCTCGGCTGTCCATTGCATAAACGTCGTCACATCTTTGGCCATTTGGTGCACGCTGGCCTCTGTGCCGTCGTGGTAGGTCACAAGGTCAGGAGAACCAAGGGGGTTGGGCATGGCAATCGCATTTCCAGAAAAATAGGTATTAAAGTAGGTACCTTCTGGCGGCGCGCCCGTATCGGGGAAGGCATGATGAATCGCCTGCACATCGTCAGAATATCCGTTAAGCAACGCATAAACATAATCCGCAAGGCCGGCGCGGGCTTTGTTCATCAGGCTCAAATCAGGGGGCACAGTGCCATAAAGCTCTTTGGCATCCTCGGGAGAGAGGCCACTTATCAGCTTGTCATCAGGCTTCATCTGCATGTCAGAGGCAAGGGCTTTCACTTCATCTTCCGTAAAGCCCACACGGGTCAAATCACGGTGAGAGATATATTTGAAGGAGTGGCAAGCCATACAAACGCCCGTCGCCACCGAGTATCCACGGTAAATCTCATTTTTGTCCCACGTAGCACCAAGACCTTCAAAGCTCCACTCTTGCTTGGGTATAGCCACACCTTCGCTGGCATGAGTAGCAGAGGTTCCACCCGCCATCAACAGGCCGATAACAAGGGCAGCAAGACCTTTAGGGAGAGCTTTCGTGCGCTCAAAGCGGTTGATAAGGGGAAGCAGGGCAAAAAACACAAAGTAAAATGCCGTGGCCGCTTGGGCAATCACAATGTAGATGCCTTCAGGGGGCTTGCCACCTACCCACATCAGCACAAAGAAGTTGGCAAAGAACACAAGCAAAAGGGGGCGGAAAAGAGGACGATAACGTGCGCTGCGCACGCGTCCGGCATCCAACCATGGCAATACAAATATAATGAGAATACTGCCAAACATGGCCAAAACCCCAAGCTCTTTAATGGGGATAGCCCTCAAAATCGCATAAAAAGGCAAAAAGTACCATTCGGGGACAATATGGGCAGGCGTCACCAACGGGTTGGCAGGGATATAGTTATCCGTGTGGCCAAGATAATCGGGCAGGAAAAACACCATAAAGGAGAAAATGGCAAGGTAAATACCCAACCCAAAGGCGTCTTTAGCCGTGTAATAAGGGTGGAAGGGGATAGTTTCCTTGGCCTCATTTTTAACATCCACACCGGTGGGGTTGTTGCTGCCAAAACGGTGGAGGGCCCAAAGGTGAATAACCACAAGCGCCACAATCACAAAGGGAAGAAGGAAGTGGAGCGCGTAAAAACGGGTGAGCGTCGGGTCGCCAACGCTGTAGCCACCCCACAACCACACCACAATATCACCACCCACAAAGGGGATAACGGAGAGAAGGTTCGTAATCACCGTCGCCCCCCAGTAGCTCATCTGGCCCCAGGGCAGAACATACCCGAGGAAGGCCGTCGCCATCATAATAAGGAAAATGACCAGACCAAACCACCACAAAACCTCACGCGGAGCTTTGTAGCTGCCATAATAAAGCCCCCGGCCAATATGGAGGTAAACAACAATAAAGAAGAAGCTCGCCCCCACCATGTGCAGGTTTCGTACAAGCCAACCCCACTCCACACTGCGCATAATGTGTTGGACACTGTCAAAAGCAAGGCCCACATCAGCCTTGTAATGCATGGCTAAAAACAGCCCGGTGAGGATCTGCAGAACAAGAGCAATCCCCGCAAGGCTGCCAAAGTTCCACATATAGTTCAGGTTTTTAGGGGCCCTGTAGTCCATCAGGTGCTCTTTAATAAAACCAAAAAGGGGCAATCTGTCCTCAAACCACTTGGCGGGGTTTTTGGTAATATTCTGTTCAATGTTGGAAGGGTCGGCGTGGCTCATGGGGGGCGCTTTTTTGTTGTTGAAAGGGGGGAGGGGGTTAGCCGATCACAATCGAATCATTGCTGACAAAAGTGTAAGGAGGAACAGGCAGGTTCGTGCCCGCAGGGCCGTGGCGCACGCGTCCGGAGTTATCAAACTGGCTGCCATGGCAAGGGCAACGCCAGCCGCCATATTCACCACCTTTCATGGGTACGCAACCAAGGTGGGTGCACACGCCCATCACCACAAGCCACTCAGGGCGCTGGACGCGGGCAGCGTCCGCTTCAGGGTCCATGGCTGCGGTGGCATCGTCTTCAGCCGCCTGGGCAATTTGTTCAGCATTACGGTGCCAGATAAAAACAGGCTTGCCTTGCCAAAGTACGGTGGTACTGGTGCCTTCAGGTATCGTGGTCAGGTCAACTTCAAGGGTGGCAGCCGCCTGTACATCGCGGTTGGGAGAGAGCGTTTTGATAAAAGGGTAGGCAACACAAGCTGCACCTGCCGCACCAAAAACCGTGGTGGTCTGGATGAGAAGCTGGCGGCGCTCCTCGTTCACATCAAGGGTCTTGGTGGCCGGGTCTTTAGCGCCAGATTTAGGAGAGGAAGCCATGGGGGTCTCTTTACTTATTTATGTTCTTTGTACAAGTCACCTCAAGCTAGCAAAAGGCACAGCCTCCGCCAAGTCTTTTAGGGATAAAAACAACGGGGGCTGCTGCCCCCGTTATCACAAAAATCAACCAGAGTTAAATCTTGTGCTGTGTAGAATAATCCTTGTTGGTCAAAATGTACTGAAGCCCAACTTTTTTCTGAGCATCAATCAGTACAGGCGCCTTCAGGTTGGCTGTCAGATAGTAGCTGTCGCCGTTATCGTAAAGGGTAAGGATGGTCAAAAACTGGGTCGTTCCGTCAGAAAGTTTTGTCACTTCTAAAGCTTCTGCACGGTCAGAGTCTTTAAGCTCAAGGCCCAAAACACTGGGGTCAGAGACCAAAAACGCAATGCTTGGTTCATTTACGCACTGCATCAGCAAAATGGGGCTTTCGTCCACATTGGGTAAGCTGGCCAGGCCAAACTCTGTACATTCGCGGAAACCGAAAAGGCCGTGTGGAAAAGAAATCAAACGGTCTTTTTGTAAGGTAACCTCACCAAAACGGGTTTGGAATGTCAGATTGCTGTTGGGGGTGGTAGTTGCATCACTCTGCATCGTCATCACCGTCTCTCCTTGATTGGCGTGGGGTGTTGTTTGCATCGCCTTGTTCCTTATCTTTGTTATTAGCAGAACCCATCGGTCTACCAACATCTTGCAACAAGCGTGCCAGTCCATCGGGAATCTTCGTTTGGCCAGCACCTGCGGCAGCTTTGTTCTCATCCCGAATCTTTTCAAAAAGCTCCTGCCTAAAAACCGTGCTCCCCTCAGGGTATTCACAGCCAAGCTTAACGCGGCCGCCACGTACATCTAAAACTTTCACGACAATTTCGCCGTTAATCACAACAGCTTCTCCAGTGCGGCGGGTTATCAAGAGCATGAGAAAAAACCTAGCGGAAAGCCTCGCTTAAAACCAGTCCACAAGTGGATAAAAACGCTCCTCAAAAAGGCAGTTAACCCCTTTATATAAAGCCTATAGGTAATCCAAAAGGCTAAGGCGGTTAATCTGGGTAATCACCAGCAGGCTGCTTTCCAGAGTGGCCTGCTGCTGGGTGAGCTTGGTAAGCGCCTCAGAAATATCAACTTTTTCAAGCTCATCAAGCTGTTGAGAGAGGAAGTCCTTGTTGCTTTCATGGCGGGCATTCAGCTGTTCAAGGGTGTTCATGTCTCCCCCCACCTGCCCAAGCATGGTAGAGACGTTGGCGGCCGCATCTTTTAAAATACTCACCGCACTATCAATGTCAGAGAGGCTGTTGTTCTCAAGCCCATACCAGAGAGATTCCAGCCCGGCCTTAATCTTGGCAAAACCTTCGCTGTCACCCAGCACACCATAGTTAAGGGTGGTATTGGGGCCCGTAATCACCACAAGCTCGCTGGAGTCGCCCTGATAATACGTCGTAGGCACCGGCGCCCCGGGGAAGGCTGTAGAGGAGGCATTGCCGGAGACAGGCGCATTCGTCGCATTCTGGCCAGAGAAAACATAGCGTCCGTTATATTCTGTTTTAAACAGGTTATAAAAGGTCTCCGCCAAACCTTCAGCTTTAGGGGCAAGGCTTGCGCGGGTGCTGGCACTGTTTTCGTTACGGCCAAGGGCGGCAGTGGCCGCGGCATCGCTAAGCAGGTCGCTCATCCCTTGCAAAGCCGCTTCACTGGCTTTTAAAAAGTTGGTGGCACCCGTAATGTTGGATTGGTAGATTTCCGTCTGGCGGGTAATATCCCGCAAATCCATAACCTGGCTGACATCTTTGCTCATATCACCAAGCCGGTTTGTCTTATTCCCGCTGGTAATCTGATACGTGGAAAGGGCAACATCCTGGTTAGCCTGTTGCAGGCTGCGCAAGCTGTTCTGGTTTTGAAAGTAAGTGGAAATGCGTGAGACCATGTGTATCGCTCCTTATCTGACCATATTCAGTACTTCTTGCATCAACCCGTCCACCACGGTGATAATGCGAGCACTTGCCTGAAAACTTTGTTGATAAACGAGCATCAGGGCAAGCTCTTCATCCATGTTCACACCGCCCACGCTGCCCTTAAGCTGTTGGAGCTGGTTATAAAGAGAATCCGCATAGGTCTCCGTCGTCTTGGCCGAGTTCAAGGTCACCGCCAAGTCGCTCGTCATCTGTCCAATGTATTTGATAAAGCTGGAGCTTTGGGCGGGCAATCCTCCGGCACTGTCAAAGCTTACGGTCGTTTCGGCCAGCTGAGCCAGCTCAATGACGTTGGCAGTAGAAAGGCTGGAGAGCCCGCCATCCGCGCGCATCCGGCCGGTAGGGAAGAGGGAAGGGTCAGCCACAATATCGCTGCGTACAGCAATATCACCGCTGGTGGAGCCGGTAAGGATATTGTTCATACCCATAAGCCCAAGGAAGTCACCCGCCGTATTCGCCATCACCACTTTGTAGTTTGCATTGGTCGATTGTATCTGGAGCACAGGGTCGCCATTGCTGTCTGTCGTGGCACTGGCCGTAACGCCCAGGCCGGCCCCAAGGGTGGTCACACCCACGCTGCTGTTGTTAATGGCAAGCACAATATCATCAATGCTAAGGGTAGGCGCACCGGTCAGGGTAATGGCACCCACACCCACCGTCGTGCTCACCACATCACCTTGGCTGTCCACCACAGAGAGGTTGAAGCTGGTGTTATCAAGAGATGCCGAAAGCTCGGTCAGCAAATCCGCATTAGAGGCCGAAACGCCGGAGGTATTGCCAGAGGTCAGCGTACGCTGGGCAGGTGTCGAGACCCCTTGGCTGGAAATAAGATTCATGCGGGTTACGAGAGTATCGGCAAACTCATCAAGCTGAGAAATCGTGGCAGGAATCGTCGTATCCCGTAAGGTGACAAGAGCCGCTATCTTACCGCTTGTCAGCGCCGCCGTATTAAGGGTGTTCACATAAGGGGCCAGCGTCCCGTCAGAGATAACGTTTCTAAAACCAATCCCCTGGTAAGGCGTGCCCGCCGTGCGCTCAAATTGAACATAACTGCCTTCGTCCAAAAGCTTCTGTCCGTTTTCCGTCGTCACGCGGATAGAGTTAGAGGAGCCGCTCACAATAATATTCAGCTTAAAGTCTTTGGCAAGCACGTCCAGCTGGCGGTCGCGTTCATCCAAAAGGTCGTTGGTGTTGGCACCATTGTTTCCGCCTGCCTGCTGGGTGGCAATTTCAATATTCAACTCACCAATACGGGCAAGGGTGGTATTAAGGCGGCTGATCTCTTCGGATATTTCGATGTTCACACGGTTGATAACATCGGTAAGGTCGCTGTTCATGCCGTTCAGGGTGGTGCTTACAAGGCTAAGCTGTTGTACAGCATTGCGTTTCAGGGCGCTGTTGCCGGGGTCTCCCGCCAAACTGTTAAGGCCGGCAAACATATTGTTAACCAGGCTGTCCAGGTTGGCATCGGTGTTGGCGCCCGTAAAAGCACCTTCCACGGTGTCCATATAGGCGCGGGTGGTAGTGGCGCTTTCAAGCTCGCTCAGCTGGTTAAGCACACGCGTGTTCAAAAAACTGTCAACCACACGGTCAACGTTACCAACCTGAACCCCCGCGCCAAAGCCGTTGTAGGCCACATTGGTGGTCTGTACAGATTGGCGGGTGTAGCCCACCGTGTTCGCATTGGTAACGTTATGAGAAACCGTTCCCAACCCAAGCTGAGAACTTTGCATGCCGCCAATGGCGATCCCGAGTGCTGAAGATAAACTAACCATGCCCTCCTCTTGCAACCTCCGTGCCAATCTTGCCTTTCTCCAGAGCCAGAATAAAAAACTTGCACCCCCTAAGCAAAAAACGTATACCGCCTGTCAATCCCCACTTTCCGTTCCCTCGGCTTATTCCAGAAAGGAAATTCTCATGCCTGAAGTATTCCCCCCTGATCCTTTCATCCTGTTGTATATCAGATCAATGGATCAATCCCAAGTTCTGAAGACGTTAAGAAAAGAAGGCTGGCTGATCATGAGCGCGGGTAACCTTGCCGAGTCCATGAAAAACCAGCCGCGCGTCTTCCTCAATATACCGGAGACAGAAAGCGCTGTGATGAGCGGCCTTACACGTCTGTCAGCAAACTTTCGTGCGGCCCATGTCTGGGTTGTCGGCGGAGAGCAGGAGACGCATCGCCTGGCGCTCAGAGCATTAAAAAGCTTGGGCTTAGCATTCTACGAGCCTGATACAGGCACCATGGTGCAGCAGGTCAAGCACCTTACGGCTAAGGTCATGAAGATCACCAACGCGCCCGTCCGCTGAAATAAAACCCGCCTCATCCGAGGCGGGTTTTCGCGTTAAACCTCCTTCGCCAAAACCCGCACACCCGCGCTGGAGGTGTTCATGGTACCGCTGCGGCCATAGGTCTGCACGCGCGGGCTTTGGGCGTCCATCGCATCGCGGATAACCCCCACAATATCAGCTCGTATCTGGTGCGCCGCGCGCAGCATCAGCTCGTTTTTTCGGGCAAGGTCGGTAAACACGGCAATATCCGCAGCCAGCTCGTTGGCGGTGCGGGCGGCAAGGGCATTGGTGTGCCATTTGTCGCGCTGGCCTTTAATATCCTGCACAAGCTTTTCAAGCCGAACAGAAAGCCGCTTTTTAAGGTTCAGTCGCGCCTCGTTTTCGGCAGCGCCGCCTTTGTGCAGGGCGTGGTTTTCTTCCAGCAGAAGCTTGGCCAGCTCGCGGCAGGTTGTCCTCGCGTCAATCATTTGAGCAATCACGCCCGGTGCATAATCAGCCATAATACAGGTCTCCTTTTATCTTAGTTTGCGGGTCCACGGCCTGCCGCTTCCTGAGAGGCCACAAGCTCGTTTAAAACACTATCAGAAAGCCCAAAACCACCGCTTTTAACCACTTGTTTGGCAATAGCCTCATGCAGTTGCGGACGAAAGGTTTCTTCCGCAAACCCGGCACCGCTCAGGCCATCGTCACCAATCTCAGGCGCCATCAGCTCCAAAAGCTGAAAAACATATTGAGCTTCAAAGGCCTGCGCCGCCTCTTGCATTTTGGCAAAGTCACCGTCGTTCACCGTGCCGTTGGTGCGGGGGTCGCTGTTCACCACGGTGGCGTAGCGTGCCGTGGGGTTCATCATGGGGGCAGAAAGTCCGGGCATTGGGGGGCTCCTTACAAGATCACAAGCTCAGCCTGCAAAGCGCCGGCAGCTTTAATGTTTTGTAAAATCGCAATAATGTCGCGCGGTTTTACACCAAGGGCATTTAGGCCTCCCACAAGGTCAGAAAGGTTGGCTGCGCTGTGCAAAATAGAGAACTTACCTTTGCTCGCATCATCATCAATGCGGATGCTGCGGGTTTTATCCACGGCCACAGTTTCCCCCGCCACGTTAAAGGAGACCGGCTGGCTCACCAGTGTTTCTTCCACCACACGTATGGTCAGGTTGGCGTGGCTAATGGCAACGGGCGCAATGTGCACATTTTCGCCCATCACAATGGTGCCGGTTTTCTCGTCAATCACCACACGGGCTTCGCTGGCAGGCACAACGCGCAGGTTTTCAACTTTGTTGATAATACTGGCCAGCTCGTCTTTGTAGCGCTCGGGCACGCTCATGCTCACGGTGCCGTTGTCTGTGGCCTTGGCAATGGGTTCTTTAAAGGAGTTGTTGATGGCCGTGGCAAGGCGTGTCGCCGTCGTAAAGTCGGGGTTGTTGATAAGCCAGTGGAGGGTGCTGCCCAGCATGGCAAGCTCAAAACCTGTCTCGCGCTCCACAATGGCGCCATCGGCAATGCGGGCCACGGTGCTGTGGTTCTTGCTGATGGTGCTGCCGTCTTTACCGGTGGCCGTAAAGCCCCCTACAATCAAGGCACCTTGGGCCACACCATAGGTCTCGCTGTCCGCACCGGTCAGGGGGGTGGCCAGCAAAAAGCCACCCTCTAAACTTTTGGCATCTCCAAGGCTGCTCACGGTCACGTCAATCTTGCTGCCTTGGCGCGCCAGGCTGGAGAGCTTGGCCGTCACCATCACCGCCGCCACGTTTTTGGTTTTTACCTGAGCTATGGCATCTTTGCTGTTCACACCAAGGCGCTCCAGCATGTTCACAAGGCTCTGGCGGGTAAAGGGCACGGCATTCACGCTGTCACCGCTTCCGGCAAGGCCGACTACAAGGCCGTAACCAATCAGCATGTTGTCGCGCACACCTTCAAGGCTGGCAATGTCTTTTATACGGGCAGCGGGGGCTTCCGCCACCACGGCAGGTGAAAAGGCCATAAGGGCAAATAGGGTTAAGATAAATCGCATAAGGTTCACTCCTTGTTCACGAGAACTTATGCACACCTCATGCCAATTTTTCAGTCTGTATAAAATTTAGGCAAGCCGGCCAACTTGGCACACCCCCTGCAATGGTATGTGGGAGAGATAAAAGGAAGAAAAAAACATGAGCTCACTCTACGCCGCCCTCGCCACTCGGATGGATTACCTCACCGCTCGCCAAGGGGTGCTTGCGGGTAACATTGCCAATGCCGATACGCCCGGCTATCTGTCGCAAGATCTCGTGGCCCCTAAGTCCAATTCAAGTTTTGCAAAAACCCTTTCCCAAACGCGTACCAACGGCATGCACATGAGCGCAGGGCAGGGCAGCAGCACAGGCATCGGCAGCAAAGTGTCATCAGCAGCGTACATGCAGCACAACGGTAATGCTGTGCGGATAGATGATGAGCTGAATAAAATGAATCAGACAAAAATAGAATATCAAATGATGACACAGCTTTATAGCAAGCAGATGGCCATGCAAAAACTCGCCCTCGGCCGGTAATTGAAAACAAAAATTAGGTAAGGAGAAAAATCATGGATTTAATGAACATCATGGACGTCAGCGGTAAAGGCCTTCAAGCTCAAAGCCTGCGCATGCGTATTTCAGCCGAGAATATTGCCAACGCCGATAGCGTGCAGTCAGAAGAAGGCGGCCCCTATCTGGCCAAGCAGGTGTATTTCAAAAGCGTCCTCAACCGTCAAACCGGCCTTACAGAGGTGCAGGTCGCCAAGGTGGATAGAGACACAAAAACCCCGCCCACCTATCAGTATCAACCGGGTCACGATCTCGCGAACGAAAAAGGCTATGTCGCCTATCCCAACGTCAACGGCACGCTGGAAAGCATTAATATGAAGGAAGCGCAACGCAGCTACGAGGCCAACCTCGCCGCCCTCTCCACAACGAGAGAAATGATGACCCGCACGCTGGATCTCCTCCGCTAATAAAAAAAAGGCCAAAGGCCCCACAAACAAAAATCAATATATAAGTGGTGGCCAGTCTCGGATTCGAACCAAGGACACAAGGATTTTCAATCCTTTGCTCTACCAACTGAGCTAACTGGCCAGCGCACCGCCAATTATCTAGCAGCAACCAACGCCGCTGGCAACCGAAAAAACAGATTTTAACGCCGCATTAGGCGACAGAAGCAGCCGGCAAAGCCCCAAACCGGCGCTCGCGCACACCATAAGCAGCAAGGGCGTCATCAAGCGCGTCGCGGCTAAAATCAGGCCAGCTCACAGGCGTAAAATAAAATTCGGCATAGGCCAGCTGCCACAGCATAAAGTTGGAAAGCCGCTTTTCGCCGGATGTTCGGATCATCAGGTCAGGCGCAGGCATGCCCGCCGTATCCAGCGCCGCGTCAAAACGCTCGGCAGTAAGGTCGCCTCCCTCTGCCGCCAAGCGGGCGGCCGCCCGTACAATTTCGTCTTTGCCGCCGTAGTTAATGGCAAACATGGCCGTAAGGGTGGTGCAGTCAGCCGTTTTGGCTTCCACCTCATTCATCAGGTCAATAATATCGTCAGAGAGTCGCCCGCCCAAGCTCTTCGGGGTGCGGTCACCCATAAATCTCACCTTTATGCCCTTATCAACCAAAGTGCTCATCTCTTTGTTAAACCATGTCCTCATGAGAGAGAAAAGGCCAGAAACCTCATCTTCCGGCCGCTTCCAGTTCTCAGAGGAGAAGGCGTAAAAAGTGGCATAAGGCACACCCAAATCGGTCAGGCTCTCAATGGTGCGCTTCACAGCGTCCACGCCGGCCGCGTGGCCGCGCAGGCGGGCAAGGCCTTTTGCGGTGGCCCATCGGCCATTTCCGTCCATAATAAAGGCAATATGCTGGGGTAAGGGCTTATCTGTCATAGGCTTAGGGTATAGGGGCAGGCGCGTCTAAAATCAAGAAAAAAGCCGTAGCCTCCTCAGCTACGGCAACACACAGGGTGTTATTCAACACGCTTAAACCGTCATAATGTCTTTTTCTTTGGCGGCGGCCATGGCATCCACTTGGGCCACAAAATCAGCGGTCAGCTTTTCCACTTTGTCCATTTCGCGCTTGGCATCATCTTCGCTCAGGCCCTCGTCTTTTTCTTTTTTAATGGTGTCCATGCCGTCGCGGCGTACGTTTCTAATGGCCACTTTGGCGTCTTCGGCATATTTGCGGGCCAGCTTCACAAGCTCGGTGCGGCGCTCGGTGTTAAGCTCAGGGAGGCTCAGCCGGATACTTTGACCATCCACAGAAGGATTAAGCCCAAGTCCCGCCTCGCGGATAGCTTTTTCCGTTGCGGCCACAAGGCTTTTGTCCCAAACGCTTACCGTCAGGGTGCGCACATCAGAAACGCTGACATTGCCCACTTGGTTCAACGGGGTAGGGGCGCCGTAAGCTTCCACCATCACGGGGTTCAAAAGCTCGGGGCTGGCGCGGCCGGTTCTCAGGCCAGAAAAATCACCTTTAAGGGAGGTGAGGGCGCCTTGCATGCGTTGGTTGAGGTCGCTCATGAGTAGGTTCTCCTTTGTCAAAATAATGGGCCAGAATGTGCGCTAAAGTGGGTGTGTCGTCAAGTTCCTTTAAAAAAAGTCATGCCGAAGCCGAAGGCGGAGGCAGACATGCGGCTGGCGCGCAAGCGCCAGCAAAACAAAGCGAGCGCAGGGCGAAAGCATGCGTAAGGGCAAAGTCGAGAAGCAGGCTCCCAAAGCTCGAAGTCGAGAAGCAACTTTTCCATAGCCGAAAGCCATAAAATCATATACAGTACGGCATGCCTAAGCCCCAACGTACGCGCCCGTCGCGCCCTTTTCGCCCTTCCGCCAACCCATCAGCACCCGCAGCCTCCGCAGCGCCTGTCGGGGAAGGTGGTAAAAAAAGACCGGATTCTCATGCCCGCCGCCCGGGGGGCCGTTCGGGTGGCCGTCCGCCGCCACGGGGTAAAAAAGGCCCCGCCAAAGTCGCACTCGTCCCCACACCGGATATTTTGTGGGGTAAGGTAGAGCATATCGGCGCACAAGCCGTCGCCCGTATTTTTCATAAAGAGCTGAACCAGCTGAATGTCGTGATAGAGGATACCAACCCGCCAGAGGATGGTGAAATTGTCCAACTTAAAATCGGCAAGCAGGATAAGTATGGCCGTGCCACAGGGCACGTTGTCAGCCGTCACGGGCAAAACCCTGCGGGCCTTGCCAGCTTTATCGCCTGTACAAATTTCGGGCTGGATCTCGCTCTGCCGGAAAATGTGATCGATGCCGCCAACGCGCTCCCCAGCTATGTGTGGGATGATAAAGAAGGCCGTGAGGATTGGCGCAAACTCCCGTTTGTGACGATTGATGGCGAAGATGCCCGAGATTATGATGATGCCGTATGTGTAGGAGAAGAAGCGGAAGACGGCACAACCGAAGTCCGCGTCGCCATTGCAGATGTCTCTCACTATGTTCAGCCGGGCAGCGTATTAGATAGAGAAGCTGTCGCCCGCGGCAACAGCACATATTTTCCGGATAGAGTTCTCCCCATGCTGCCGGAGCATCTCTCCAACAATCTGTGCAGCCTTGTCCCGGCAGAGGA
>PFND01000052.1:22728-23480 GCA_002791805.1 Alphaproteobacteria bacterium CG_4_10_14_0_8_um_filter_53_9 | reverse complement strand
GTTTGTGGCTTTGAGCCATTCCTCTATTGTGGCGAGGAAAGTGAGGCCGAGGCCGAAGCCGAGCTCGGCGATGGTGAAGGGGGGTGTGGCGGTTTGATGGTAGGCGGCCATGCGGGCGGGGAGATTTTGGAGATGGAGGAAGGTATAGCGTTTTTCTTCCAGCCCCCCGCGGGCGTAAACATCGCCATAATGAGGATTGATATCTTGCGGGTGCAGCATGAGGGTATCTTGTATTTTGTATCGGACAGATTGGCAAGGGCAGAGGCTGGGTGGCTAAGGCTTAAATCGGTTTTTCCGGTTGACTTTTATTTAGTATACATATAGGACGTGTGGGAATCTTAGATATCGCTTTTTTCAGGAAACCCAAGCTTTCTGACTTTTTGGAGGTGCCTTATGGCCGGAAAACTTTATACGCAACGACCTGTTGCGATGCGAGGTGCAATGCTTACGGCGATGCACCGGGCGGCGAATGCTGAGCTTATCGCTTACTACGTGCAGATATGCGGACAGCCTTTAGGTGCCGTGGAGGCGACAAACCTGCTTCGTGAGCTGATCGGGCCTGATATGCCTGAAGGGAATATGTATCGCTTTGTTCATATGATCTCTCGGTGGTTACTGCGTCAGGGATTGCATGTGACGTATATGAAGAAGGTGCGACGACCACCACAAGGGGTGAGAAGCTTGCATGAGGACATGTGCGCCATGATGGGTGAGGCCATATCTCCGTATGCCCTTTGTTCAGCATTAAAAAC
>PFND01000052.1:22638-22715 GCA_002791805.1 Alphaproteobacteria bacterium CG_4_10_14_0_8_um_filter_53_9 | reverse complement strand
TGCATTTCTTTCTGGCAGCAGCCAGGCTATCTGGACGTGGCCCTGAGGTTTGTTGGGCAGACGGCCGGGTCTTTCCT
>PFND01000052.1:19157-22616 GCA_002791805.1 Alphaproteobacteria bacterium CG_4_10_14_0_8_um_filter_53_9 | reverse complement strand
TCTTCTCAGGCCCTGCCTTTTGTGTCGTCTCCTTGCGTGTCGGTTGTCCAGCTCTTGGACATGTTTGTGAACAGGGAGGGAGCCCGGAAAGATACACCGCACCAAAATAACCTTGCGGCCTTTGGGGCGTGGGTAAAGGAAAAAAGCTATGCGCGGATGGGCCAAGGTGCGGTGGGTCGTTTAGCGGAAGCTTTGGCGCCCGTTACGGGTTGGAATATCACAAAAAATAGTACCCGAGATGCGCTTATTGCCAATGTTCTGGCGGGGCGTACAGGAGGGTGGAACCTGCGGACGCTGGATGTTTTGGCATCGTTTCTCGGGTATCGGGATGTGGCGGCACTTGTGGCCGCTTACCGTGCTTATGAGCAGGTGCAGAAGCCTGTGCGTCGTGAACTCTTGGCGGCGTAATCGCGACTTTGGGGGGGGCTGTCTTTGGACAGCCCCCTCTCTTTTATATTTTAGGGGGTTGTTTTTACTTTTTTACGGCGGCGGAGCTGGGTGAGGAGGGCTTTGATTTGCAGCAGGTTCAGGGTTTCTGACAGAATGATGAAGGTGGCGCCCAGAACGCTGCCTGCGAGGGCGAGCCATGCGAGGCCGCCCATGAGGACCCAGTTGCTGTTAAACGGCAGGAGAAGCCACGTGAGGCTGCCTGTGGCGGCCATGGCGGCGGTGAGGAGCGCCCATTTGGTGAGGCTTGTCGTAAGATCGGCCCAGTTGATGGTGAGAAATCCTTTTTGCTTGAGCCAGCGGATTTGCAGATACGCATTTGTGTAGCCCCCGAGGGCGGTGGAAAGCGCAATGCCGACATAGGCCCATTTTGACACCCCGAACTGGTGAGCGACCAGCAGGCACGTGATGTTGGCCACGAGGTTCACCAGCAGGCTGATGGCGCTGGCTTTGACCGGGGTCAGGGGATCCTCGTTGGCAAAAAAGGCCGGAGCTGTGACCTTGGTGATGATATACCCCGGCAGCCCCGCCACAAACCCTACCATGGCCCATGAAGTGGCATAGGCGGCGACATGGGTGAAGGCCCCGTGTGCGAAAAATGTGGCGAACAGTGGATAGCTTAAAAACATAAGCCCCACAGCTGCTCCGATGGACAAGGTGATGCAGGTGGTGAAGGCGGCGATAAAGCTATCCCCTGCATCTTTGTTTTTGCCTTCTCCCAGTTTGCCCGCAAGGTGGGGGAGCAGCACCGTGGCCACCGCAATACCGATGAGGCTTAGCGGCAGTTGATAAAACCGATTGGCCATTTGGAGATAGGTGATGACCGTGCCTTCTAGAAAACTGGCGATGAAATTATCGGTCAGCAAACTGAGTTGCAGCACACCTACGCCCAGTGTGGCCGGGCCAAGGCGGAGCAGCAGGGTTTTGAGTTTAGGATGCTTTTTGGGCGGCCATGTGAGGCGAAGACGAATGCCGAGCTTGCGGGCGCTATAAATCATATACGCCGCTTGGGCGATGCCCCCCAGCGGGACAGAGAGCGCGGCGGCAGTGGCGGGATCCATACCCGTGCTGGGGAGGGCAAAAAGACAGAGCAAAATAGAAATGTTGAGCAGCGCCGGCACCATGGCATAGGCCGCAAATTTACCCCATGTGTTGCACATGGCCCCGAGAAAGGCGGCAATGGTGATGAGTGCCAGATACGGAAAGGTGAGACGCCCCAGGAAAATGGTGAGGGCGAGTTTTTCCGGCTCGTTCGCCCAGCCCGGCATGAGGGTGGGGACGATGAGCGGCATGGCCAGCGTGCCCGCAACGGTGAGCGCTGTGGCGATGAGGAGCAGCCATGTGAAGGCGCTGGAGGCGAACTCTATTGCGGCCTCGGTGCTTTTGGCTTTCTCTTTCGCGAGCAGCGGGACGAAGGCGACGTTGAAGGCGCCTTCTCCCAGCACGCGGCGCAGGAGGTTGGGGAGCATGAGGGCGACGAAAAAGGCATCTGACGCCATGCTTGCCCCGAGTTTATTGGCGATAAGGAGATCTCTCGCGAAGCCGAGGCCGCGGGAGGCGGCTGTCCAGACGCTGACGAGGAGGGAATTTTTGAGGAGGGCCATGGCGCCGACTATAGGCTAAAAGCTTTTAAGGGTAAAAGGATAAAAAAAGCCCCCATGGCGGGGGCCTATTTTTTAAGTTGGAGAGACGGGGAAAGAGGGGGGGGCGCTGGGTGTAGGTATGCTGACTGTAGAGAGGGTGGACCCGGCTACACTATAACGCAGGAGGATTTTGGATACGCTGAGGTTAAACGTGCTTGAGTTTTGGATATACCAGTTGAGGAGACCTGTCGAGGCGCGGTAATCGTACCGGAAATAGACACCTTGATCTGCGTGGAAGGCGTTAAAACCTGAAGCATCGTAATCAAGATCTAGCAAGACTTCTTGCGTGAGATAATAGGTTCCCATCATCGCGGGAGCTTGGACAACGACACGGCCTGTGGCATTTGCTGGCATGCCTGATTTAACATTGATTGTGACGAGGGGGGAATATTGGTTGCTGGCCCCTGAGGCGACGCTGGCCCCTGGAAAGCTTTTTGTTTGAGTGGTTTCTTTATACGTTTTAAGGACGCAGTTATTATCTGTTTTGTTATAAAGATATCCGATGCTACCGCACGCGTTTATGTTATCTATGTGTTGCTGGAGCGTGGCTTGTTCTTGTGCGAGATCATCTATGTCTTTTTTAAGATTTGTTTGTTTTTGTTTGATAAGGGTATCCTCTGCCATAAGGCCAGTGATTTTATTGTCCGCATCAAGTTTGGCGTTTTTGAGTTCTGTTTGGCCGTTGTCTCGGGTCGCGGTGATTTCCATAGCGTGAAGCAAAGAGGTGCTGGCCATACAGGTGGCAAGAGCTGCCACAAAAATGTACGAGTTAGAGAACATATGACTCATTTAAATTTTCCTTCACAGTTATGAACTTGTTTTAAGTGTATGAACTTATAGGGAGGAGGAATAGGGAAAACTGACGGGAAGCGTTTTTAGGTTTTATAGGTGTGTGCTTTTAAGTTCATAGAGCAGATTGAGCGCCTCTTTGGGGGAGAGGGCATCGATATCCAGTTTGCTGAAGGCTTTCTCCAGCTTGGAGGGGGCGGCGGGTGTGTTTTGTATTTGCGGGGCGGTGAAGAGGCTGAGATCGGTCGCTTTGGCGACGCCGTCTCCCCGGGCGGATTTGAGGAGGCCTTCCAGAATATTTTCTGCCCGTGTGACGGTGTGTGGTGGCAGGCCGGCAAGCCGTGCGACGTGCACGCCGAAGCTGCCTGTGGCAGCGCCATCTTCTACCTTATGAAGGAAAATAATCTCTCCCTTCCATTCTTTGACGGCGACGCGGTGGGGGGTGACGTTCGGGAGATCTTTCATTAATCCCGTAAGCTCGTGGTAGTGGGTGGCGAAGAGGGTGCGGGCATGCACGCGTGTGGCGATATCCTCCACCACGGCCCAGGCGATGGCGAGGCCATCGTACGTGGCGGTGCCG
>PFND01000052.1:0-19151 GCA_002791805.1 Alphaproteobacteria bacterium CG_4_10_14_0_8_um_filter_53_9 | reverse complement strand
ACTTCATCCAGAATAACCAGTGATTTGCTGGTGGCGCGGGCGAGGATGTGCGCGGTTTCGGCCATCTCCACCATAAAGGTGCTTTGGCCGCGCGCGAGATCATCTGCCGCGCCAATGCGGGAAAAGAGTTGATCTACCAGACCCAGCTCCATGGAGGTGGCGGGGACGGGAAGGCCCATTTGCGCAAGGATAACCAGCAGGGCGGTTTGCCGCAAAAACGTACTTTTACCCGCCATGTTGGGGCCGGTGAGGAGCCAGAACTTTCCTTCTGACAGATCCACATCGTTGGGCACAAAATCGGCCACCGTACTTGCGACCACGGGATGTTTGCCGCCTGTGATGGTGAGCGTTGTGCCCTCTGTAAGAGTGGGGGCGACCCAGCCATTTTCCACGGCGAGGGTGGCGGCAGACTGGAGAGCATCCAGCGTTGCCAGCGCCTCCGCCACGGCGAGCCATGTGCTGCTGTTTTGGGAGAGCTCTTTTAACCAACTCTCAAAAATTTCCAGTTCCAGCGCTATGGCTTTATCGCCTGCGGTGGAGAGGGCTTGCTCCAGCTCTATCAGCTTGGGTGTGGTAAACCGCTGGGCACCTGTGGTGGTTTGACGGTGGCGCCAATGGGCGAGAGGTGTTTTATTTGTGAGTTGGGCGTTGGTGGCCTCCAGATAATAGCCCCATACTTTGTTGTATTTGACTTTGACGCCGATGCCGCTGGCGGTGCTTTCTTCTTCCTCCAGCATGGCGAGATTTTCTTGCGCGTGGGTGCTGAGGCCTATGAGTTTATCCAGCTCTGCATCATATCCTTCTGCCACAAAGCCGCCGTTACGGGTGAGGAGGGGGAGATTTTCTCTCAACCCTTTCCCTAGCGTATTGGTCAGCTGTGTGACGCCTTCCAGATTGCTGAACAGCGAGGTGAGAAGGGGGTTTTTGAGTGGTGTGAGCAGCGGGGTGAGGGTGGGGAGGAGGCTTGCTGTGCGACACAGGGTTTCAAAATCTCTCGGGCTGCCGCGGCCGAGCAGCAGGCGTGAGGTGGCACGGGCGATATCCCCTGCGCCAGCTAAATGTGTGCGGATTTTTACGAGGGTTTCCGGCTGGCTGGCGAGAGCTTTCCATGCGTTTTGCCGTGTGGTGAGCGTGGCGAGATCGGCGCTTGGTTCGGTCATCCACCTGGCGAGCAGGCGTGTGCCCGGAGAGGTGTGCGTGCGGGTGATGCTGGCCAGTAAGCTATGCTTTTTGTGGCCGCTTTGAGACTGGATAAGCTCCAGATTTTTCTGGGTGGTGGCATCCATAAGCAGTGTTGTGCTGCGGGTGAGCACCTGCGGGCGACGGAGGGGCGGCAGTTTGCCGAACTGCGTGACCTCTGCATAGCCCAGCACGGCGCCGAGGGCCAAAGTGGCGGCACCTTCCGGGACACCAAGGCCTGAAGGCTCGGCAATGTGATAGGCGCGGGTGATGGCGGCGAAGGCCCGGCGCTCCTCAAACAGATAATCCTCCACCGTGGTGCGGCGTTTGCCCACGGCCTGCACGGCGAGGGGGGCGGTGGCCTCGGTGGTCAGGATTTCTCCCGCATTGAGGGCGGCGAGCAGGCTGGCGGCGTGGGCGGTGGGGAGGGTGCGGACGCTGACTTCCCCTGTAGAAAGTTCCAGCGTGGCTAACGCTGTACGCGGGCCATCCTGCGCGATGGCGGCCAGATAGCTGGGGGTGCCGGGGGAGAGCATCGTCTCCTCGGTAAGTGTACCAGGTGTGAAGAGGCGCGTGACTTCTCTTTTAACGAGGGCGGTGCTGCCCCCACGGGCTTTGGCTTGCTCGGTCGTTTCGGTCTGCTCGGCCAGTGCCACTTTAAGGCCCTGTTTTAAGAGCGTGGCGATGTAGCCCTCTGCCGCGTGGAAAGGGACGCCGCACATGGGAATGCCTTCTTCTCCTTCTTTGGCGGTTCTCCGCTTGGTGAGGGTGATTTGCAAAATCTCGGACGTGGCGATGGCATCTTCCTCAAACAGCTCGTAAAAATCTCCCATACGGAAAAAAAGCAGGTGCCCCGGGTGGGCCGCTTTGAGGGCGCTGTATTGCTGCATGACGGGGGATTGTTTGAGGCTCACGCCAGTTTTGTACACTTTTTGACGGAGGGGAGCAAGGGTTTGGGTTTAGGGAGATGTGGAGGTGTGAAGAAAGACAGGGCGCATGACGAAAGCCCCCCTTGCGGGAGGCTTCGAGCAAATTGGGTGTTTGGCTTTGCTGGGCCGTTGCGTTGATTCAGCTGATCGCGGCGTAGGTTGCGTCAGTGGCGTTGAGGCCGACCGGGACTGCGATGGCAGCGGCGGTGAGCGCTTCGGCTTCGGTCTTGTTCTGGACGCCGTAGAAGGTTGCCAGGATGAGACCGTCTTCGTGTTCCGCAGCCGTGTCCTTGATGACAGCAGCGACGTGAGTTGCCGGCAGATCGAGCGCATCAGACGCGGTCGAGATGGCCGCGGTTTCAGCGGTGTAGACGTCCTTGACCGAATGATCATCGGTGATAGCAGCCATGTCGCGTCCGATTTCGTCGTTGATGACGATTGCCAGATGTTCGCTTGCCTGAAGCGGTGTCTGGGCGATGTTGAGCGGACCGGTGTCGACCTTGGTGTCGTCGAGAGCCATTTCTTTGGTACGAAGCTCGAGCTGATCGGTGCCGATGGCCACGCCTGTGGTCACGATCATGATATCGGCGTTGCCGAGCATGGCAGGTTCGTTGGGCGCCTTGTCGAGCGGCGTCATGGCGAAGCTTGTCGAGGCGAAAAGGCTGACTGCAGCGAGAGCCGCAGCGGAGCCAATGAGAAGGGATTTGATATGCATGATGTCATTTCCTCTCTGGAGATGCCCGCTGCGGAATGCATTGGGCGGGATTCAAGCAAGGCTTGACGAAAAGTTTTTGATGACACGCGGCCACCAGAATTTCTTCTCGTGGCGTTTGCCTGATTTGTTATAGTGTTTTGATTTGTTTGGGGTGTCAAACTTTTTTTTCGGGGGTGTTGAGGTCTTCGGATATGGTGTGGCGGATGCGCTGAATCATCTCGATCATCATTTTATGATCCGGCTGTTCGGTACCCCCTGCATCTGCATAACGGGTTTGATGATTCTGGTGCTGCCCGCTGAGGTAGGCCAGATTTTTTTCTTCATCCACCGTTGTTTGGTGGGGCAGCCCCGCGCGTTTACATGTTTTAGCCAGTTTCTCCAGATTGTGGCCGATGTTTTTAAGGCGATCCTCCGGATAGTTTTTATGGAGTAGATACGCTTTCAACGTGAGCTCCAGCGCGTGGGCCAGAAGGAAGCTTAGGGGGGCCTTGGAGGGCAGGGGGGTGCCCTGATGCGCCTCCAGACGTATGGCGGCTTGCAGGTAACTTTCTGCAAAGGTGAAGAGGGTTGCGGGTGTTGACGTGCTCATACAGACAGGGGGAGGGCTTTTGTGAAGGTGAGGGCGGTGGGAGTGACTTTGTGCTGCAGGGCGAGGATTTGGACGCCTGCTTTTTGGGCCTCCTTTAGAGCTGCGGCGTAGGCGGGGTCTATCTCTGACGCGGAGCGAAAGGCTTTTGTATCGTCTCGCATAATCATATACAGCTGGAGGGCGCTGTCTCCGTTTTGCGTGGCGTGAATGAGGGTGTGCAGGTGCTTTTGCCCGCGCGTGCTTACGGCATCCGGAAACATGCTGTTCCTCTCATCATCGATACAGGTAACAGTTTTAACTTCCACCCAAGTGCGCTGGCCTTTCTCATCTGTTAAGAGAAAATCGAACCGGGTTTTGGCCTCTTTGCTCTCCACCATTTCCTCTTGGGTGAAATTATCGTACGCGGCCTCGGGTTTAAGGGTGTGGTTGGGATAGTGGGCGGCGAGCCACTCTGCCGCCAGCGGGTTGGTGCGGCCCGTGTGCACGCCTGTGAGGGTGCCGTCTGCGAGCTCCATAAGCTCTAACGAATAGGCCAGTTTGCGCGTGGGCGAGGGGTTGTGGTGCACGTAGGCGAAGGCGGGGTTTCTATCCAGTACGCCCCGCAGCGACCCTGTGTTGGCGCAGTGCGCGGTGATGGCTGTGCCATCCGGCAGTTGGCAATGGGCGAAGAAGCGTTTTTCTCTGCTTAGAAAATTTGTTTTGATAAGGGTTGGGAGTTTCATGTTTGCGGTATATCATGACTTTATGAAATATGCGAATGGACGGCCGACACGGCTTTTGGTTTTTGATTTGGAGACGGTGCCCGACCTTGAGCTGGCACGGGCGATGAACTCTGAATGGGCGGAGCTTGAAGATATTAGCGTGCGGGCAAAATTATCGGCCGCGGCGCTGGAAAAAAGCGGCGGGCGGAGCGATTTCCTCACCCACCCGTACCACAAAATTGTGGCCATTGGGGCGCTGATGGTGGATATGGCCGAGCTTGATGGTCAGGAAAGTTACACCCTTAAAAGCTTGCGTTGTATTGGAAGTGAAGAGGACAGCGAAAAGGTTCTGCTTGAAAAATTTGGTGATTTTTGCGGGCGCGCGTTTGAGGGGGGACAGCCGTTTAGGTTGGTCAGCTACAATGGGCGCGGGTTTGATGTGCCTGTGGTGAAGGTTCGGGCTTTAAAACATGGCGTGCCCTTGCCGTGGCTGTTTATGGCCGGTGACAAGTGGAGCAACTACGGCAGCCGCTACGATGTGACGTGGCACATGGACCTTGCCGATGCCATGACCGACTTTGGGGCGGCACGGGCCATGGTGAAGCTGGATGAAGCCTGCGCCCTTGTGGGGGCCCCCGGCAAGCTTGACCTTGATGGCAGCTGGGTGGCCGATTTGGATGCCGCCGGCGAGCTTGGCAAAGTGCGCGATTATTGCGAAACGGATGTGCTGAACACCTACATCCTCTATTTACATTGGCAGCACTTGGTGGGCATGCTTGCGGCGGAGAGTTTGAAACGAGAGCTTTCTCATGTGATGGACTACCTGGTGGCAGAGGGAGAAGAGCGGACTCATTTAGCTGATTTTGCTGCGGCTTGGGAGATTAGAGGATAGGGATTAAGAACCGAGGCCTTAGGATTTAGGAAGAAGAAAAGGAAAAATGTGATGGCGGAAAAGGTGACGGCCGGGATTGTGGTGATTGGGAATGAGGTTTTAAGTGGCCGCACGGCGGATGTGAATATTCCGTTTATTGCCCGGCGTTTGACGGATGTGGGGATTGAACTGCGCGAAGTGCGCGTGGTGCAAGATGATGAAGCCGCTATTGCCGAGGCGGTTTTGGCGCTTGCAGGTAAGTTCACCTATGTATTTACAACCGGCGGCATTGGCCCCACCCACGATGACATTACTATGGCCGCGATTGCCAAGGCTTTTGGTGTGCGCGTGGTGCGAGACCCTGTGGTGGAAGACCGCTTGCGTGGCTATTATGGCAACCGCCTTGTGCCTGCGAGTTTGCGTATGGCAGATTTCCCCGAAGGGGCACGCGTGATTTATCATGACCAGGGTTGGGCCCCCGGGTGCATGATTGAAAATGTGGCCATTTTGGCCGGCAGCCCCGTGCATATGCAGGTGATGTTTGAAGCGTTGATCCCCTTATTGCAGCAAGGCACACCCTTGCACACGAAGACGATTGATGCGTGGCTGAGTGAAAGCCGTTTGGCGGATGATTTGCGGCTTCTCCAAACCCGTTTTGAGACCGTGGAGCTGGGGAGTTATCCTTATAAAAGTGATGTGGGTGGCGAGGCCAAATTTGGCACCGCCGTGGTGATACGTGGTGAGGATGGCAAAGCTGTGGAAGACGCGGCGGCGGCGGTGAGTGCGATGGTGGTGGAGTTGGGAGGGGTTTTGCGGTAGGTTTATTACATAAAAAAAGGGTTACAATAGCGCAAGGGCCTAAGATGCAGAACATCTTAGGCCCTTGCCCGTTTAGCTGCCCATATCTACGATGGCTGTACGGCCACCGCCGAGATGGACGATGGCGAGGATGCTGCCATCTGTTGAGCCAGATCTTATCCGCTCGCGCTCGGGGCGTTCTCTTGGATGTTTTCGATAATAGGCTTCTGAGCGAGGTGGTAGCTCATGAAAATCTGAAGACATGATTTCAGGATTTTCTCGTGGGCCATTGGCGATGAGGAGAGAACCATCTCTAAAATAAAAGCCTTCATCGCCCGTGATACCACGCCCTCTTCGGGTATCTATATGTGTCAGATCGTCACGAGACATATAGTGACCTCTGTGGGCGGTGCACAGGTGGGCTATTTCATACCATGTGGTGTGAGGGCCCAAACGCGAATGAAGTGTTTGTGCGGTATTCATGGGTCTTTCTCCCTGATAAACGATAAAAATCTTTTATGTATACTTCTTGAAAAGTGTGCTGGCAAGATGTTTTTAAGTGTGGGAAGGCTTGTGCTGTTCCTAGTTTTTACTGCTGAGGTTGCTAAAGGCATCTCTGCTGGGGCCAGAGATGACGACGCTTGGGAAGGGGGTGCCTGCTGCAATACAGGCATGACAGCGGTGCAGTCCATTGCGCATGAAGCCATCTTCATCAAATACAATCGTTTTGCCGTTAAGCAGCCATTCTTCCTCTTTCATCAGCTTGGCGTAGGTTTGAGCGAGGGTGTCCTCTAGAGGCCGGTTAACGGTGCTTTTTTCCAGAAAGTGGGTGGCAAGCTCGGGTGTGACATCGGTGATTTCAACGGTGATTTTTGAGGATGTGCTCATGAAGGCTTCTTTTATTAAGGAAGATGGTGCCCATGGGCGGATTCGAACCGCCACTGGAAGGATTTTAAGTCCTCTGTCTCTGCCGTTGGACTACATGGGCACGGGAGGGGTTTTAGCTTATTTATTTGTGAGGGGCAAGGATTTAGGATTTTGCTGAGAGCAGGGATTATTTTTACTTTGCATAGCTATAGTAAGTGAGCAGTGTGATGCCTGATAGGCCTAAGACAAAGCCGATGAGCTGCCCTGTGTTAAGAGACTCTTTAAAAAATGTGATACCAATAATAAAAACAATGATACCTACGGCACTACTTGCCATGGATTGCGCAATGCTGAGTGGCCCACCCGCGTGATAGAGCATAATAATTGAAACTTCTAGCCCTGCTAAAATAAGGCCAACAAGCAGGAGAGGCCATAATGTTTTTAGGGGTGGTGTCACAATTGTGCTGTGCATGTTTGTTTGAATAAAATAAATGACAAAACATGTGAGGCTTGCAACCAAGGTTACGATGGCCGCGCTTAGTATAGGGGGAAACTGGTTTGAAATAAGCTTATAACCCAAGCGATAACTGACGCCGAAGAAAATTCCTGTGAAAACCCAAGTTAACCAATGCATAAAGCATCAGACCATATTTTGTTTGTGGGTGTCTAGCAAAAAAGGGGAGGTGTCTAGGGGGACACAGGGGGTGGGGGAGATTGTTTGAAGGGTATCTATGTCCTTGATTTTTCTTAAGGGGGGTTGGTGGCTTTTTTGGGGGATTTTTGCTAGGTTGGATGCAAGCTTGTTTTTTGACAAATGAATATAAGGACACCTGTGCCCCGTGAGCTGGCGTAACCCCCGTGGACGTTCCGAGCCTAATGGCTCTGGCGATGCCATTGTGCGGACACAGGCGGCCCTGCGCATTGCCCTTGCCAACCTTGAACAGAAACCCAAGCTCTGGCGCCGTGTTTTGGAGGGGGCCCGTGCGTGGGCCGGTGTCTTTATTATTCTGGCGTTGGCCAGTGTGGGTTATGTTTACCGCGCCCCTGTGTGGGACTTTGCCCAGATTCAGATTGCAAAGGCCACAGGCGCTGAAGTGGACAAGATTACGGTGGAGGGGGCTCAATACAGTTCTCCCGATGATTTGAGGACTGCTTTACAGCTTGCCAAGGGAGACAGTCTTGTGGCCTACAATACATCTTCCGCCCGTGAGCGCGTGGAAGCGTTGCCATGGGTGCGCCTTGCGGCGGTGGAAAAACGCTTGCCCGATGTGGTGCTGCTCACCGTTTATGAGCATGTGCCTTTGGCCCGTGTGGAAGATGATGACGGTATTTGGGTGGTGAACAAGGATGGTACCAAGATTGAAGAGGATGTTCAGAACCGCTTTGCGAGCCTGCCCCTTTTGCATGGTGAGGGTGCCCCTGAGGCGGCGGCGACGCTGTTTGCGATGCTCACCACGTACCCGAACCTGATGGCGCAGCTGGATGGTGCCACCTTTGTGGGAAAACGCCGCTGGAACCTTGCGTTTAAAAGTGGTGTGATGGTGATGCTGCCTGAAGACGATGCCTCTGCTGCTTTGGTTTTGCTGGGGCGTTTGGAAGCCACGCGCCATGTGCTGGCGTTGCCGAGCGGGACGATTGACCTTCGTCTTTCTGAGCGCATTACCCTGAAATTACCTGCCGACGTTGGGGCCAACCCCGTGACCAACGGCGTGGAAGACAAGATTTAAGATGATGAAAGATGTACACCATGGCTAAAGCACCTCGTAACCGGATTTTGGCGGGACTTGATATCGGCAGCAGCAAGATTACGTGCTTTATTGCCGAGCTCGACGAGTTTTTTAACCCGCACGTGTTGGGGTATGGTCAGCATGCCAGCAATGGCCTTAAGCGCGGTAACATTGTGGATATGGATAAAACCGAAATGGCTATACGCGAAGCTGTACACGCAGCCGAAGACATGGCCGGTGTTGAAATTACGGGCGTGATTGTGGCCATTGGCGGTGTGCACTTACGCAGCCACATGACGGATGGCCTTGTGGTGCTGAACCAGCAAGATATTAGCGATGCGGATATTTTTAAGGTGATTGATGTGGCCCGGGCCAGACAGCTTGAAGGCGACCGCCAGATTGTGCACGCGCAGGCGACCAAATATGTTCTGGACAACCAGACAGACATCCGGGACCCGCGTGGCATGACGGGAAGCCGTTTGGAAGCGGATGTTCATATTATTAGTGCGGCGACAAGCGCCCTGCGCAATGTGGTGCGGTGTGTGGAGCGGGCCAACCTTGAAGTTCAAGACATTGTGGTGCAGCCTTATGCGAGCGCCCTCGCCACTTTGGTTGCTGATGAGCGCGAGCTGGGTGTGGCCCTTGTGGACATGGGTGGTGGCACCAGTGATATTGCCATTTATGCCGATGGGGCGCTGGTTTATACCGCGGTTATTCCTGTAGGGGGGGCTCATGTAACGGCGGATATTGCGCGCGGGCTTTCTACCCCTTTAAGTGCTGCCGAACGCATTAAGGTTTTACACGGGTGTGCCATGGCCAGCACCATTAGCAAAGATGATGAGATTGACGTGCCCAGTGTGGGCGAAGATGCCAAAGACACCGTGCACATTACCAAAAGTGCTTTGGCGGGGATTATCCAGCCCCGGTGTGAAGAGCTTTTGGAGCTGGTACGCGACCGCATTGAAGCCAGTGGCTTTGAAAATGCCATTGGCCGCCGCGTGGTGCTGACGGGAGGCGGGAGCCAGCTACAGGGCTTGCGTCAGCTGGCGGAAGTGGTTTTGGATAAGAGTGTGCGAGTTGCGCGGCCTACGGGAGTGCAAGGGCTGAGCGATCTTTCTGGCGCGCCTCAGTTTTCTACCGCTGTGGGTCTCCTTATTTATGGCGCCAGACAAGCGGCCCAGCAGCAGCGAAGCCGTGGCCGCGAGGGTAGTTTGATGAGTTGGCTTGGCAGCGTTGGAAAAATGCTGAAATTGGCGAATTAAGGTTATCTTTTAAGAGAGCGGGATTAGCTGCTTAGAATAAAAGACATTGTGTTTTTTGCGGGCGTGCGGAAAGGCCACAGGGGGTAGGGAGAGTTTAGGTTTTAGGCAGGTATTTGTAGGGTATGGGGTTGGCTTTTGGCGCTTAGCAGGGCTAGTGTGGTAGTTAAGAAGTTTTAACCGAAAGGGGACAGGATGTCGCTCAATTTTGCCATTGCGAAGGAAACCGTTCATCAGCCGCGGATCATGATTATTGGGATTGGTGGTGGCGGCGGTAACGCTGTGGGGAATATGATTGCAGCTGAACTGAATGGCGCCACTTTTGCCATTGCCAACACCGATATGCAAGTGATGGAAGCCCACCCCGCAGACGTTAAGCTGCACCTTGGGCGTACCCTGACAGAAGGCCTTGGTGCCGGCGCCAACCCCGAGATTGGGGCTGCCGCTGCTGAAGAAGCTTATGACGAGATTTGTGAAGCGATACGCGGAAGCCACATGGTGTTTATTACCGCCGGTATGGGCGGTGGTACCGGAAGTGGTGCGGCTCCTGTGATTGCCCGTGCCGCTCGTGAGCAAGGTATTTTGACCGTTGCTGTGGTGACCAAGCCCTTTACCTTTGAAGGGGCCCGCCGTAGCCGCGTTGCTGAGGCCGCGATTGCCGAGCTTCAGGATGTGGCGGACACGGTTATTGTTATCCCTAACCAAAACCTGTTTAGAATTGCGACCGAGCGTACGACGCTGGGTGATGCCTTTAAGATGGCCGATGATGTGCTTTACCGCGGTGTGCGCGGCGTGACCGATTTGATGCTGGTGCCCGGGATTATCAACCTTGACTTTAATGACGTCAAAACAGTGATGTCTGAGATGGGCCAAGCCATGATGGGGACGGGTGAAGCTGAAGGTGAACGCCGTGCGATTGAAGCGGCAGAGATGGCGATTTCTTCTCCTTTATTAGATGGTGTGAGCATGGCGGGTGCGAAGGGTGTTCTCATTAACATTACCGGCGGGAGCGACCTTACCCTTTATGAAGTGGATGAGGCTGCTAACCGTATCCGTGAAGAGGTTGACCCTGAAGCCAATATCATTTTTGGGACGGCTCAAGATGCGAGCATGGAAGGGAAAATTCGCGTAAGTGTGGTGGCGACGGGGCTGGGTGAAGGCCGCAAAAAGACCATGCAGACTTTGGACCTGAATGTGGTGAAATCTCGTGTGGAAGCCAAGCCGATGGCTGAGGAGATTTCTGCCCCTAAAACAGCCACAGATGTACGCGATTTTGCAACCGCTGCAGCCGCTAAAAAAGAGCGCGAAGAAGAGCAGACCCAGTGGGATGATTTAGAGATTCCGGCGTTCCTTCGTCGCCAAGTCAATTAATCTTTACTTACTTGACAAAAAGGTGCTTTTGGTGCCTTTTTTTTGTATGGAAAAATATGATTTATCTGCCTGGTATGACATGACCCTGAAAAGTGAGGTTTTCTTTGAAGGAATTGGCTTGCATACGGGTGAAATGTGCTCTGTAAAGGTGTATCCACTTGAAAAAGGAGCTGGTGTGCGCTTGCGGCGCGTGGATGTAGACAATGGGGATTTTGGTGTGCTGCGGCCAGATTTGGTGGTGCCCGGCCCTTTGTGTACGCTGCTGTGCAATGAATACAACGTGACGGTGCAGACGGTGGAGCATTTGCTGGCCGCGATTGCGGGCTTGGGGATTGTGGATGTGGAGATTGCGGTGATGGGACCAGAGGTGCCGATTTTAGATGGCTCTGCCCGCCCCTTTGTGGAGGCTTTTTTAGTTGCGGGGATGAGTGAGGTGGAAGAGAGAGAAAAAGGGTTTGAACGCCCGCATGCGGTGCGGCAAGAGGACGTGACCTATGAGCCTGCGGGTTATGGCGTGTTGCACATGCGGGTGGCGGTGGCGTTTGACCACCCCTTGATTGGTGAACAGGTTTGGGCGGGAGAGATAACGCCTCGGATTTTCATAGATGAAATATCTGGCGCTAGAACTTTTATTCTTGAAAAAGATTTAGGCCCTGCACAGGCGGCGGGGATGGTAAAAGGTGCAAGCTTGGAAAGAGGTATTCTTTTTGGCGAAAATGGTGAGGTGGTGAATCAAGAAGGCCTCCGCTTTGCGGATGAAGTGGTGCGGCACAAGGTTTTGGATGCTCTGGGCGATTTGGCTCTTGCCGGCGGACGGGTGCCCTGGGGAAGATATGATTTAGTGAAGCCCGGGCATGCGGCCAATAATGCGCTTTTGCGGGAGATTGTTAACAAGGAGGTGGTGTGATGATTTCTCATGTGACGATAGGGGTGAATGATGTGGCGCGGGCGAGGTTTTTTTACGATGCCGTTTTGGCTCCGCTGGGCTATGTGTGCCTTGAGCTTTGCGA
This sequence comes from Alphaproteobacteria bacterium CG_4_10_14_0_8_um_filter_53_9, assembly GCA_002791805.1. Lineage (GTDB taxonomy): Bacteria > Pseudomonadota > Alphaproteobacteria > UBA2136 > UBA6156 > UM-FILTER-53-9. The sequence goes on along the minus strand of PFND01000052.1, from coordinate 7,135 downwards.
GGGCGCGCTTGGGTATGGCGTGCCGGAAGGAGAGAGGCCCGAGTTGTGGGTGATGATGCCTTTTGACGGGAGGCCTGCGGCCAATGGCAATGGCTGGCATGTGGCCTTTTTGGCCCCCAGCCGGGCGGCGGTGGATACTTTTTTTAAGGCGGCTATGTTGGCGGGGGGGAGTGATGAAGGTGCGCCTGCGTTGCGACCCCATTATGGCTCCACCTATTATGCGGCTTATGTGCGGGACCTTGAGGGCAACAAGGTGCAGGCGGTTTGCCGTGAGGTGGAATGATGACAGGGGGCTTTTACTTTTTAAAGAGAGGGGTAGGATACTGGGTATGAAACAGATAGTTGATTTTGCTTTGGGGCGCGGGTTTTGGCTTTTGCTGGCGGTTTTGGCTGTGGGGCTTTTGATGGCGGCACAGGTTTTGGAACATGGCTTTGGTGTTCTCCCGTGCAAGATGTGCCTTTGGCAGCGGTGGACACACTTTGGCATTCTGTTTTTTGCCATGATGGGATTTTGGGCCATGAGATGGCGGCTTTTTGGCTTTGAAAAGCTGGCCATTGTAGGGGTGAGCGGCATGGTGGGATATGGCCTTGGTATTGCCCTTTGGCAATTTGCGGCCCAGCAGGCGTGGTTACCTTTCCCGTCTGGGTGCACGGGCGATGCGAGCATGGTGCTTGCCCAAGCCGGTGATCTGATGGCCAGTTTGGCGGAGGTGCGTATTGTACCGTGTGACAAAGAGACCTTTACCCTTTTGGGCCTGAGCCTGGCTGGCTGGAATGTTTTGGTGATGCTGGGTGTTCTTGGAGGCCTCTCTTTTAAAAAATAACGGATGGTTGTTTTTTTGGGGAAGGTCGCGTAGGGTTTTTTGCAGTATCAATGATAAGGAAAGAGTGAGCGATGTCTGTAGACGATTTGGATTTGGCGACGGCTCAAGTGCCTGAGGGCGCTTTGAAAATGGTGGTGATGGTTGGCGAGCGCGACCTGACAGTTTTTGTGCCTGAAGAAGACTTTGAAGAGCTGAAAGCGGATTGCGCTGAGCTTGAAGACGAGGGGCTTATTCGCTTTATGTCCAGCGTTAAAGAATCCCTTCAAACCATGCCTGAACCTCCTGAAGGCCTTGATGAAGACAGTGAAGATGAGGCCCCGGAAGACTTTCAGACCGCTATGGATGATTTTGTGAGCGATTGTATGATTCTCTCTGCGCTTCAGGATATTCACGGCTCTTCTGTGTTGGAAGGGACTGTGATTGATAGTATTGAGCTTATTCGCGACGTTCAGTAACTTTAAGGTGTGAGAAGAGGGCTTTGGCCCTCTTTTTTTGTGGGGAGAGAGGGGTGTCAGGTAATCTTTATGGAGTTTTCAATAAGGGGCTATGATGCTTAAGAAGAAAACACATGTTTCCCCTGCTTCGGTGGGAGGATCTCGCCCTGCTCAGCTTATTAACCTTGACCGTATGCGGGAGGTTTTAGGGTGGCGGCGCTCTTATTGGCCTCAGACGACGGATTTTACTTGTGGCCCAAGTTGTTTACTGATGGCGGCGAAGTTGATGGGGGTAAAACGGACGTTTAGGCAGCTTGATGAATATTTGATTTGGCGGCGCGCAAACACTCTTTTTATGGGGGAAGGTCAGGCAGGTTGCAGTGCGGCAGGTTTAGGTTTATCGGCTTTACGTATGGGATTGATGGCCCGTATCGTACAAAAGGGTGTTTTGGAATTATTCTCTGTTGAGTGCGGCATGCGTGATGAGCACGTGGCTTTGATGACCGCTCTTGTGATAGATGACCGGAAACATTTTAAACAATTAGGGGGCCAGATGGTGAGCCGCCAGCCTGTGGCTCGTGATGTATGGGAGGCTTGCGCTTCTGGTGCGGCTGTTCTTGTTTTGGTGCGGGCCGATGATGGCGTGCTGCACTGGGTGGTGGCGGTGGGTGTGAGAGGCCAGGATGTTTACCTTCTTGACCCTTGGGCGACTGACCGTGATATGCCTGATGAGCCGATGCCCCAGACCTTAGAGGCTTTAGATACCCTTATGCAGCATGGAAAACAGGGATGTATTTTAATTGTTGAAAACGGATAAATAAAAAAGGGCCCCAAGGCCCTTTTTTGTGTTTAGCGTTTTAGGCTTTGGTTTTGAAGTGGGTGAGGGCTGTGGGGTGCAGCTTGTAGCTTGCGGCCAGCAAGGTTGTGGATTTTGCCGTGAGCGGGTTGCCTTCCAAATCTGTCCCGGTGGCGTTGCTCTCGTGCAGGATGAGTTTGGCGAGGAGGGCCTCTAGCCGTGTGAGGCGTGTGGCGATGGCGATATCGGCACGTCCGCTGGCGACATCAATCATATCGAACAAGCTATCGCCTGTTTTACGGGTGTGGATGGTGGGGTTCTTCTCGCATTTTTCCAAAAGGTTTAGGTGAATAAGATCTTCTGTGCTCCAGGGGAGGGCGAGGAGTGAATCGTTCAGATCGGCACGTGTGGTGGCGCGAAAACGTTCTTGGCCGATGGCACCGCTCCCGACTTCTGCCTGTACCAGCACATCTTCTACGGGGAAATAAACGGCGCCGACGAGGCAGGTGCCATCTTCTTCCACGAAGGCTACGGCGCAGCTGACGGGCAGACGACCATGAGCAAAATTGACTTTGCGTGTGAGAGGTTGAATGAGAAAGTGGGGGCCATTTGGAATGGGTTCTTCTGAGGTGACGATGGGGAAGCCTGCTTTTTCAAGCTCGGACACCATAACTTGTTTGACGCTTGCAAATGTTTCCTCGGCAATGCTTGCGGCGCTGACGGGATTGATGAGGGCGCGGCCGACTTCTCCGTAATAACGTCTGAACGTGGGGGCAAGTTTGCGGCAGGCAGTACGGATAAGATTCATTTTGGGATTCATGAGGTGATCGATCTTTTTTGTGATTTGGAGAGATTAGGCGCGGCTGACGAAGGTGGCATCGCCTGTGTTGACGATGATGCGGGTGCCTGCTTCTATATAAGGAGGCACAAGCACGGTGATGCCGTTTTCTACTTTGGCCGGCTTGAAGCTGGAGCTGGCAGTTTGACCTTTAACCACGGCATCGGCCTCGATGACTTCGGTCTCCACTTTTTCGGGCAGTTGGATGGTGACGGGCATATCTCCGTAAAAGGCGACTTCCACGTTCATATTTTCGACCAGCCACGGGAGTTGCTCGCCGAGAAGCTCGGTCTGGATGCTGACTTGCTCGTAGTTGGTTGTGTCCATCATGGCGAGCGTTTCTCCTTCAGTATAGAGATACTGCATGGTGCGGGTCTCGAGATGAGCTTTTTCAATGGTATCGGCGCTACGAAATCTCTCGTTAAGCTTTGTGCCATCTAGAATGGCTTTCATCTCCACCATCATGTAGGCCCCGCCTTTACCCGGCTGGGTATGCTGGATTTTGGCGACGCGCCAGAGCTTTTTCTGATAATCCAGCACCATGCCGGGACGGATATCGACACCACTTATTTTCATGACTTTAGCCCTTTTCCTTCATCTGTATTTTCTTGCTTTTCAAGCGGATATGTGGGATGTATCAGCTAAGAACACTTTGGGCAAGGCTATGCTTATGAAAAAAATATTTCTCTGGTTGATAATGGTTGTTACCGTTGCGCCCGCGCTATGGGCGGCTGATGGCATTAAACTTGTTTATGATGTGGATGGCACCCCTGTGGTGTGGACTCGCGATGCTGCCGGCACGGTTCAGGTTGACGGGCTGCCCATGCCCGGGGTTGTCCTTTACCGCCCTGCGGAAGGCACTGTTTATTACCAGCACCCCCTTTGGCCCCGCTGGCTGCGGATTGGCCCTGATGAGCTTGCGGCGTATGCCTTGCCTTTAAATACGACACCCGGTGCGGCCTGGACCCCTTGGCAAGGACAGCCCACCCGCCGCTGGGCTATGGCTGTGGGTGACAGTGATGAGGGCACCATGGGTTGCGGAGACTGGTTTGCTAGCCACCACGCTGCTGCTGTGATGGGCCTGAATGCTGCTGATTTTTTACGTGTGATAACAGCCCTTAACTTTGTGAATGCCGGTACGGCTGCCTTGCCGTGCGACCATGCTGTGCCCGATGTGGCCCGTGCGGCGCAACTGGGCCTGCCTGTGCGCTGGCAGGGAGGGACATCTGGCACCTGGACTTTGGAAAGTATGGCCCGTGTACCCATGAGCGCTTTAACCCTGCCCACGGATGTGGAGCCTTTGACGGCGCGTGTGAAATTATCCTTAATGATGGCGCAGCTTGGTGATGACGAGCGCAAAGACTTTGTGCGTGTGAACGGCAAATTGCCTGTGGCGAGCCAGCTTGAAGTGATGGAAGGTTTGCTGGGGAGTGGTGAGAGTTATTAAATAGGCTAAACGCTTATTTTAACCTTGTTTTTTTAATTAGTATACCTTATGTGTGGGATTAACTTAAATTCCGTTTTAACAGGAGAGTATGATGGATGCATGTGTACCATGCCACATTCATGAACTCCCTGTCGATCGGGTGTTTGTGAAGGTTGGTCTTCCCTTGAAAGCCCCGATAGCCAAGGCTTGGCAACGCGCTATATTGGCAGCTTTGCGAAAATGCTTTGGATTATCTGATGACGTCTTGTCTGGAGAGATGATGTTTCTGGGCAATGAAATGCCGGATGACTTCAAAGATAAAAAGGTTTTGATTATCGTTTGTGGAGAGCGGGAGAATAAGTTTCCGTATCTTCATGATAAACAAAAACCTTATGAGGTGGCTTGCCGGGTGAGACCTGCAACTGTGGGCGAAAAAATGACCTTGGATATTGCTTTTTTGTGGTCAGCAGCAGGTCTTCACCCTGATGCGGATAGCACGACATGGCAATGTGGCGCGCGAGTACAGGGTGGGAAAGTTCAAACCTGTTCTGATTTTCGTGAGTTTGAAGGTGTTCGATTTGTAAGGGGGGGGGCTTGATGCCCCCCCTTACGGCATTTTTAGGGAAGGAGTTTGAGCTGGGCGGCGTGGCTGAGAGTGATCATCATGCCGTTGACGGGGGCCAGTTTGCCGCGGGCAAGGACGGTTTTTCCTTCCAGCTCTTTCCATTTTTTGTGCCATGGAAACTTGCGGCTATCGCGTCCGTTTATTCGGAGTGTAAAATCTGTTTTATAATCGTCTCCAAAATTTAAATACACCATACCTTTGGGGCCGTAGCCCACACTTTTTATGGTGCCTTGTACGAGATGGAAGCGCCCTGTATCGGATAGTGTGCAGCAGGTTGCGGCGTCCCGCAGGTTCCAGCGGGGGAGGGCCCAGATGTTCTTTTTCTGGCTCCGTGCGTCTTCCTCTAACGTGAGGAGGCGGGTAGTGTAGGGCTCGTTTTGCTCGAACGTGTAGACGTGCGCAAATCCTTCCCTCACGAGTTGGCCGTTGACCCAGTTGAGGGTGCCATCCTTATTTTTTGTATAAATGTGGGCGAGCAGGCGGCCGTAGGTATCGAGCGGGCGGGGGCCAAGGTGGAGGGTTATGTTTTCATCCTTATCTACAATGAGTTCAAGTACTTGGCGGGCGGCTTCGGCCACGGGCTCTGTCTGTCGGGCATCCTGGTGATGAATTTCGGGCGTGTTGATATCTAACAACCTTACTTTTTGGCCGTTTTTGAGGACGAGCGTATCGCCATCTATGACGTGGCTTACGGTGGCGTTTAGCGTTTCGTGAGCCTCGTAAGCGAAGGTGAGTGCGGGTAAGAGGAAAAATAAAAGAATATACATGGCGAGGAGGTTAGCATTGACCCCGGCGCTTTACAACGGTAACAAGGCGGGGGTTCTCCCCGTAGTACAATGGATAGTACGAGCGCCTCCTAAGCGCTAGATTCAGGTTCGATTCCTGACGGGGAGGCCATAATTATTTGTTTTGTTTGTATCTTTTGGGAAGAAGAGAGAGCCATAAAAAGGGCAGGGCGAGGGCGAGACCCAGCCATTGGAGCATGTATGAGCGATGCATTTCGGGGTTTCTGGCGGGGGGAGCGACGGACAGGAGGCGGGTATTTTGGGGTGAGAGATGGGGGATTTCGTAAGCATAGCGGGTGGGGCTAAGGGGGTGAGGGACAGGTGCGGGGGTATAGCGCGTGAGAATGCGCGGATGCGTTGTGGTGAGAGGGCCTTTTAACCACCCTTTAGCCTTGGGAAAGTTTTGATGCGTGACGGCAAGTGTGGTGGGCGAGGCAGAGGTGAGCGTTAAAAGTTCCGGCGGGAAGAGGCTGCGATCCTCCGGTGAGGGGAGCCAGCCGCGATCTATAAGCAGAGTTTCCTCTTCTGTTTGGAAGGGCACCAGAAGCCGCCAGCCGATGTGAGAAGGATCCTCCGGGTTGGGTTGATTATCCAGCACGGTGGTGGCGCTGGGGATGAAATGACCGGTGAGAAGGGTTTGCGGGCGGGGTGCGGCGTTCTCTTCTACGGCAGAAACATAACGGGTGTATTGCCAGTGGGTGAGTTTGAGAAACAGAGCCTCTGACCCGAGGGCGAGAACAATAAAGAAAAAAAATGTAAAAAAGCGAGGCATGGCGCGAGAATAATGCATTCGTGCTCTGGTGCAAGAAAAAGAAATGGTTTAGGGTTTGGCCATGCAAAAGTTTTGGAATGGTTTAGCCCCTAATACCAAGTGGGCCATTGTTATTTTTGGCGCCCTTATTTTATGGTTTGTGAGCGGCATTGTTTTTAAAGGTGGGGATACCCCGCCTGAAACGGGCACCGTGAAAGATTCTGTGGCCCGCGTGGCGGTACGTGATGTGGCGGCGGTGCGATTTGTGCCCGTGCTTTCCCTCTCTGCCCGAACGGAAGCGGTGAATAAGGCCCGGGTTTCGGCCCAGACAAGCGGGCGTATTGCCCGCATGGCCGTGGTGCGTGGTGATACGGTGAGCAAAGGCCAAACCCTTGTGGTGCTTGACCCTGCGGCGCGGCCGAGCAATGTACGCTCGGCTGCTGCCGATGTGGCGAAGGCTCTTGGACTGGCGGAAGCCGGCCGCGAACTTGCAAAAGACGGTTATGTGGCGGCGACGACCCTTGCCGCGCGCGAGGCGGAGCTTTTGGCGGCGCGTGAACGGTTGGCCCTTGCCAAGCAAGACCTTGCTTATGCGACGATTGTCTCTCCTTTAGATGGTGTGGTGGAAGATACCCCTGTTGTGGTGGGTGACTTTG
>PFND01000002.1 GCA_002791805.1 Alphaproteobacteria bacterium CG_4_10_14_0_8_um_filter_53_9 | reverse complement strand
GGTTTTATCATCAAAACCATCAATCACAAAGGGGCGCTTAAGCTTAACCGTTTCCATGCCTTTGGTTTCAATGGTCAGGTTAAGGGGGCGCTTAAGGCCAATAATGGGCAGGGTCTGCGGGGTTGTAAACACGTCAGGGTTTTGGGTGCGGAGAGACCAAAGAACACTCAAAGCATCCGCCGTCGCAGGGGTAATAGAGACAGGGGCAAGAGTATCCGTCGGGTCAAGGCGGTTGGTATAACGGGCCGTGTTGGTCTTGCGGTCAAAAGAGATAAGCTTGTCGGCGCGGTAATCATTTTCATGCAGGGTAAGGTCGTATGTATCGGTCAGGTAGGCTTTGTTTTTCATTTTGCCGCTTGCCACAATGCTGTCTCTAAAGGTCACCCAGGGCAGCTTGTCTTTAAGGTTGGCGGCAATGGTGTAGTTTTTCTTATCATCCACAGCATGGGTAAAGGTCAGGTCTCCCGCATAAAAGCCAGAGAAGTAGACACGGTAGTTCAGCGTTTCGGCATGCACCAAAGGCGTGCTCAGGAGCCACAGTGCTCCAAGCAACATAATGGATAAAGGGGTGTTTTTCATGGGGCTACTCTATCTTACTTTTTCATTTTCTGACATGATGGTGTTAATAAAAAGAACACTTAATCTTGAGACGCTTTGTCCGCCCGTTATCCCTCGGTCTTCTCTGCCTTTTGGCAGCATGCAATAATACCCTGCCGGCAGATTTAAATACCAAAATAGATGCAGGAGAAGCAGAATCAGCCTTAAGCGAGATAACCGCGCGCCTCAAAAAAACGCCGGATGATGAAATTCTGCGCGCGCTGGCCCTCAAGGCCGAGCTTTTTGTCTGTGCCGCCCAGCGCTGCCTGAAAGAGGAAGAGGGAAAGACCCGCCTGCAAGCAGCATCCGCGCAAATGGTCAAAGGCGCCACGCTGGAAAATGGCATTGTCCTGGATAAAATAACCATTTTTGCGGCCGCCGCCCCTGTTTTTGCCACATCCGAGGAGGCATTGGAAAGTCTGCTGGCTGCCCGCAACCTGGCGCCAGATGCTGCAAAAACCGCCTTCGAAAATGCCTATTTTAAAACACTAAAAGGTTTAGCCCCCGCTCAGGTGGAGGTTCCGCTGACAACATTGGTACAAAGCAACGATGCTCCCGCACACATGAAGCATGTGGGTGGGTTTATATTGGCCGTGGCGCAAAATCAGCCGCGCTTAAAGGATAGCTATGCTCTGGCGCTCCGCAATGCAGAGGCGTCACCGTTTTATCCTGCCGCCGCAGGGGTGCTGGCGGGCGTGCTTCGCTATCAAATGGGGGAGGGTTTTTTATCGGGCCTCATTCCCACACTGGCCTCATATAACATTCCTGCACTCACCAAGCCGGAGCCTATGGCCGCCATGGCGGCAGAGCTCACCCTGCCCCGGACAGATATCAGCAGCACCGTATTATCAGGGAGCGATTTAAACGTGATGGCTCTCTCGCTCACCTTAAATCCCAACCAGCCAGAGATGTGGCAGGTCTTTTTACCCGCCGCCGAGGCCGCCGCCGCACGAGGAGAACCCACCTCGTTCTTTGCCGATCTGACACGTTTCGGCCCACTCCCCGGCAGTATCCAAAGCCAGTTTTTGAGCAGTCTTTTCAAGGTGATAGAAGGGGCTTCAGCTCAGAAAAAACCTCTGTTACCTCTTTTAAAAGCGGTAGAAAACATCAAGCTGGATAAAGCCAACGAGACGCGGCTGGAAAAACTGGTACAAACAGGGATGAACACGGCATTAGAAGCCGAAAATCTGGATGATGCGCTGGATTACGGGCGCTTTAAACCCGCCATTGCCGAGGCCAACAAGGCCAAAATCATCACGCTCGCCGTGGCCCGCATTCGCACACTCATTAAAAAAGGGCAAACGGAAGATATTGCAGAGCTGGATGCTGTCCTCTTTCAAGATCTGGGGCTGGATTTTGATTTAGACGCTCTCCTCCTGCAAGAGCTGGCAGAGGATATGAAAGCGCGGGGCATCGTAGCAGCCCTCAGTACCGATGATCCCACCTATCTTGTTATGCAAAAGGATGCTGCCGCGATAGATTTAGGGCCGCTGTTCGCGTTTGCAAAAAGCTATTTTGCCGATAAACCCCGTGAGCTTACCGAGCAAGTCAAAACCCTCGCCTCAGGGGCCCGTGGTGTGTATGGCTTGCCCAATGCGCTTTACCGGATGGATGATGCGTTTGATGAACGTGTGTACCCTGAAGAAGAGCGGGCCGCCTACCGCGCCCGCGCGCTGGAGATGGCGCTGGAAAAAGACAGCGCCCGCACCTCGGCAGAGCGGATAGAGCTGATAGGCAAGCTCGCCCCCTATCATAAGGGGATGAACCTGCCCCCGTTAGTAGGCGCCCTTCTGGCAAGCAACAGCAATCTGGAAGAATCGAGAGATTTCTGGCTGGCCTCAAGCGGCACAGCGCGGGATGTTCTCACCCGCACCCACCCGCAGTTCGCCGCCCTCATGAAAGGGATCGATGCTGCCGAAGCAGGCCGCTGGAATCAAGCCGCCGGGGCCTTTGGCACATTAGCCAAGGCCGATTATGCCAAACTGGTAGAACCCTATATCACCCAGTTGAGGGAAAAACTGTCCAAAATCGCAGGGGTATATGTGGCCCAAACATGGCCATTACCCACAGGGGCCCCGCTTATGATAACCCTCTCGCCCGAGGCCTTAACCCGCGCCACAGATGCCCTCTCGCGTGTAAGCGTGGCCAGCTTTAATCCCATCGGCGCGCGGGCAGAAACACGCCCCGGCACCTACTCAACCGATGCATCGTTTGTCGCCCCCCTGATAGAGACCGCCATGTTTGATTTTTCCCAAATCAAACTCCGCCCGGGAGAGGATGTCGCCACCCCAAGCTTTGAAAAACTGAGCCTGTTCCCCAGTCCGGAAGATAAGCTTCCCACCACCCTCACATGGGAGAAACAGGGCGCAACCGTCACCTATGCCCTCACGCTGCTCAATCCGCAGGGGGTCATGCTGCCGGAGGGAACCTTCAGCGTCGCCAGTCACCTGAACGAGGCAGGAAAAGATATTCCCACCCTTCTCCCCGTAGGCAGCCTTCTCAAAATATCTCAGGAGAACGGCGAGTTCGTGGGAAAACTCTATCATCCCGCCACCACCAGCCCCTTGCCCGTAAGCATCGCGTTTGATGCGGCAACGCAAACAACCCATCTCGCCTTTGCCTATCCGCTGCCTACCAGCAGTCAACCGGCAAATGCGTTGGCAAAGTGCCAAATATGGCCGGGTGGCGGCTTATGTGGCGCCCACCATGCGCACAGCCAGCGTAATCTGTTCACCACACATGTGTTGCTTACCCAAACGTCAGAAACGCGGAAGACTTACGAAGCCACCCTGCAGGATATCAATGCAGAGTTTAAAGCAACGCTCCCCGCAAAACTGGCATCGTTGCCGGCGCTTCCCAGTGCACAAAACGTGGTGGATATAGAAGCCCAAACCGAGGAGGCTGTTTCCCAAACAACGCAAGCCGTCAGCGCCACCGTATTCGTGAGCACAACAAACCTGCTCGCGCCCCCCAATCTCCCCAAAGAAGAGTAAACGATAACCATGTCAGAGATGACAGCCTTCACACTGCTAGAAGGCCGCTTAACGCTCGTGTGCCCAAAGGGCTATCCCCGCCCGCCAGAAGATGCGCTGCACCTCGCACACTTCGCTGCACCCTATGCACAAGGCACAGGGGTGGATGCAGGCTGTGGCATCGGCACCGTCGGCCTGGCGCTTCTCGCATTAGGGGCAAAGTGCCAGCTTCAAGGGGTGGATAATCAGGCGGTTCTCATCCACGCCGCTGCCCAAAATGCGGAAAAAAACAACGCACCCTACCAAGCCACACATGGCGATATCCTCACCCACACCCCACAAAAAAAAGTACAGTTTATCGTGTGTAACCCGCCTTTTTACGAAGAAGAAAAGGGGCACACCACAGCGCACGAGGCCAACAAGGCGCGCCACCATATGCCTCAAGGCCTGCTGGAGGCGTGGCTCACGCAGTTTGATAGATGGCTGGAAGAGGGCGGGTGGATAGCTCTTGCCCTGCACGCACACCAGCAAGCAAAGCTGGAGGCCTGGGCGGTGCAAAACAACTATAACCTCAAGGTAACACCGCGACCAACAACGCCAAACCGCCCGCCCAAACGTATTCTGGCAAAGCTGGACAAGCCAACGCCCGCAAGCTAGCCTGTTATTCATGAAGTATCCGTATCTCGCCATCGTCGCCATGCTGGGCCTTGCCACAGGGGCGCATGCGTTGCCTCAGGCCCTTATTCAGGGGGGCTTTATGGTGGGAGAAGTGGGGAAAGACGAACACGTGCTGTATCAAGGGCAAAAAGTACCTCTGATGCAAGGCGGAAGGTTTATTCTAGGCTTCGGAAGAGATGCCGCACCCGAGCAAACTTATCAAGTCTGTATCCAGCAGGCCTGCCAGTCGCAAACCTTGTTAATAGAGCCGCGCACCTATCAAACGCAGGCCATCAAAGGGGTGGCCAAAAAACATGTGAACCCGGATCCCAAACAGGTGGCCCGGGCTGCAAAGGATAACAAGGCCATTGCCAAAGCCCGTGCCGCCCGTAGTGCAGATGATTTTGTGAGCGGGCTCTTCATCAAACCCGTGCAAGAAAAATATGTGAGAACAGGGGTCTACGGCTCCGCCAGAACCTATAACGGAGAAGTCCGCAACTGGCATAAAGGGCTAGATTTTGCGGCCCCCACAGGCACGCCCGTCGTCGCACCCGCAGGCGGCACCGTCAGGCTCGCGCGGGATACGTTTTTCAACGGAAACCTCATTATTCTGGATCACGGCGGCAAGCTGTTCACCATTTATGCTCATCTGGATAAAATGGACGTGAAAGAAGGCGATAAGGTAAAAGCAAAGGATAAGATAGGCGCCATCGGCACCACAGGGCGCAGTACAGGGCCGCATCTTCACTGGGGGGTCTACTGGGGGAACGAGGCGCTGGATCCCGCCCTGTTTCTGGTGGCCACCGAATAAACGCAAAAGCGCGCAGTTCATCAAACAAAAAAAACGGGCCGAAGCCCGTTTTATAATACCAAAAGGTTAGTACCCCTTGGTGTCCGTCTGCGGCATAGGCGTATTAGGATCAATGTCCGAGAACGATTTGATCATGCGGCTGCGGCTGGGGTGGCGCAGCTTTTTAAGGGCTTTGGCCTCAATCTGACGAATCCGCTCGCGGGTCACATTAAACTGCTGGCCCACTTCTTCCAACGTGTGGTCGGCAGGCATCCCAATCCCAAAGCGCATACGCAGCACACGTTCTTCACGCGGGGTCAGGCTGGCCAAAATTTTGGTCACACTGTCACGCATGTTCACGTTCACGGCGGCGTCAAGGGGCAGCACGGCGTTGGTGTCTTCAATAAAATCGCCCAGCGTGCTGTCATCCTCGTCACCCACAGGGGTCTCAAGGCTAATCGGCTCTTTGGCAATTTTTTGGACTTTGCGCACTTTGTCCACCGGCATCTGGAGCTTGACAGAAAGCTCTTCAGGCGTGGGTTCGCGGCCCAGTTCATTCATCATCTGGCGCTGGGTGCGGTTCAGTTTGTTGATGGTCTCAATCATGTGAACAGGGATACGGATCGTACGGGCCTGGTCGGCAATGCTGCGGGTAATCGCCTGTCTAATCCACCATGTGGCATAGGTAGAAAACTTATACCCACGACGATACTCAAACTTGTCCACCGCCTTCATCAGGCCAATGTTTCCTTCTTGGATCAAGTCCAAAAACTGAAGCCCGCGGTTCACGTATTTTTTGGCAATAGAAATCACAAGGCGCAAATTGGCTTCCACCATCTCTTTTTTGGCCTTAGAGGCATCTTTTTCACCCTTGCGCACCACAATCACCATCTCTTTAAACTCGGTCACAGAGAGGCCAAAGGGCTTGCAAAGCTCGGTCATGTCCGCACGCAAGGCATTAATGGCATCGCCAGAAGCTTTTTGCACAGCCGCCCAGGGCTTGGATTTTTTGGCAAGGTCTTCCAACCAGTTCTCGTCAGATTCGTGCTTAAGGTA
>PFND01000036.1 GCA_002791805.1 Alphaproteobacteria bacterium CG_4_10_14_0_8_um_filter_53_9 | reverse complement strand
GCGCCTCCGCCTTCCGGTAAGAAAAAAATAATTATTTTGGCGGTTTCCGGCGTTGTTCTGGTCATTCTCTCTGGCTTGGGGGCGTGGTGGTTTTTAGGAAAAAAAGGAGATGACGCGGAAAATGCCCATGGAGATACGTTGGACCACTCCCTTTATTTGGAAGTGCCAGCCATGACCACCAACATGTTAAGCGATGCGGGCGCCCAAGGGTTTATTAAAATGCGTGCCATGCTGGAAGTTTCCAGTGAGGAAGATAAGGCGGCGGCTACGGCCGCGATGCCGCAGCTCCAAGATGCGTGGAATACTTTTTTACGCATGATGCGCCCTGAAGATGTTCAAGGTGCTGTGGCTGTGCAGCGTTTGAAAGAAGGATTATTGCTGCGTGCCAACCAGGCTTTGGCCCCTGTGCCTGTGCGTCAGGTTGTGGTGACGGAGCTTTTGGTTCAATAAATAAGGGGTTCTCCTCTTTGAGGTGTGGGGAAGTGCTTAGGCGGTGGGCAGGAGGTTCTAGGCAGGGTGTTGGGGGTGTGTTAGGATGCCTGCCAAGAAAAGAAATGGTTTTTGATGAGCGATGCCGCTAAATCTGAAGAAGATATGATTGCCGAATGGCAAAGCCTTGCCGGTGATGATGCTGAAGGTGCGCCGCCAGCTGATGGGGGTGGTGAGGATGATATGGCGGCAGCCATGGGCCAGACGGGCCAGCGTGTGCTTGACCAGAATGAAATTGATTCTCTCTTAGGGAACGATGAAGTTGATGAGAGCGCCGGCCGCGGTGTGCGCGCTTTGCTTGACCAGAGCGTGGTCAACTACGAAAAGCTGCCGATGCTGGAGGTTATTTTTGACAAGTTTGAGCGTATTCTTTCCACCAGTTTGCGGCAATTTACGGCTGATAATGTGGATGTGGCTGTTCAAAATATGACCTCTGTCCGCTTTCAGGACTACTTGCAAAGTGTGCCTTTGCCCGCCGGGCTTGTGGTGGTGAACGTGATTGGCCTTGATGACTATGTGCTGATGGTTTACGAAAGCCAGCTGATTTATGCCGTGGTGGATGTGCTTTTGGGCGGCCGCAAGGCACGGCCCGTGCCGATTGTGGGGCGTCAGTTTACGACCATTGAGCGACGTATTTTGGATAATCTGACGGAGATTGTTCTCCGCGACCTTGGTGAGGCATTTGGCCCTGTGGCTCCTGTTCAGTTTAAATACGAGCGCATGGAGGTTAACCCCCGTTTTGCCATGATTACGCAAGATACGAACGTGGCGATTCTGGTGACCATTCGGCTGAACCTTGAAGGACGCGAAGGTAAGATTTATTTGTGCCTGCCGTATGCCACGTTGGAGCCTATCCGTGAACAACTTTTACAGCAGTTTATGGGTGAGAAATTTGGTCAGGATAATATTTGGGAAAACCACCTTTCTCAAGAGCTTTACCATACCAGTGTCTCTCTTCAGGCGGTACTGGAAGAAAAAACCTATAAGCTTACGGACTTGTTAAAATGGAAAGTGGGAGACACGATTGAGCTGGATGCGCGGGGAGATTCTCCGATACGGCTTGACCTTGGCGGTGTGACAAAGCTTGTGGGTCATATGGGCCGTGCGCTGGATTACAAGGCTGTGAAAGTTACGCATAATATTACCGACCTTAATAACCTGAAAGATGCATGATGACCGGTTTTGATTTAAGCCTTTACCTTGCCGTTCTCACCTGCGTTTTGCTGGCGGGTGTGGCCGGCTTTTTGGGCCTGCTTGCCGTGCAGGTGCGTGCCATGCGCAAGGAAGCTGCCAAAGCCCCTGTTTTACAGGATAGCCTCGCCCGCTTTTTAGTGGATGCCAAACAGGGGGTTGAGGAGCTGAAAACAACCTTTGCCGCTGTGGGACCCCGCGTGGAAACCCTTAACACCGAAGCCGGAAAACGTGCGACAGAGCTGACAATGCTTTTGAGCAAAGCGGAAAAAGTTGCTGTGCGCCTGGAACAGGCTTTTGAGGCCCGCAAAGTGGTTGATGCGGCACATACCCTTAAAGACACAGTGCGTGCCCAGGATGATGTGATGAAAGCCAATAGTGAGGCGGCAAGGCGTCCGGGTGAAGAAAACCGCCCCGTTGCCCATGACCCTTTGGAAGTTTTGCTGGATGGCCTGCGTGAAGCCCGTGAGGGTGTGGCCAGTGTGCTTGTGGAGCGAGGTCAGGAAAACCTTATGATGGAGATGCCTGAGGCTTCTGCCCTTAAAGGGGCGGATGTGGTGACGCTTCATCCCTCACCCACCAAAACCAAGCCGATGAGCAAGACGGAAGCGGCGTTGCGCGGCAAGCTTGGAAGAAAGGTGGGTTGATGAGGGAAATCTGTGGCTGGAAGACTGCCTTTTTTTGTTTGTGCCTGATTTTGGCGGCGCCTGCTTTTGCCGTGGAGACCGCAGCCCAAGAGGGTGGCGATGTTGTTAAACCGCCTGAAGAGCTGAACATCCCCAGCCTTGCGAATGAGCGGGCATTTTCTGCCTCTGAGCTGGAGACGTTGCAAGAGCTTGATGAAAAGCGTGTGGCTTTGGAGCGACGTGCCCAAGCTCTTGAGCTGCGCGAAAAGCTTGTGGATATGCTTGAAGAACGTTTGGCGGGCCGGATTACGGAATTGGAAGCCCTTAAAGCCGAGCTTAAAGAACTTTTGGGAAGTGCGAGCGGCAAGGATGAAGAACAGCTGAAGCAGCTTGCCGCCGTTTATGGCGCCATGAAGCCTTCGGCTGCGGCGAATGTTCTCAACCGCTTGGATAATACGCTTGTGCAGGATATTGTGGAGCGGTTGCCAAGTAAAAAAGCCGGGAAGCTTATGGAGGCTTTGGAGCCTGCTAAAGCAAGGCGTATTTCTGAAATGATGGCGAACCCGCTTCCTGTTCCTGAAATTTAGGGTGTTGGACATGATTTTGGGCCTCTGATGAGAGGTGTTGTCTGATGTTCTCCCCCGCGTTTATGGCCTGAGAAGCACAGGGGGCTTGTGAAAATGCGCTTGACGCGTGACAAAACGGTTTATTCCTCTTAGCTTTCCAGCGTGTCGTGCTGTGTAAGCGGGTAGGTGTCAGGAATGTTTTGTGCCTGATGCCATCTGGTTTATGTGGCCCTAGAGCAGCTTAACCACTGTGCCTAATAATAATAAGAGGAAAATGAACCCATGTCTGTGGATCGCAATATGAGAATACTGGTCGTGGACGATTTTCAGACCATGCGCCGGATTATCATCAACCTGCTACGCCAGCTTGGTTTTACCAATATGATTGAAGCTGATGACGGGACGACAGGTTGGGAGAAAGTTCAGGCTGAGAAGATTGACCTGATTATCTCTGACTGGAATATGCCGAAAATGACAGGTATTGATTTTTTGAAGCATGTTCGCAGCTCGGAAGATCATAAAAAAATCCCCTTTATTATGGTGACGGCTGAAGGTAAGCGCGAAAACGTGATTACGGCTGTGCAGGCCGGTGTGAGTAACTATATCGTTAAACCCTTTAATGCGATGACGTTAAAAGAAAAGCTTGTCAAAGTTGTTGGCGATTTTTAAGCGCAACCTTAACAATATTATATAAAGTTCAACAAAAGGAAAAATGCTCCGATGACTGATATAACCCTTGAACAGCGGATTGCCGCGCTGGAGGTTGAAACCGGCAAGAGTGAAACGATTCCTGCCAAAGATGTTGCTGATTTTGTCTCGGCCGTGAAAAGCATGTTCGGCCGTGGTGATAAGCTGGATGGTAACCTTTTTCATGAAATTGGTGAGCTGGCGAAGTTTATTAACAATGCCAAAAAAGAACTTCAAGAAGTTCAAGGTACCAACCTTGCTGAAAAAGAAATTCCTCAAGCCTCTAACCAGTTAGATGCCATTGTTCAGATGACCGAGCAGGCAACGGGCCGTATTATGGACGAATGTGAAGGATTGAACACCAACTTGGAAACCATGCGCGATGTTTTGCTGAGCATGGACCCCCCGCTTGACCCCGATGCCCTTGCTGGCATTGATGGTGCCATGACCGAGGCTGCGGCCGGTGTGACCCGTGTTTTTGAAGCCTGTAACTTCCAAGATATTACAGGACAACGGATTCAGAAGGTTGTGAAGGCTCTCCATGAGATTGAGCGCCAGGTGTTGCGCATGGTGGTGGTGTTTGGCCTTGCGGCTAAAGAAGACACTTTGGATGATACGACCAAAGCCGAGCTTGCGGAAGATAGACATCTTCTGGAAGGGCCCAGTCTGCCTGGCCAGGGTGGATTGGAACAGGATGATATTGACGACATTTTAGCAAAACTTCTTTAGGCTTTTGTGTTGAAATCTTCTGGCATTAACAAATAAAAGGTAAGCTTTTTTTATGGTTCAATATCGTGTTTTGGTTGTCGATGACTCTAGCTTTATGCGTGGCGCCCTTACACGTATGATTGAAATGGACAAGCGCTTTAAGGTTATTGATACGGCTGAAAACGGTGAAGTGGCCGTTAAAAAGATCCTTGAGCTGAGGCCTGATGTTGTTACCATGGACATTGAAATGCCTGTGATGAATGGCATTGAGGCCCTTAAAAAAGTGATTGCCAGTGGAAGCAAGACGCCGATTGTCATGGTCTCTACCCTGACTGAGGCCGGTGCACAGGTGACCATGGAAGCCCTTGAAATTGGCGCTGTTGATTTTATCCCCAAGGCCCTTAACGATAAAGACAAAAATATTTTTAGAGGCAGTGACGTTATTGCTGAAAAGCTTGTGGCGGCTGTGGGTGCGGGTAGTGGGCAGGCTGCACAACAAATACAGGCAGAAGCTGCACCTAAAACGGCTTTGCCTCAACCTAAGACCTCGGTAACCAGCCGCTCAGATATTAAATTGATTGTGATTGGAAGCAGCACGGGTGGGCCGAAAGCTTTGCAAGTTGTTTTATCCAAACTGCCGGCTAACTTGCGGGTGCCGGTTGTAGTGGCCCAGCATATGCCTGCCAACTTTACCAAGGCGCTTGCAAAACGTCTTGATGAAACGGTGCCTTTAAAAGTGGTTGAAGCCTCCAACGGCGATGTGATGGTGCCGGGAACTGTTTATATTGCCCCGGGCGGCCAACATTTACGTATGACAGCCAATGGCATACGCGTGGCGGATGATAAAGGTGAGAGCCCTTACAAACCCAGTGTGGATGTTTTGGCCGGGAGTATCCATGGTGTTTTGAAAAGCCATGTTCTTGCTGTTATGCTCACAGGCATGGGAAATGATGGAACGCGCGCCTTTGTGCAGCTGCATACTGATGGTGCCCATGTTATTGCCCAAGATCAGGCATCCAGCGTTGTTTATGGTATGCCCAAAGCTGTTTTGGAGGCTGGTGGGGTTGATGAAGTTCTTCCTGTGGAAAAAATCGGGGCTCGTGTGGCACAGATTGTGTCTTAGTGAGTTCTTTTATCTTGTTTTTTGGAGGCTGAGGTCTCCTTTTTTCTATAAGTATGACGATTTGTGTTGTGGGTGCATCGGACGTTTCGACTTCTTTGCTTTTTGTGTGGGCGTTGGGCTGGATTTGCAGGAGGATTAGGGATAGTCTGGGCTTAAATAAAAATAATATAAGAGTACCCGCCCCCATGAGTGACATGTTGCAGGACGAACTTGGTGAAATCCTTGAAGAGTTTTTTACCGAGGCTGAAGAAAACCTTGACCAGCTTGAAGGTGATTTGATTCAGCTTGAATCTCTCGCTGAAGAGGGCGATACTGATGCCGAAACGGTAGCAAGGTTGTTTAGAGTTTTACACACTTTAAAAGGTGGCGCTGGCTTTTTGGGCTTGGAAAACATGGCCAAGCTTGCCCATGCCGGGGAAAATCTTTTAGATGAAGTGCGCAATAACAAAGTGCCTGTGACAAAGCCTGTTATGGATGCCCTTTTGCAAACGAATGACGCGCTTAA
>PFND01000060.1 GCA_002791805.1 Alphaproteobacteria bacterium CG_4_10_14_0_8_um_filter_53_9 | reverse complement strand
GGTTGCTTGTTGAATGGGGGTTTCTTGCGGGTTCTCGCCGAAAGGGAGGGGGGTGTTCATGGGGATATTCCTCTTGTTTGGGCGTGAGGTTACACCGAAGTTGAGTGTCTCACAAGGTGGACGCTTAGGGGAGGGGCAATCTTTCCTGCTTTATTATTAAGATGATTTGCAGGGCATGACGGCGCTTATTTCTTCTCATGGGCGGGTTTATCCTTTAGGGTTTATCTATGGATTTTTTAACGCACCCCCACCTCTTCAACCATATTTATGACATTGATGCCCTGATTTTACCTTTTGCCAGCGGCAAGGAGGGGACTTTTACCCTTATCACCACCGAAGGGATTGTGGTGGAGCCCGGTGCAGAGATGCCCGAGGCCCCTGCCACCCACACCTTTAGTTTTACGGCCTTGCCTGACCACTTTATGAAAGACCTGGCCAGCCACCCTGCGCTTTTGCGCCAGCCCGAGGAGACCCAGGCGGCGTTGCTTTTGTTTATGCAAGAGAACCCGACCTTGCCCGAGTGCGTACCCTTTTTTGGCGAAACGTACGAAGGTGACTTTGTGCGCGAGCGTGTGAAAGAAGGGGTGCTGGAGTGGTTGATTGATAACAACATCCTCCCGCCTTCCATGCGGCATGTACTGCCCAAGGCCCCTACCCGTGCCCCTGTGCACAGCGGGAAAATTATGATTGAGACGATGGAATAACGGCCTGATACGATGATTATTCAACTGACGATTGTTTTTATTTGTACCTTTGGCTCTGTCTTTTTTTCGATGAGTGAGACGGCGCTTATGGCGGTCTCTCGCGCGAAGCTGCATGCGATGGTGCGCGAGCGCTCTCGGCCAGCGATACGGTTGCTGGATATGCTTGACCGCCCCGATAAGATGCTGGCCACCATTTTGCTGGGGAACAATGTGGTGAACATTCTGTCATCCGCCCTTGTGACGGGGTTGCTTATCCAGGCCTTTGGACCCTCGGGCGTGGTGTATGCCACGGCCATGATGACCGTGGTGATTCTTATCTTCTGCGAGATTCTTCCGAAAACGATTGCCACCCGCTACCCCGAACGCATTGCCCTTGCCATTACCCCTACCATGCGCGCGATTATTTGGGTGTGCACGCCGCTGACGTATCTTATCCACCATATTAACACGCTTATCTTTATGCTCTTCCGCACGCAGGCAGTGAGCGGCAAAGTGACCACCGCCGAGCTGCGAGGCGCGATTCATCTGAGCTTAAAACAGGGGGCGATCAAGCGGTCTCAACACCAGATGCTGGACGCGATTTTGGAGCTGGATACGCTGACGGTGGCGGATGTGATGCTCCACCGCAGTGCCATTGAGCTGCTGGATGTTCATACGCCGCCCGTGGATATCCCTGGTAAGCTTGCGGGCATGATGCACACCCGCGTGCCTGTTTATGAGGGATCGCCCGAAAATATTCTGGGGATTTTGACCGTGCGCGATTATCTTGGTGCCCTTGCTGCTGTGCCCAACCGCAGTGCGGTGACGATACGCGCGCACCTTCAACCTGCTTACTATGTGCCCGAGACGACGATTGTTTCGCACCAGTTACGACAGTTTTTATTGCAGCACAGGCACCTGGCTTTGGTGGTGGACGAATATGGCAGCCTTGAAGGCCTTGTGACGTTAGAAGATATTTTAGAAGAAATTGTTGGGAATATTGGCCACGAGCATGAGCCTATGAGCACCCTTGCGAAGGCCGATGAAAAAGGTCACCTGACCTTGCCCGGTGAGATGCCGATACGCACGGTGAACCGACTTTATAACTTTAGGCTGCCTGATGACCATGCGGTGACGCTGGCAGGGCTGATGATTGAACATCTGGGCCATTTGCCCGTGCAGGGCGAGAGCATTACGCTGCCCAGCCACACGCTGACGGTGGAAACGAAGCGAGGCCACCGTTTGGAGACGATTACGCTGGTGCCTGTTGTGGAGGGGGCTCTCTGACCCATGAAAGGGATGCGGCATGCATGGATGGGCGTGATGGCGTTGTTTTTGGTGGCGTGCGGTGGAGAGGAGAACGCTGCCGCCGCCTATGAGACCGACCGCACCGTGCCTGACGTGCGTGATGTGGGCGACCGCCTGGTGATTCCGCTGGGAGGCGAGCCGCCGAGTTTGCTGCCGCTGCTGGCGGGAGACAGCGGAGCTTCGGAAGTTGGGGGGCATATTTATCAGGCGTTGCTGACCTATGATGCGGATTTGAACTTGGTGCCTCAGCTTGCGGCGAGATACACCATTTCGGACGGTGGCAAGACCATTACGTTTATCTTGCGCGATGATGTGTTTTTCTCGGATGGTGTGAAGCTTACCAGCGCGGATGTTCTGGCCACATTCAAGGCGATTACCCACCCTGAAACACGCACGCCTTATGCGGGAGATTACCTTCTTGTGAGCCGTGCCGAGGCGCCTGATGCCCGCACGTTTAGAGTGCATTACCCTGAGCCGTTTGTGCCGGCGCTTTCCAGCTGGGCGGGGTTGACGATTCTGCCTGCCCATGTGCTGGCGAAGACGGGGGATTTTAACGAGACATCCCTTAAAGATACGCCCCTTGGCACCGGAAGCTACACGTTGGCGCGGTGGGTGCGGGGACAATCTATCACCCTTAACCGCAACGCCTCCAGTACCGAGGTTCCGTTTATCGGCCAGTTGCAGTACAAGCTGATGCCTGATGCCAACACCCAGTTTATGGCCCTTAAAAAAGGAGAACTGGATATGGCGTCTCTCACCCCTCTGGCATTTTCTCGCCAGACGGATGCGCCATGGTTTAAGGCGCGGTTTAACAAATACAGCGCCCTTGGCAATGCCTACACGTATGTGGGATTTAACCTTAAAAACCCCTTGTTTGAGGACAAACGCGTGCGGCAGGCGCTGAGCTATGCCGTGGACAGAGACGGCATTGTGGCGGCCATTTTGTTTGGCCAAGGTGTGCCCATGGCGGGGATTTTTAAGCCCGGCACATGGCCCTATAACAAAAACCTGACCCCTTACCCCTATGACCCTGATAAAGCCCGCGCGCTGCTTGCCGAGGCCGGGTGGGCGGATACCAATGGTGACGGTGTGGTAGACAAGGATGGTGCACCGTTTACCTTTACGCTCACCACCAACCAGGGGAATGATGCGCGGTTGAAGACGGCGCAGATTTTACAATCGCTCTTTGCGGATGTGGGGGTTGAGATGAGTATTAAAGTACAGGAGTGGTCTGCTTTGCTCACCAACACCCTGCAACCCCGCACCTTTGATGCGATTTTGATGGGGTGGGCCCTTGGCGCCGAGCCCGACCCTTATGACATTTGGCACAGCAGCAAGACGGCCCCTGCTGAATTTAATATGATTGGTTACAACAACCCGCGCGCGGATGCGTTGATGGATAAAGCACGGCGCGAGTTTGACCAGACCAAACGGCAAAAGCTTTTATGGGAGCTTCAGGATATTTTGCATGATGAACAACCTTACCTTTGGCTTTATGCGCCGAATACGTTGATGGCGATTCATAAACGTATCAAAAACGTGGTGCCTGCGCCGGCGGGACTTACCTATAACCTGCCTGAATGGTGGGTGCCACAGGAAGGACATTTGCGGGATCAGCTGGCGTTTTAGGAAAGAAGGTGAGTTTTAGAGAATTTTCTCTTGGTTTTTTCTGTGCGAAAAAAGCACCACGGGGGAGATTTTATGTGGTGGGGAGTTGATAAAAATCAAGGTGAGAGGGTGCGTTTGGGTGAAGTAATGGCTTTATTATTGCAAACGTAAAAGGAGACTTGATGACTATGACACACAAAAATTTATGGATGGCGGCGGCGTGCACCATGCTTGCGGGTACGGCGATAGCTGAAGATGGTAACTGGATGGTGCGCGGGCGCATTATTAACCTGACCCCCAGCAACGATGGTGGCGAAAGCAGCATTGGCGGAAAACCTTATGTGGGTGGTGATACCATGCCCGAGCTGGATGTGACTTATTTTTTAACCGACAGCATTGCGTTTGAGCTGATTGCCGCCACAACCCAACACAAGGCCAAAGTGAACAAAAAGCCCACCACGACCGATCTTGGTGACGTATGGTTGCTGCCCCCCACCCTTACGGCCCAATACCACTGGAACTGTGACAACTGGTTTGCCAAGCCTTATGTGGGTGCCGGGATTACGTATGCGCACTTTTACGATGCCGATACCCCTGTGGGCATTAACAGCGTGAAATATGACGATGCATTTGGTTTTGCGTTGCAGGCGGGTGCCGATTATAAACTGACCGACAATGTGTACTTGAACGCGGATGTGAAGAAAATCTTCCTCTCCACCGATGTGACGGTGAACGACACCATTACGGCCAAAGCCAACCTGAACCCTGTGGTTGCGGGTATTGGTATCGGTTACCGTTTTTAGACGGTGTGCCTGTTTAAAAAAGGAGGCTTTTGGCCTCCCTTTTTTATGCTTTTTGTGTACTGCGGATGCAGGGATAGGTGCCTGAGCAGGCGCTGCATGTGTAGGCCTGAAGAGATTTGAGATTGGGGATGGTGAGCGTGTGACCTTGGATGGTGATGCCGAGCTCTCTTTTTAAGTTGCCGAGGGCACGGGAGAAGGTCTCCGGCTGCATGCCGAGGCGGGCGGCGAGAAGTGTTTTATCGTACGGGAGAGTGAGGGTGGCGGGATGCGTATCTCCCGGATTGGGAACCAGCCTGAGCAGAAAGCAGCCGACGCGCTGATCTGTCTTTTGGAGGGTACGGCCTTCCAGCTCTCGTTGTAAACTCTGGTGCATTTTGGCGGTGGTTTGCAGCAACCCCAAAGCCAGATGAGGATGCTCGTTGAGCGTGGCCTTGAACAGGTTGATGGGGAGTGAGAAAAAGCCCGCATCCTCTGCCACGGTGGCGGTGGCCCCCCATGCGGGTGCGGCGATGGCATCCATAATTTGCAACGGGTGAGGGGCGGTGAGGACATCCAGCACGGCTTCATCTCCTTCTTCGGTCAACCGAGAGACTTTGACCCACCCGTGTGTGACGATGTGGAGATGCTTGATGGTGTCTCCGTGTTGAAAAAGCATGTGGCCTTTGGGATGCTTTGAGACGGTGGTTTTGCTTGCCAGCTCCTTCATCACCTCTGCCGGGAAGCCTTGAAACAAAGGGAGGCTTTGGAGGGTGAGCGTGCAGGCTTCAGGTGTCATGATGGGGGTATGATACGGGACGTGAGGCGTTTTGTGAAGCGATTTACCGCGCCAGCCGCGCGGCATTGGCGGTGACCATAAGCGAGCTTGCCGACATGGCCAGCGCCGCCCACATGGGCGTGATATACCCCCCCATGGCCAGCGGAATGGTGACCACATTGTACGCCAGCGAGAGGCCGATGTTGGTGAAGGTGGCGGCCCGCGCCTTTTTGGCCAGCGTGATGAGCGTGCTTAAGGTGAGGAGATGCTCCTGCTGTAAGATGACATCTGCCGAGAGTTTGGCGAGATCGGTACTGGTGCCGAAGCTGACCCCCACGGGGGCCAGCGCCAGACTGGGGGCATCGTTCAGGCCATCGCCGACCATCATGACGTTTTCGCCTCGTTCTGCCATTCCGCTAAGAAGTTTTTGCTTGGACGCGGGCGTGGCCTCGGCCGTGATGTTGTGAATATCCAATGTTTTGGCGATGGAGAGGACGGCGGAGGGCGTGTCTCCTGATAACAGATGGAGCGAGAGGCCTTGGCTTTTAAGCGCCTGGATGGCTTCTTTTGCATCCGGCCGGAGCGTATCCTCGAACGTGAAGGTGACGGGCGGGTTTTTGCCTACACGGAAAAACGTGTGCAGGTGCAGGGGGTTATCTGTGGCCTCTTTTGACATTTTTTTACCCATGACGAAGCTGAGGCTGCCCAGACGAAGGGTTTGGTTTTTATAGGTAGTTTGCAGGCCTTTGCCGGGGATTTCATCCACCGTTTTAAAGGGCATGGCGGTGGGGCCGCTGTGCGCCAGCGCTGTCGCGAGCGGGTGCTTGCTGTGCAGGGCGAGGCGCGCGGCGAGGGCGCGATCGGCCTCGGTGCCATCGTGCGCGATGAGCCTCGGTGTGCCGTGGGTGAGCGTGCCCGTTTTATCCAGCACGACGGCGGTGATATCTGCCAGCT
>PFND01000039.1 GCA_002791805.1 Alphaproteobacteria bacterium CG_4_10_14_0_8_um_filter_53_9 | reverse complement strand
AGGGTGTTTAAGATCATCTGTTTTTCTGCCTGATACGTCGTAAACGGTAGCACACCGCCCGCCGCCGAGACAGGGGCAGAGACCGCCAACGCCAAAACACCCGCTAAAACGGAGGATATATAAAAACGGCGCATATCTAAAATCACTAGGGGGAGAATACCCTAACAGCGCCCACCTCCAACCCCTCACACGCACAAAATATCACACCCTGTTGCCCCCACACCCCACTCGCTCCCTCTCCCACATTTTCATTGACAGATTACGCAAGGGTATACATAAACAAGTCCAAGTTCCATCAGCATTCCCGTTCCAAGCGCATTCGCGCCTAACCCATGGAGTCCCCATGTCCAGAAAAAGAAACAGACTGCAAGAATTTAAGTCGGATTTTCTCTTCCTTGCCGAGCGCGGCAGGCTGACACACTCAAGCCTGAGCACCTATCTCGAGAAAGGCGGCAAGATAAACACAAAAGACGCCAAGAACAACACCGCTCTTATCCTCGCCATGTGGAGCAAGCATAAGGCCGTCGCCGCTCTTCTCATCAAGGCAGGTGCCGATATCTTCGCCAGAGATCAACACGGCAAAAATGCGCTGGATTATGCTAAACAAAACGGCTGGCAAGATATCATCGCTCTCATCGCAACCTCCAGGAGACGTGCCGCCTGAGCGCTGCTCAAAAAAAAGCAAAAGCCCCCGAGACCAAAAGTCGAGGGGGCTTTGCCTATCTCCTTCCTACTAACGACGAGCGACTACCTGTCTCCCCGCCCCAAGCGCCGCAACCAGATCACCCGCAGCCCCACCTGCCTGCGCAAGCTCGGGCCGGCCGCCACCTTTGCCGCCTACAGTCGCCGCCGCCGCATTCACAAGGTCACCGGCCTTCACGCGGCCCAGCAAATCATCGCTCACAGCTGCCACAAAGGCACTTTTGCCGTCCATTTCGCTGGCCAGCAGAACAATCCCGCTCCCCAGGGTGCCTTTGGCGCCCAACGCGGCATCGCGCAACGCATTCGCATCGGCTCCCTCCACAACAGCACCCACAAACTTAAGACCACCTACGTCTTCAGCTCCTGCAACAAGCGCGCCCACGTCCACCGCGGCGGCACTGGCAGCTGCTTTGCCGGCCCCTTTGGCCTTGGCCATCAGGTCAAGCACGCGTTCGCCCACCAGTTCTTTTTTGGTTTTGAGGGTAAGGGCAATATCAGCAAGGGCAGCCGCATCGGTCGCAAAGCTTTCCCAGGCGCGCTGGTGGGTGACAGCCTCAACGCGTCTAATCCCTGCCGCAACGCTGCTCTCGCCCACAAAGCGGAAAAGCCCAATCTCGCCCGTCATCGCCACATGAGTTCCGCCGCAAAGGTCGGCAGTTATCATCTGAGAACTCTCAGGGTTCCCCATATAAACCACGCGTACCTCATCGCCGTACTTCTCACCAAACTGAGCCGTCGCACCACTGGCCACCGCCTCATCTTTGGGGATAACACGGGTCACCACGGGCAAATTGCGCCAAATGCGGTCGTTCACCCATTGCTCCACTTGGCGCAATTCCTCTTTGGTTACACCTTTGGGGTGAGAGATATCGAACCGCGTCACAAATTCATCCTGTCTGCTGCCGCGCTGCACAACATGGTCACCCAGAATCTCGCGCAATCCTGCAAACAACAGGTGCGTGGCAGAGTGGTTGCGCTCAATCGCCGCACGACGCTCCGCATCCACCTTCAGTTCCACGCCCTGCGCCACATTCAATGCACCTTCAGTTACCTGAATTTTATGAATAAACACACCGTCCAACACTTTAAGAACATCCAAAACGCGGGCCTTACCCGTTGGCCAGATAACATCCCCCGTGTC
This sequence comes from Alphaproteobacteria bacterium CG_4_10_14_0_8_um_filter_53_9, assembly GCA_002791805.1. GTDB lineage: Bacteria > Pseudomonadota > Alphaproteobacteria > UBA2136 > UBA6156 > UM-FILTER-53-9. The sequence continues at coordinate 4,239 of PFND01000039.1, read as the reverse complement.
CGCAACCTGTCCCCCGCTTTCGGCATAAAAAGGCGTCTGGTTCACCACCATCCAGCCCGTCTCGCCCGTCTTCAAAGCGTCCACGCGCGCGCCCTCCGCCACCAAAGCGCCCACCTGTCCTTCGCTCACAAGGCGCGTATAGCCTAAAAACTCCGTCACACCGCACTCATCCTGAACTCCAAACCAAACCTCATCCAGCTTGGCATCACCGCTGCCTTTGTGGGCAGCGCGGGCACGCGTGCGCTGGGCTTCCATTTCGGTATTAAATCCGTCCATGTCCACACTCATGCCGCGGCCCTTCAGGGCATCCTGAGTCAAATCGAGAGGAAAACCATAGGTATCGTAAAGCGTAAACGCCACATCGCCGGCAAGCACGTCACCTTGCTGCTTGTCGCGCAGGGCTTCGTCCAAAACGCTCATTCCCTGTTTCAGGGTTTTGCCAAAGCGCTCTTCTTCCAGCTTAATCACATCGGCCGCCATGCTCGCCCCACGGGCAAGCTCGGGGTAGGCCTCACCCATTTCATTCACAAGGGTCGGCAGCATGCCGTAAATAAACGGCTTTTCCATCCCCAAAAGGTTCCCGTGGCGCATCGCGCGGCGCATAATGCGGCGCAGAACATATCCACGGCCTTCGTTGCTGGGCATCACCCCGTCCACAAGCAAAAAGCTCATGGCGCGCAGATGGTCGGCAATCACGCGCAGGCTTACGTCACTCTCGTTCACGGCACCGTATGTCACGCCCACTTTAGCGCCGGCGTCTTTAATAATCGCTTGGAACAAATCAGTATCGTAATTGGAAAAAACACCCTGTACCGCCGTCATCACGCGCTCCAAGCCAGCACCGGTATCAATGTTTTTGTTCTTTAACGGCACCATGCTGCCGTCTTTTTGCAGGTCAAACTGAGTGAAAACGTGGTTCCAGATCTCCATCCAGCGGTCGCCGTCTTCGTCAGGCGTCCCGGGGCGGTCACCTTTCACACGCTGGCCCGTGGGGTCAAGATCATAAAAAATCTCGCTGCACGGGCCACAAGGGCCGGTCTCGCCCATAGTCCAAAAGTTGTCGCTGGTCGCAATGCGGATAATATCCTTGTCCGCCATCCCGATTTTTTTCCAAATGGCCACCGCCTCATCGTCGTCGTGGTAAACCGTCACGCACATGCGGGCAGGGTCAAGGCCCAAAACCTCGGTTACCCATTGCCAGCCCCAGGTCAGGCTTTCTTCCTTAAAGTAATCCCCAAAGCTAAAGTTCCCGAGCATCTCAAAAAACGTGTGATGACGCGCCGTATTCCCCACATTTTCAAGGTCGTTGTGCTTGCCTCCTGCTCTCACGCAGCGCTGCACGCTGGCCGCGCGCTGCAAACGGGTATCCACACCGGTAAAGTTGTTTTTAAACTGGACCATTCCGCTGTTGGTGAACATAAGCGTCGGGTCGTTGTCAGGCACAAGAGAGCTACTGGGTACAATCACATGCCCCTTGGCGGCAAAATGGTCCACAAAGCTTTGTCGGATCATCTTGCTCGTCATCATGCCATCGCGCGCCATAGTAAGTCTCTTTCCCTTAGGTTGTGTAAACAATCCCCCCTTATACCCTTGTTTTTTGATTTTTTCCACGTATACATATAAAAATCTTATCGCCCACCGTTTCCCTCCCACCTGGAGCCTCCCATGGTCAACACCATCCTCAACAGCATCTCACTCCCCGGGTGGGTATTCCTCGGGGCAATCCTTGTCGTGCTTGTCCTCATCATAAGAAAATATCACCACAACACGCTGGTAGACGAGCTTGAAAACGCCCGGAAAAAAGGGAAAGTCCAGTACCGCACCACACCAAAGATCGAAGAAAACGGGAAAGACAAAACCTCTCTTCTCATTCACGGTGTCAAATCTGGTCAGTCTATATATCGGGCATCCGTGCACGGTAACAAGCCAGGCCATGCAGAGACATTTCTCAACGAAGCCGCGCTGAAAGAAGCAGGCCTCCTCCTCTTTCTGGCCAGCAAACCCAAACAGCGCAAACGCGCCCTCCTTCATATCCTGAAAGGATGAATCCTATGAAACCAGCTTATCCGTTTCAAGAAGGCCTCAATCTCTTCATTGCCAACCGCACACGTGCAGAAGGCCACACAGATGCCAACACGGGCAAAGTTATCCACTGGAAATGGGTGCAGGATAAAAACGGCCAGCGCCACATCACGCAAGATGGCGCCAGCATTCTTATCTACACCGAGGCCAGGCGTAGCCCTTCCCGCATGTACGAGTTGCACTTTTACTCGGCCCTGTTTATGGATGAACTCGGCTTGGTACGAGAGGCCCCCGTCGAGGCCATAGAACGCGCCCTCGTCAACGCCCTGCGTCATGTCACCCTTCTCGGAGAACCCCTAGCATGATCCTCTCCCTTCTCACAGGTACCGCCCTGCTCTACTACGGCGGCACCCTCATCTGTCTTATCTGTCTCTGGGGAGCCCTCCGAGAAGATCCTCCCTCCCCCGCGCCCCCGCTAAAGCCGAAAAATGCGCCGCCCCCCAAAGGCGGCGCTTTTTTGCAGCCCACCCCTTGCCTCTCCCGAAAACATAGCGTATACAAAATACAAATCGCTGCACCTTAATCCCGTTCCAGAAAGGACTTCACGCCATGAATTTCCTCAACTTGTTTGGTGGCAATTCCGCCAAGTCAGAACTGAAAAACGCCCTTGATGCTGGCCAGATAAAAATTCATCAGAAAGATGGAGATATCCACCTGCTCCAGATCAGGGGCGCGTCCGAAATTCCTCTGGGCATCTGGAGCAAGGATTTCAGAGACCGAATGACCCTCAACGGGGCCAGCCTCCATCTCAGGGAAGATTATCCCGCCTTCGCCGCTCTCAACCCCACAGAGCAAGCCAACATCCTCATCTCTCTCAGCAAGGAAGAAAAGACATGAACGAGCCCATCTACGGAATGCTCCCCGTCTTCGGCGGCAGCGGCTTTATTGCCTTCATCATCTGGATCGTCATCAAATGGCGCGAAGCCAGAAAAGATGCGTTCGAGAAAGCGATCGAAGAGCTGGAGGAGGCTCAGAATCTCGATAACATCCGCATTTTCTTCACACGAGATGGCAACGTCGACGATCTCCAAATCGTTGTGCCGGATGGTCGCGTCCTTTGCCACATGAGGCGGCATGGAGAAACAAGACACCTGGAAACCATGGGTTTCGAGGAAAAGCAGCTTCGTGCCTTCTCGCTGGACAACTTCCTGAGAGAAAGCGCGCGCACACGCTTCAAAGCGCTCAATCGCGCCTACAGAGCACCGGAAAAAGAACCTGCCGCAAAAGTAGACGACGACAAGGCCATCGCCTCTTAACGGCCTCTCCCCCCGCGAAAAAAGGGCGTCATCACATCAGATGACGCCCTTTTTGGCATCCGCTTGATGCACTCACCATGCAGGTATATACATGTAGAAAGTATATCTTAAGCGTTTACTGCGTCATCGCCATCGCGCCCGCCCACAACGGCCGCCCACTCGGAGGAGACACCATCATGCATCCCCTTTTCGCACAAGCCATGCCCTACGGGGGCATCACACTATTTCTCGCCCTTATGGTTATTGCCTATAAAGCCTGGCAGCACGGCGAAAGAAAGAAAACACTCCAGTACATCATCACCGAGCTCCAAACAGCCGAGCAAGCAGGAGACATTCAAATCCTGCGCAAAAGCTGTGCAGCTGATCAGCTCAATATCTTCACCATCCTGTCCAGTGGGCAAGATTTTCTCTATCAAATGAGATCCCACGCAGAAACAGGCCAATCTCAAGGTTGCGATAAAAAACCGTCAGAGATGGCAACCTCCAATCTTACCGCCTTCTGCGCCGCCCCGCCAAACATCCAGCTGCAAGCGCTCATGGCAGTGGTACCCGGGTCGTTCCCCCTCGCCCCCACCGCCATAGATACGCAAACACCCTGAGCCATCCACCCCCCGCGAAAGAACAAGGCGCCGAAAGGCGCCTTTTCCACATTCCTCCAAACCCTTGCCAAAGTATACATAGATAGCTATAAAACAAGCCACTTCTCATGTTTTCAATAACAGGCCCCCTAAAGCTTGTTACCCTACCCCCGCACAGGAGACGACCATGACCTCACTCATCCAACCCCTCACGATCATCATTATCGCTATCTTGCTTCTGGTCTTGATAAGAAAAAGCAACTCGCTCAAAATCGAAAAGGCGAGAGTCGAAGATCTGAAAAGAGAACTCGCCTACCAGGAAT
>PFND01000044.1:5303-6319 GCA_002791805.1 Alphaproteobacteria bacterium CG_4_10_14_0_8_um_filter_53_9 | reverse complement strand
CAGTTGCTGCGCATTGTTGAAGGGGTGGAGCCGCTGGCTTACGACTACGGCTTTGAGCCAGAGCCAGGGCTGGTAAGTTTGGACCCTGAGGCAGACATCTCGATCACCTCAACCCTCACACTCACCGCCGACCCAGATGTGTTTGAAGGCAGCCCCGGCATTGCCTACACCGTCACCCTGGGTGAACCGACCACTTCGGATATGACCGTTACCCTGAGCAACGGTGCGGTCATCGTCATCCCCGCGGGTTCAACCACCGGCTCGGTGCTGGTGCCCGTGCAGGGCGACGACGTATACAAAGACGGCGAGACCATCCAAACCACGGTAGACACAGTGCAGGGAGGCGACTTCACCCGCATCACGGTCAACGATTCCGGCGTTGTCACAGTGGTCAACGACACCCCCGATGTGGTTACGGTCGGTATTGCTGGCGCTGCCACTGTAGAAGAAGGCAACAGTGCTACTTACACCGTCACCCTGAGCGCCCCTGGCCAAACCGATGTTGTGGTCAATCTGACCTACACGGGCGTGGCGGTAGATGGCAGCGACTACACCGGCGTCATCTCGGTCACCATTCCGGCAGGCACTACAAGCGCCAACTTTACTATTCCGACCATCAACGACGCGCTGGTAGAAGGTCCTGAAGTTTTCAACATTCAAATCAACAGCGCCACCGGCGGCAATTTTGAAGACCTGCAAATCAGCGAGACAGCTGGTAGTGTCAGCACAACCATTGTCGACAACGACGTAACGCAACCGCCCATCATCATTCCAACAGTGTCAATTGCAGTAGACCCCGGTACGATGAACGAAGACGCATCTGGCGTGCTCACCTACACCGTCACACTCAGCAGCGCCACAACCGCTGACACCACCGTTACCTACAACCTCAGCGGCACAGCTACAGACGGCACCGACTACACCACCACTGCCACTGGCACCTTGATCATCGCAGCAGGAGCCACCACCGGCACCTTTACCGTTGATCCCACCGCAGACAACTTCCTGGAAGGAAG
>PFND01000044.1:1075-5057 GCA_002791805.1 Alphaproteobacteria bacterium CG_4_10_14_0_8_um_filter_53_9 | reverse complement strand
CCACGGCATGTAGGGCAAGCGCCGCACATCTCGCCAAAGCTCTGCGGCCACGCGCGCCCGCCAATCAGGTTTTTTACTTTTCATGCCCCATCGTACCCCAAACTTAGGCCTTCTTCTAGACGCCTCCTCACCTTTACCGTAAGGTAACCCCATGGCCGATGATGAAGATCAATCCTCAAAAACCGAAGATCCTACCTCCAGAAAACTGGATAAGCTGAAGGAAGACGGTAACGTTCCCACCTCGCGAGAGGTCAACCACGTTTTTGCCCTCATCGGCATTCTTATGGTCGTGGGCCTCGCCGGCCCCTACACCATGAAAAGTCTGGGCGATCTTTTTATCAGCATCATCGCCAACGCGGGGAGCATCCGGCTGGAGGAACGCAGCAGCATCGGCGTTGTGCTTTTTCACTCCGGCCTCTCCACCATCATCGCCCTCATGCCTATTCTGCTGGTGATGCTGGTGCTGGGGTACGTCGGCGGCATTATCCAAAACGGGCCTGTGTTCTCCAGCAAACCCATCACCCCCAATCTCGAGAAAATATCCATCGTCGCCGGCTTCAAGCGCCTCTTTTCTCTTAAATCCCTCGCCGAGTTCTTAAAATCTCTCGCCAAATTTGTGGTTATCGGCATCGCCCTCGCCCTCGTGGTTAAGGCCGATCTTCCTCATATTTACAGCCTTGCACAAACAGGGGTGGGCAGCGCCCTTATGGCCACCAAAAATCTTCTGCTTGTGCTGGTGGGTGTGGCTCTTCTTCTCATGGTCTTTCTTGCGGGTGCCGATCTTATTTTTCAGCGCATGCAGTTTACCAAGCAACACATGATGAGCCGCCGCGAGCTTAAAGATGAAGTGAAAGAAACCGAAGGCGATCCCTACGTCAAACAGCGCCAACGCCAAATCAGGGCCGATCGCGCCCGCCAGCGCATGATGAGCAGCGTGCCAGAGGCCGATGTGGTCGTCACCAACCCCACCCACTACGCCGTGGCCCTCCGTTATAAACCGGATGACGGCGATGCCGCCCCCACCGTTGTCGCCAAAGGAACAGACCTTATGGCGCTCCGCATCCGCGAGGTCGCTACCGAGCACAACGTCCCTCTGTACGAAGATCCGCCTCTCGCCCGCCAGCTCTATGCCGAGGTGGACATCGACGAACCCATCCCTCTCCAATTGTACGAAGTCGTCGCCAAAGTCATCAGCTTCGTGCACGAGCTCAAGGCCCGCAAAAACCGTTAACTTTTGTGGCTAGTTCCGCAAAGGCTTTCCTTTGCGGATCATATGACCAATCCGTGCCCGTGTTCCGGCCGTTTTCGCAAGGCTCACAAGGCCGTCCCGCTCCAGCTTCAACAACTTATCTTCGCTCACAGGCTCCGTCACGTCCGCATCGCCTCCTGTCAGCACATAAGCAAGCTTTTTACCCACCACCACATCATGGGGCGTCACCAAACCTTTCAGGGTGAAATCATGCAGTGCCAGGCCAAGGGCCGCAGCTCCACTGGGCCCAGGCAACACAAGCGGCTCCCGTTCTGCCATAGGCTTATGGTCAGGCGCTAGCTCCAGCACTTTCGCCTTGGCCGTTCCCAACAAATGCGCCCGGCTCATCACAATCGTATCTGTCGGCTTAAGGTACAGATCATCTTTAGCTTCAAACGCGCTGGTGCTTACCTTCGCGGTGCCGATGCGCTCAAACGCATGACTTACCGCAGGCATGGGCCCTTTCGCCTGTCCAAACTCGGTCGCCCGGTAGAGCATTTCCTTACACCCGCCCCATCCGGGCACAATCCCCACACCGCCTTCCACAAGGCCAATATAGGTTTCTGCATGCGCCACCACATGGTGAGCATGAAGCGTTACCTCACACCCGCCACCAAGGGCCATACCGCTGGGCGCCGCCACAACAGGAAAGTTTGCCCGCTGCATGCGTCTAAACGTTTCCTGCCCATCGCGCAAAATCCACCGGATAAGCGGATACGCACGCAGCATCGCCGTCACATACAGCATCAGCAGGTTGGCACCGGCCGAAAAATGACTGGCCTCATTATAAATCACCAATCCCTTCATGCCTTTTTCTTCGGCCAGCTTCAGGCTCTGGTTAATCAACCGCAGGGTAAACGGATTGAACGAGTTGAACTTGCTATGAAACTCAATAATCCCCACACCATCACCCGCATCCCACAAACTGGCAGAGATATTTTTAAGCAATGGAACGCTTTTACGTTTGATAGATGCAAGGCTGATGCTTTCCTCTTCCACAGGGGCATAGCCGTGTTTTGCAGGCACATAGACTTCTCGCACCCCGTTTCTTACGCGGTAGGCGCCAATCCCACCTTCATCCGGGCTCGCCAGTACCGCAAGCAAGGGGGGGATATTCCATCCCCGCGCTTCAAACTGTTCTTTCAACCAACGGGCGCCCAGCTTGTCAATCAGCTCAAAAGGCCCTTGTTTCCAGTTGAATCCAAGGCGTATCGCCGCGTCCACATCATCCAGTTTGCCGGATATTTCCGGCACGCATTCCAGCGCATATTTAAGGGTGGCTCCCATCACCGCAAAGGCATAACGCCCCTCGGCACTGTCGTGGGTCATCAGCGCCCGCAGGCCGCCTCGCTTAAAGGCTTTCAGGGCACTTGCTCCGCCAGGTCGCGCTGGCCCGTAAGAAAGACTGTGCAAGTCAATGGCTTCTTTTTTCTTCGCCTCACTAAGGCGGTAGAATCCTTGTTTCGCTTTCCGTCCCGTCAGGCCTTTCGCCAACATAGAAGAGAGAAGGGGAGGTATCGGCCCCAAGGCATGGAAGCTGTCTTTTTTAGACAGCGCACCCTGCAAACTCCCCACCACATGGGGGATAAGATCCAATCCCACCAGATCCAAAAGGCCAAACACGCCTGTTTTGGGTATCCCAAACGGCTTCCCGATAATCGCATCCGCCGCAGGCACGCTCACATCATGGCGCAAGGCTTCAACGGTCGCGGCATGCAGCCAGAAGATTCCTATACGGTTGGCAATAAAGCCGGGTGTATCGTTACAATCAATCACCTGTTTTCCCATGGCATGGGTTCCAAACTGGCGGATACGCGCCACCTGGGCCGCATCCGTTTTATCGTGCGTCACAAGCTCTAAAAGGGGCAAGTAACGGGGCGGGTTAAAAAAGTGCGTGATGATAAAACGGTTTTCCAGCCCTTTGGGCAGCCCCGTTCTCAGCTCTTTCAGCGGCAAAGTAGAGGTATTGGAAGAGAGCAGCGCTTCTTTTTTCATGTGCGGCGCAATGGCTTTAAACAGGTTCCGCTTCACGGCCACATTTTCAACAATGGCTTCAATAATCCAATCGGCGTCTTTCAGGCGCGCCAGATCATCTCTTAAATTTAACGGCTCAATGCGCTTTACAAACTTTTTATTCATAAGCGCCGCAGGCTTGGATTTCTGCACCGCCGCAAGCCCCGCTTTAGCAAAGAATGTCGGATCGCCCTCTTCACTCACACGGTCAAACAACAGCACGCGCGCGCCGGCATTGGCGGCATGAGCAGCAATGCCGGCGCCCATCACACCTGCCCCAATCACCGCTACAGTTTCAATAGGCGGTAATCCGGCACCGTTTTTCTTCGGTGCACTTTTTTGGCTCACCACCGTCTTTTTACCCGGCGCTTTTTGAGCGGGCGCGCTCCCTTTTTTAATGGCCATCTAGATCGCCTCCAACACGGTCGCAATCCCCTGTCCCCCGCCAATGCACATGGTGGCAAGGGCGTAGCGCCCGCCTACCCCATGCAGCAAGGCCGCGGCCTTCCCCGTAATACGCGCGCCACTGGCACCCAAGGGGTGGCCCAGCGCAATGGCACCGCCATGCATGTTCAGTCGTTTGTCGTCCGCTTTAAGCCCCAGCTCTTTCAAAACCGAGAGTCCTTGTACAGCAAACGCCTCATTCAACTCAATCACGTCCATGTCTTTCAAGCTCAGGCCTGCCCGTGCCAAGGCTACGGTGCTGGCGCTCACAGGCCC
>PFND01000044.1:0-1069 GCA_002791805.1 Alphaproteobacteria bacterium CG_4_10_14_0_8_um_filter_53_9 | reverse complement strand
CATGGTGGCGGGTTCGCAGCCTGTTACGGCGGTGCTCACAATGCGCGCAAGGGGTTTAAGCCCGTGGCGCTTGGCAAACGCCGCACTCACCACCAGCACAGCCACCGCACCATCCGTCAAGGGGCTAGCGGTTCCGGCCGTTACACTTCCTGTAGCTTTAAAGGCGGGCTTCAGGGCTGCCAAGGTGGCGGCGTCCGTATCAGGCCGTATGGCGCCATCTTTTTCCACCATTCCGTCTTTTGTTTTTACGGCGATAATCTCATCTTTAAACTTGCCCGCTTTATCTGCCGCAGCTGCTTTGGCGTGGCTGGCCACGGCAAAAGCCTCTTGCACCGCACGGGGTATTTTATATATATCGGCAAGGTTTTCGGCCGTCTCGCCCATGCCCATGTACGCTGCGGGAAAACGCGCCGCCAGCCCCGGGTTGGGGAGCGGGTTAAAGCCTGTCATCGGCACACGGCTCATGCTCTCCACCCCGGCCGAGATAAAGGCCTCGCCTTGCCCCATGGCAATACGCCCCGCGGCTATGTGGATGGCTTCCATGCTTGAGCCGCAAAAACGGTTCACCGTCACGCCCGCCACACGGCGCGGAAGCTCGGCCAAAAACGTCACCAGACGGGCTAGGTTAAACCCTTGCTCTCCTTCAGGAAAAGCACACCCGAGTATCAAATCTTCCACAAGTTCCGGCTTAACCTTGGTCCGCTCCATCAGGGCTTTTACTGCCGTTGCTGCCAAATCATCCGCCCGTATCCCCGCTAAAGCCCCTTTGCCTGCCAGCGTAAACGGTGTCCGCACATACCCTACAATCACGGCTGTACGGGCCTCATCCATGGCACCCACAGCTTTCGTCGCAGGCCGTGCCATTTCTTTACTCAAGGCCGTTTTCTTTATATCTTTAGGGACACTTTTTATCACGGGCGCCTTCGCACTTTTTACCATTTTTTTCCCCACGGGTTTGGCCTTGGCTTTCATTGTTGTGGCCTTCTTCGGGGCAGGTTTTTTTTTGGCAGCCATGGGGGCTTATCCTTTCTTGGTTAATTCTTCACGTAAACTTTTGCGGCAAGGTTTC
>PFND01000072.1 GCA_002791805.1 Alphaproteobacteria bacterium CG_4_10_14_0_8_um_filter_53_9 | reverse complement strand
AAAATCATTTCATCGGCTGAAGCTGATGAGGATGATTGGCATACTACTCAATCGGGGGCATTCTTATGTTGCCCGATTGGAGAAATCATGGAGAATGTCGCGCATATGCATGCGCGGATTATTCGTGAGCTAAAGAGAAAGCGCCCTGATTGGAAACTTTCTCCAGATATTCCTCCCGATTTAGAGGTGTCTGCTGAGCTCAGGAGTGATCCGACGCGGATTTTCATTCTGAAGAACGCGTGACGCGAAAAAAGGGGCGGCCTGTGGGCCGCCCCTGATCGTTTTTAGGCTTATCTTTAGGCCATAAGAGAGGCGAGGTAGGCGGGATCCATACCATCCTTCACCTTGGCGGGGATGGGGTAGAGGGTGCCTTCACCTTCCAGCATTTTATTGCCTTCTGCATCTTCTACCCAGCATTCAAACACCACGACTTTTTCGGCCACATCCTTGGCGCGGGCGACGGCGGTGTAGGGCGTGTTCAGCTGCACAGGGGCCATAAACTTGACGCTTTGGGCGCCCCAGATGGCGCCGAGGCCGGGCAGATCCATCCCGAATATCCCTGAAAACTTGGCGACGCTTATCATCCCGTGGGCGATCCGATTTTTGAAAATGGTCCCTTTTGCGTAGTCTTCGTTAAAGTGGGCGGGGTTAAAATCTCCGCTGATTTCTGCGAATTTTTGGACATCTACATCGGTAATTTGGTAGGGCTGGCGGAACTCGTCTCCGACTTTGATCTCGGCGGCGGTTTTACAGGCGCGGGGTTTGGGATTGGACATTTTTTCTTCCTTTTTGTTGGTGGGCCTAGTATGCAGGAGAGGCGTGACTTTGGAAAGGGGGAGGCGGGTATTTGAGGGGTATTCTGTGTGTATTTTTGGGATAAGAGGTGGATAGAACAGAGGGAGGAGACGGATAAGAGGCGGAGGGGGGGTGCCTGAGATGATACGGTCATTTGTATGATATTTTAGGATAACTTACTTAATTTGTTGCATTTTAGCATCTTTGAGGGGCGGGGAGTGGGGAGGGGGGAGTAGGATGACATCTTGATATATCGTATATGTGTGGAAACGAGTGCCGTAGTTGCATCGTTTTGAACATAACCTATAGGAAAGCGAAGACTATGTTTTTGATGAACATGCTCTTGCAGAGCCGCGTTGCAATGCGGGTTTTGCAAGTTTTGGTCGCGGCTTTTGCGATGATGCCTGCGGTTGCGGGTGCGCAAGAAGTTGCTGAGATTAATGCTGGTGATACGGCGTGGATTTTGACCTCCAGCGCGCTTGTGCTGTTGATGACGATACCCGGGCTTGCCCTTTTTTACGGTGGTTTGGTGCGTAAGAAAAACGTTGTTTCTACGCTGATGCAGTGTTTTGCTATTTGCTGCCTTGTTTCTGTTCTGTGGGTTGTTGTGGGCTATTCGATTGCCTTTGCCCCCGGAAGTACCGACTATTTTGGCGGCTTTGGTAAGGTGATGTTGCATGGTGTGACGCTGGACAGCGTGACCGGTTCTATCCCCGAGCTGGCGTTTATGATGTTCCAGATGACGTTTGCCATTATTACCCCTGCGCTGATCATCGGTTCTCTTGTGGAGCGGATGAAGTTTAGCGGCCTCCTCATGTTCATGAGTCTGTGGCTGCTGGTGGTTTACTGCCCGATTGCCTACATGGTGTGGGGTGGTGGCTTGATGGCCAAAATGGGTGTGCTGGACTTTGCCGGTGGCGCCGTGGTGCATATTAACGCCGGTGTGGCGGCCCTTGTGGCCTGCCTGATGCTTGGGAAGCGCCGTGAATTTGGTGTGAACCAGGAGTTGTTTAAACCCAACAACATTACCTACACCATGATGGGGGCAAGCCTGCTGTGGGTGGGTTGGTTCGGTTTTAACGCCGGAAGCGCTTTGGCGGCTAACGGCCAAGCGGCCATGGCCATGGCCAACACCCAAGTGGCGGCTGCTGCTGCCGGGCTTGCCTGGATGTTCACCGAATGGGCCCAGCGCGGGAAGCCCAGCCTTGTGGGACTTTCTTGCGGGGCGGTTGCCGGCCTTGTGGCCATTACCCCTGCGGCCGGTTTTGTGGGCATTGATGGTGCGCTTGCGATTGGTATCCTTTCTGGCGTGTTGTGCCTGATTGGCAGCACCTACCTGAAGCACATGCTGGGCTACGACGACAGCCTTGATGTGGTGGGTGTGCACGGCATTGGCGGCCTTGTGGGTGCTATTTTGGTGGGTGTGTTTGCGGTGGAAGCCGTAGGTGGCAAGAGCGGCCTGATTGAAGGCAATGCCAGCCAAGTGATGATTCAGCTGATGGGTACGGCCATTACTATTGGGTATGCCGCGCTGATGACCTTTATCATCATGCTGGTGACCAACATGCTGATGGGTATTCGTGTCTCTGACAAAGATGAAGACACGGGTCTTGACCTTTCTGCCCACGGAGAAAGCGCCCAAAACTAAACAGACAGAAGAGGGCAGGGGAGGGCCGGTTTAACTGCCCTCTCTTGGCCTGCTCTATTAACGTTGATTTTAAGGAATTTGACCTAGGCCAGTGAGACGCTGGCGAACAACAGGAGATGGTGCGATGAGTGTGCCTTTACGACAAGATAGAACATCCCACGAGGATATTTATGAGATTTTGAAGGGGTTGCCCCATACCCCAAGAAGCATGAAATTGCTGATGGAAATTATCAGCAAGGATATTGGGGTTTACCATGAAAGTACTATCCAGAATGTGAGCCAGACGAAGCTGCTGGCCCTGAATGCCAGCATTGAGGCCGCCCGCGCCGGCGATGCCGGGCGAGGTTTTGCCGTGGTGGCGCAGGAAGTGCAGAAGCTGGCCAACCAGACATCTACCGCGACGAAAAATTTTAGCGACATGGTGATGAAACGTGTGGGGCTTAGCCGTGAGGTGAGCGACCACCTTGTGGAGCAGATGGAAGGTGTGCGTTTGCAGGATATTTGCCAGACGCTGGTGCAGCTGATTGTGAGAAATCTTTATGAACGTACGGCGGATGTGCGGTGGTGGGCGACGGATACCTCCCTTTGGGAAGCGCTAATGATGCCCGATGAGCGGGAGAGAATGGCGTTTGCCAGTGAGCGTTTGGGCATGATTAACCGTTTTTATTCCGTGTATTCCGAGATGGTGATGACGGATACGCAGGGGAAGGTTGTGGCGAGCTCTAACCCCCAGATGCGCGACAAAACCCTTGGACAGGACTTTAGCCACCACCCGTGGTTTAACATGGCCATGGCCACCCAAAGTGGCGACGACTATGTGGTGGGGGATGTGTATAAAGACCCGATTTTGAACCGATACGGTCTTGTTTATGCCACCGCGGTGCGCGAAGGCGGCAAGGTGGACGGTGATGTGCTGGGCACCCTGGGTGTGTGCTTTGACTGGCAGGAGCAAAGCCGCAGCATTGTGGAAGATGAGCCGCCCTTTACCGACCATGACAAGAGCCGCAGCACGGTGATGCTGCTGGATAGTCAGCTACGGATTATCGCCAGCACCCAGCCCGGCCAGATAGGCCAGAGCTTTAATGTGGTGACCAATGGTGAGACCAAAGGCAGCTACTACACCGACGGGCACCTTGTGGCCTTTGCCAAAACCCTTGGCTACATGGAATATGATGGCCTTGGCTGGTGGAGCGTGATTGTGCAGAAAGTGGAAGATGAAAGTGCGCTGCGGCAGACGCTGAAGCTGAGATAGACGTGCCTAGCCGAAGAGCCAGGTGGCAATGAAGATGAGCAGGCCGATAATGGCAAGATACGGCAATACGCGCAGCCAGGCTGCGATGAGGGCTGCACCCATAATAAGCGGCAGCGTGATGTAGATGAAGTAGGTCATCTTGCTTGTCTATGTAGGGCATGAAAGGGGGGTTTTCAAGAGAAAAGGCACCTTTTGAGGGGTGCCTTGTGCTCTGATTGCCTCCGTACGGGGCTTAGTGGGCGGTGGTACGGGACTCTTTCGTTTGCTTGAGCATGGCGATGGCCACATCCTCTTGCACGCTGGCTGATTTTTGCGTGGCCATGAAGGCATCTGCCACCATAACGGTAATTTGACGCATGGTTTTCTCGGCAGCATCACCTTTTTTACGCTTGATGGCGGCCATGAGCAAACCAAACTGGTTGGTCATTTCTTTTTGCTGCTCTTGCGTGGTGACGGTGGCCCACACATCTGACAAGGCAAGGCGACGGGAGACCATGGAGATGGCCTCGGATACCATGTTGGAGCCGGCAGCTTTTTCCACCATCTCGACCGCGGTTTGGGCGGCATTTTGGAAGACATCTGCGCTCATCGGCTGGTTGGACTGGGTAAAGGAAAACGCGGTTTCCAGATCCATCAGCATTTCGATGCTGGCATTCTCGGCAGCGAGTTTGGCGGCAAGGCCTGTGAACAGGGTGTAGGCACGAAGCTGATCGGCCTGGCTTTGCTTGCTTTGCTGGGTAACGAAGGCACCACGGTGGGGAACCATCTCGACCAGACCATCGGCCGCGAGGGCGCACAACGCCTCACGCACGGGGGTGCGGGAGACATTATAATCTTTAGAAATCTTGAGTTCTGACAGGTGGAAGCCGCCTTCCATGACGCCTGTTAGAATTTTCTGCCGCAGGGACTCTCTTACCAGAGCGTCCAAGTTATCCGGATGGTTTGCCATTCGTTTGTTTCCCATATTCTCGTTTCTCCTACCTCTTTTTTGTTTTTATTGGGTCGTATTCATGTTCTTAGCTACTTATTTGTATGCGGTCAAGCATTTTGGGTATACAGATGATGAAAAAAAGGGCGGGGCGGCTTGGTGTTAGATATATTGAAGGAGCGCAAAGAGTTTTTTACCGCGTTTGAGGAGGTGATAGGCGTTGTGGGCCGCATTTTCTCGCGTCAGGGCATGTTCGGTATCGGCCATAGTTTGGCCGTTTACCTGGACGGCGCCGTTTTGGATGAATTCTCGGGCTTCGCGTTTGCTGGAGGCGAGATTTGTGGCGATGAGCGCATCTGTAAGGGTGGTTTCGCCTTCTGCTTTTGTGGTGGGGAGGCCATCTTGCGCGAGTTGGGCGTAATCTTCGGCAGTGAGGTTTTCTACATTGCCGCTGAACAGAGCTTCTGAAATGCGTTTGGCGGCCGTGGTGGCGGCCTCTCCGTGGACGAGGGTGGTGAGCTCTTCTGCGAGCGTCTTGGCGGCTTCCCGTGCGCCCGGGTTGGCGGTGTGGGCGGCAATGAGGCTTTTAATCTCTTCCAATGGCTTAAAGCTGAAGTAGTTAACAAAATTTGCAATATCTGCATCGGCCGTGTTCAGCCAGAACTGGTAGAAGGCGTAGGGGCTGGTTTTCTCGGCGCTGAGCCAGATGGTGCCGCTTTCCGTCTTTCCGAACTTTGTGCCATCGGCCTTTGTCACCAAAGGAAGGGTGAGGACGTGGGCTTCGGCACCGCTGCCATCTTCTTGCTTGATGGTTTTGCGGATGAGCTCTGTTCCTGCGGTCATGTTGCCCCATTGATCGGAGCCTCCGATTTGGAGGGTGCAGGCGTGGTTTTTGAAAAGCTGCTGAAAATCGTACGCTTGCAGGAGGGGGTAGGTGAACTCGGTATAGCTGATCCCGCTGTCTTCTCTCTCTAACCGGCTTTTAATCGCCTCTTTACCGATGAGGTTGTTGACCGAGAAATGTTTACCGATATCCCGCAGGAAGCCGAGGATGCTGACGGTGTGTGTCCAATCGAAGTTGTTGGCCATACGGGCGGGGTTGGGTTGGCTCTCAAAATCTACAAAGCGGCTGGTTTGCTGCTTGAGGCTCTCGGCCCATGTTTGCACGGTATCTTCGGTGTTCAGCTGACGCTCCTGCGCTTTGAAGGAGGGATCGCCTATCAGTCCGGTGGCCCCACCCACCAGAACAATGGGCGTGTGCCCGTACTGCTGGAACCGTCGCAAAGTGAGCAGCGGCACGAGGCTGCCGATGTGCAGGCTATCTGCCGTGGGATCGAACCCGCAATAGAGCGTGCGGGGCGTGCTTAGGTGCTCTTCCAGACCCTTTGTGCTTTGTGCAAGAAGGCCACGGGCGGTGAGATCTTGTAGGATGTCGGCTGGTGTGTTCATGATGTTTGGTGTAGCTTTTTTTTCATGAGTTTTCAACCGATATTAGCTCTTGGGGTGATGAGCGGCACCAGTTTGGACGGTGTGGATGTGGTGGCGATGCGCACCGATGGCGCCGGTGAAGTGGCCTTTTTGGGGCATCATTACCTGGTTTATAGCGAGGAACTGAAGGCACGTTTGCGCTCTGTTTGTTTGGGGGATGTGCCCCTTTTAGATGTTTTGCGTATGGAAAAAGATGTGAGCGAGCTTTATGCAGAGGCGCTTTGTGGCGCTGTGGCAGCACTGGAGCTGGACTGGGCCGATGTGGGCGTGGTGGGTGTGCACGGCCAGACTGTGCGCCACAAGCCCGATGAAGGCCTGACATGGCAGCTGGGT
>PFND01000074.1:5676-6451 GCA_002791805.1 Alphaproteobacteria bacterium CG_4_10_14_0_8_um_filter_53_9 | reverse complement strand
CCGTGGTCGTTGAGCTTCACCTGGATGAACCCAGCGTTCTCCGTGTGTACGTTGCTGAACCCAGCATCTTCCAGGAGCAAGGCGAGGCCGCTGGGGGTGTAACGGTAGAAGTCATCTGGGAACCCGTGGATAGGGAAGCTGGTCAGGGTCGTGACCACCAGCCACCCGCCTGGACGCATCATCTGGCGTATCAGGGGCAGTGCCACCCACGGGCGAGCAACGTGCTCCAGGACCTCGCTGCAGAGTACCCCCGAGAACCTGCCCTGCCATTCCGCCGGGGGCCGATGTATGTCGGCCACCACGTCAACCCCGTCGCCGGGTTGCATGTCACACCCCGTCCACTGGCCTGAGGCAAGGTCGCGATTGACAATCCACCAGCACTTCGGGTTCGTCATGCGGGAACCTATCTCCAGCACGTCATCCCCCAGTTTGTCGGCGTGCTGTTCAATGAACTTTCTGATCCTGCCCCGAACGGAGTGCTCTGGCAGTGGGGGTCGTTGAGGCATGGGGGTTTCCTAAGGTGAAAGGTTTAAGGCATCTTCCAACGACATGCGAGGGAAGACTTCCAGGGCAGTGACACGGCTGGCGTTGATGACTTCCACGTTCCCGATGCTGCGCTGGAGCTCCCGGAATTTGGCAGGCCACCGATCCACCTGCCCAGCGTTTCCAAGGCTCCGGGGGTGATTACCGTGCCAGTGCGACATCCCGCCCGTGTGCTGGCAGTCAAAGCCGAGCATTAAAACGCGCTTAGAGCCTCCAAGGGCAGCAAGGCTGA
>PFND01000074.1:3038-5643 GCA_002791805.1 Alphaproteobacteria bacterium CG_4_10_14_0_8_um_filter_53_9 | reverse complement strand
AGGTCGGTTTTGAGAGCTTGGTTACTCCGTATTTGGCAGGCAATGGGTTACAGGTAAACCGTTGACCGACAAAATCGGCGTTGACTTCGGCAAGGTGCTCTTCCCACCACGCCCTGTCCATCGCGAACAGGGCATCCGCCCATGGAGCGATTCGGAAAGTGGTGTTCGCAACGATTACCGCCCTTGTCGGCTTCGGCGCTTCTGACGCGTCGTCAGCACTGGCGCTTCTTCCGGCGAGTCGCCACTGTCGGACTCGTTCAACGTCGTCTGCGGTGAGACTGGGGCCGCTGGCAATGCAGACGACGGTTCCGTCGCGCCAACGACCACCGAGGGGACCGATTCGATAACTTTCGTGTCGTACCGCTGAACCCAGCCCTGACGCAAGAATGACTCAGCCTGCCCATCGGGGAGCTCTGCCACCTGCCCACGCACCAGCCGCCCGAGGCGATCGTGCAGAAGAACCTTCGTTGTGATTTCTACTTTCATGATGATTCTAAGGAGGCCGAAGCCCCCTTATTTCCTTTCCTTCAGTTAAAGGTTAAGCGGTGAAGTCACCGTACAGGATAGCCGAGGGACGCTCAACACCGAGGCCGAGGCGCTCTTCAGCGCGAACAGTGATCAGGTTGTTGGTGAAGTCCTCGTTGACATAGCCCATCTCCACCACTGCACCCGAACGAGCGTACAGGGCAGTAGAACCGCGAAGGTTTCCGATCAGGAACTTGCCTGGAGTCATGTTGTTGGACATGACCACTTGCACGCCGAAGGGGTTCACACCCGCTGCAACACCGGGCATTCCGTACAGGTACGAACCAGCCAGACCGCCCGAATACTCGCGGGTCCGCTCCATGGTGCCCCAGTCGGCCGGGTTCACGATCACCGTGTCAGGTGCGTTACCTGTCGCCCAGAGAGCGTACTTCGCACGGTTGATAGCGTCCACCAGAAGGTCGTCCGATGTTGCCGTGTATGCCGTGAAGTTGCCACTGTCGGTCAGGCCAGACAGGTTCGGGCTGGTGCCATTACCGTTCAGCAACTGAGCGTCAATGCGTTGGGCAAGGCCATCACGCAAGCGGGTCTCGATGTAGGCGACCACGGCTGGCGCATCGGCCAGAAGTTGGTTCGAGATCTTGATCCAGTGAGCCACCGTGGTGATCGGGACGTTGTACTGCTCAAACGTGATGTCCGACTGGGGCTTCGCTGCACCCTGAGACACTTCGGCCGCGCTGTTGGTCCAGGCCAGTTCACGCAAGCTGTTCACCATGTTGGTGGACACCGGGATGGACGACAGAACCTGACGGATGGTCAAGGGGGCGAAGTTACCGGGGATCATGCCGGGACGCTGGAGGGCGAAGGTGTTGGTGTTGTCAGCCGTGACCGTGTTCTTCACTTCCAGACGTGCCTTGGAGGACTCGCCTTTCAGGAGGAGTTGGTACTGGGGAGACTTGACGAACTCTTCCGCTGCGGACAGGGGCTTTTCAACCGCCTTGAAGCCTTCGGCGCTTTTCTGTGCCAGTGCTGTCATCTGTGCCGACAAGAGCTTGAACTCTTCAGACAGGGTTTTCACTTCGGCCTTCACCTCGGTGTCCACAGTGCCCTTCTGAGCCAACTGGCCTTCGAATTTGGCGATAGCTGCATCCAGCTTGACGGATTGAGCTGTCAGACCTGCTTCAATGATTTCTTTCAGTTCCATGATAGTTCCTTGGTTTGGTGATTACAACGAGACGCCGAACATTCTAGCAATCTCTTCCTTCTGCCGTTGCTCAGCGTCATGCTCACCACGCGCCAGCGTTTTGATGCGTGCCACGAGTGACACCGCATCTGTCTTCGAAAACCCGCCTGACTCTCTCAGGATGGACTCGACTTCTTTCAACGTGGAGCACGCATCCAAAGCGTTCTTCACGTCGTTAACTTTCGCGCCGAGGTCAGCGGGTTCTTCCACCACGCTAATCTCAATAAGCTCAATCTCTTTCAGGAGGCGCTTACCTTCTTCCAGCACTTCAATCTTCTTCGGCATATACCCGATGGACATACCGTCAATCGCACCGTGCTTCAGGCTGGCATACACATCTGTCGCAACACTGTGACCGGGGGTCAGCACGCCCTTGACGAACAAGCCCTTTTCATCGGTACGGATTTCTGTCCACTTGCCAATGACCGGGCCGTAGTGGTTCCACCGCATACGAATGGGACGGTCACGCTTCTTTAGGTTGATGGTCTTGTCGTACGCCTTCGGGTCAATGGTGTCGCCATACGCATCCACGCCCCCAAAGACAGAGGCATACCCTTCAAAGGACATGACCCCATCAGCCTCTTCGGACATCTTGAGGTCCAGGGCACCGAGTGCCAGAAATTTCGTTTTCATGCTTCGTTCCCGTCTTGTTCAGTTGCTGGGTCCGGCGCTGGCGCTGGTGCCGCTGGAGCCGGGGTTTTCCCAATTATATCAATCGGCATCATTGCCCCCTGAAGGAACAACTTATCGCCCCCTTCCAATGGGGCAAGGTTCTCTTTCAGTCGGGCCTCATTCGGGGTAAGCACGCCCCCGGAAATGGCTTTCTGATAACCTTCGTAACGGGTCTTGGAATCCCCACGAAGCAAGGCATCAAAATCA
>PFND01000074.1:2855-3024 GCA_002791805.1 Alphaproteobacteria bacterium CG_4_10_14_0_8_um_filter_53_9 | reverse complement strand
GCGTTGCTGTTCCGTTGGGGAAAGAAGGTTCGCATGGATACTGGCCTCAATCTTCTCAAGCAAGGGCCGAAGGGTTATCTTGTAGAACCCCTCCATGATTTGCGCGATGCCACTGCCCCACGTGGAGCTTCCGTTGTTGTCGTTGACCATCACGCTCGGCACGCCATAC
>PFND01000074.1:2560-2795 GCA_002791805.1 Alphaproteobacteria bacterium CG_4_10_14_0_8_um_filter_53_9 | reverse complement strand
GAAAGGCTGATCGCCTGGAACTTCATGCCAGCCTCCAACACCATCAAGCGGTCATCCGTGCTGACCGTGAGTGTTGTAAAGCTGTCGCGCACTTGCTGGCGCTGCTCCTTCGTGAGGATGCGGTCAATGGAAAGCACGCCACTCGGCTTCGCCCCGTTCTTGTAGATCTTGGTGACTGCCCCTTCCGCCGCCTGCGCGATGCCCAGTGTGTTCCGTTGGTACGCAAGCGGACTCA
>PFND01000074.1:0-2527 GCA_002791805.1 Alphaproteobacteria bacterium CG_4_10_14_0_8_um_filter_53_9 | reverse complement strand
GCCAGATATTTTCTGCAGAGTACACCGTGACCCCTGCGTCATGGGTGTACTGGTGCGTCACAGTGCCATCACTCAGGAGCACGGTTGTCACCTGCGCTGACATGATCGGCAGTAACCCAATGACCCTATCCCCGATGCGCTGAATCACACAGTATGCGTTTCCGTGCATGATCAGATTCAGGATAACCGTTTCAAAGAATTCAACTTTCGTTTGATAACGGTTAACTTTTCCACTGAAAAGGATGGAAAGTGCATGGGATTCAGCCACTTTCCGGCCGTTTGAGCCGACTTTATAGACCGAAAGAGGCAGGGAAGACACCGTTTCTGCCAGCAACTTGACACACGCCCAGACCGCCGACATCTGCATGGCAGAGTCAAAGGTCACGGGCGAGGCCGCTTCTTCCCCATAGGAGGGGGTTGAGTACTGGGTGCCGATGAGCCTGCGCAAGCCGCCCATCACCCAATTTCCGAGATAAGAGAATAGATTCATCGGGCCATTACCGGGTTCATTAGGAAGTCGTCGAAATCACCCTCTTCAACTTGATTCGGCATGACGCCAACTGCCATCGCGAGGGCTACCATTCCGTCAATTCTACCCGTGGCTTTTTGCTTGGTGAACTTCCGATTCCCTGCTGGGTCGTTCACCACCACTGCATTCGCTGCGCACATCGCCAGAACCGGGTGATTACCGTGCCTCATCTTCTTGGATAGAAGCCTGCTTTCTAGTTCACGGATAGCGGGTGACATGCTGATAAACCCCTGCCCGAATTCAACGAATCGCGCCAGTTCTTCTTCGGTAAACCCCTCTTCCAGTAACCACGGGCGAAGAAATTTCATGTTGTATCGGTCGAACGCCACTTGCTTCACGTTGTGGGTGTCAAAGAATTGTCGTAGGTGCTTCGCGACAAAACCGTATTCTATTGAACGCCCTGGAGTGGTTTCCAAGAAGCCCTGCTCTGCCCACGTGTCATAGGGAACCCGGTCCGACTTGGACTTCTCTGCCAGCCCCTCTTCAGGAAGCCAGAAAGTCGGGTACACGTCGCCCAGTTCACTCACCCCGACCAATGCAGTCAAGTCGGACACGCTGGAAAGGTCAAGCCCCGCATAGATGCCCAGCGTTTCAGGTTCGCACGGTTCGCCCCCGTTCTCCATCCACACTGAACGCACCACGAAGGGCGACCGGGCTTCCACACGTTGGTTCAGAATCAGGTTTCGGTAGGAGGCCTCGTTGGAAGGTATGCGCTTCGCCTTGTCTGCCTGCCTGCGCACTTCAGCACGGTTCATGAACTCGTCGTAGTGGGGGTTCGCCTTTCGGATGCTGTCCTCCGTGAAGGGGTCATCATCAACGGGAGTGGTGTAGAGCTCCACCTTCACCATCGGGTCAGCCCCTGTCAGAGCGTCATCAATCAGCACGGAAAGAAGGTCGGCGTCCGTTGGTGCCTGCGTGCTGATGACAACCGACAAGGGGTTGTCGTGCGCTGCGCTGGCGGACTCCAGTGCGTCATAGAGGTCGCTGCGCGGACCCTTAACCTGCCCTAGCTCGTCGTGTACGGTAAAGGTCGGGGATAACCCATAGGCAGTGGACGCCTCCGCGCTTAACGCCCGATAGAGCGTCCCTAGATCCGGACAGTAAAGCTGCTTCGCCGTGTCACGTATGGAAACCGTCTCGCTGAGGTCGGGTGACATCCGTACTATCTTCGCAGACAGGTTGAACAGGATGGAGGCCTGCTCGCGCGACTGCGCTGCGCTGAAGAGCTGACCGTTGGGCACCGCCTCCGGGCCGCACAGATGCAGCAAGAGCAAGAAGCCCGAGAACGTGGTCTTCGCGTTCTTACGCCCCATGCTCAGGATGAAGGTACGGGTCGGGGTGTCGTAGATGCGCTTCAGCCACCTTCGTTGATTCTGGCTGAGGTGAACCTTCTGCCCTATCAGCTTCCCTTCCGGAACCCTGCAATACCGTTCAATCCAGTCAGCGTTCCGTTCGCCCCGTGTCAGGGGCTTCGTTGCAGGCTTAGTCTTCGTCATTTGGTGTTTCCCACGGTTTGTTTCGGGCACTGGGTTTGTCACGCAATGTTCGGGCGATAGTTTTCTGGTCAATGGACTGTCGCGTGATGCGGAGCCGTGTTGCCAGTGCGGAGGCAGAACGGGTTTCCCGCTCGTGTAACTTCAAGAGCACTTCGTACCGTTCCAGCCCCAACATTGTCTTCAGACTGGCAGGGGTAACGGAAGCCAACTGGGTGGAGATGATGCGCGAGTGAACAACGTGCCGACAGTACATCTCCATGATGTGCGAATGTGCCTGCGTGAACGAGTTGGCAGGCTGGTCGTTCACCACGTCCATCCATACCGCCCGTTCAGCCGGGCCGAGCGTTGCTGTTGGCTGAAGCCGGGTGTTCCGCCCTGCCAGTGATTCAGGCAGTTCAACGACTGATGTTGACAAAGAAGCCAACGATTTTCTTCCACGTGATGCCATGATGACACTCCTTCTAATGATTGATGTTCTTGGTTCCGATTAGGAAAGAAAGGG
>PFND01000050.1 GCA_002791805.1 Alphaproteobacteria bacterium CG_4_10_14_0_8_um_filter_53_9 | reverse complement strand
AGTTAGTAGTTAGTAGTTAGTAGTTAGTAGTTAGTAAAAATATACGCCTTCACTTGAGTGTCTAGTCTTATTTTTTGGCTTTTTGCTGACGTTTTGCTTCTGACGAGAGGGCTGTTTCCAGCTCTGCAATATACGAACTGGGGATGTGATGATGGCTGATATGGACATCTCCCCCAGTGCGGGTGAGAGCAAGATACAAGAGGTGGCGCTCGTGCTCTTTATCTTCCCCTAACACTGGATAATGCGTTTTGGGCCACTTACCTTGATGAAAAAACGGGAGAAACAGCGTTGTGAACTGCTGATTGCGCACTTCTCTCACGGGGGCAATGATGATGGGAGATGTGGTATCCGGCATCATTTCCTCGGTCAGCCTGGGGAGAATCTCTGTCAGCTTTCCGCTGATGGAGAGGAGTTTTTC
The DNA here is from genome assembly GCA_002791805.1 of Alphaproteobacteria bacterium CG_4_10_14_0_8_um_filter_53_9. Lineage (GTDB taxonomy): Bacteria > Pseudomonadota > Alphaproteobacteria > UBA2136 > UBA6156 > UM-FILTER-53-9. The sequence goes on along the minus strand of PFND01000050.1, from coordinate 25,149 downwards.
TGTCGCCAGAATAGCATAAGGATGCTCTGCCTGAGGGAGGTGGGTCAACATATCATGCACCAGCGCTTTAAACACCATGCGCGGATTGAGTTTTTTACCGTTGAAAAGCTCGTAGCTTTCTACCAGCTGGCGACCTAAATGATTAAGCTGGGCGCGCGTGGCGGGCGTGAGCGTGGTCACCCCCGGCCAGGGCGCTCCGTTTTTTAGCCAGTCTGTAATTTCCAGCCCCCCGGCTTCCAGCTCCTTTACCGTGGCATAGGGGACCCCGAAGCCTGTGAGCGCGGTGCGGACGTGCTTTTCATCTGCATGGCCCAGCATGAGATACAACAAGGAAAGAACGGTGGCTGCCGCGGGTTCATCCCACAAAGGACGGGTATATTCTCCCGTGGGGAAGCCTGCACGCCTCATGTGGTGGGCCATGATGTGCGCGGACATATCATCCCGCGTGATAATGCCGACGTGGGCGTTTTTCCCTGTAGCAGCCTTCTTCGCTGTGTCTATCAGCCATGCAATCTCTTCTTCTGCTGTTGAGAAGGCGTGTATGGCAAACTCTGCGTGTGTTTTGTTATGTGGCGTAACGGTTTTATCCAGCCGTGACTTTAACATACGGGCCACCTTGGTGATGGGGCCTGTGAGGTTTGCCGGAATACGATATGTATCGCTTAGGCTGTGGGTGACGACCTCCGGCCAATCGCGAATTTGCTCGAGAGCTTTCCCCCCTAGAGCGCCGTCTCTGCCAAATGCCGTGAGATCGTCGTCTCCTGCCATGAGGACGGTGGTGCCTGCGCCAATGTGCGTACGTATCCACAAGAGCTGAATTTCGGTCGCATCCTGCACGTTATCCAGCACCAGAACTTTGACGGGGAGCGGCTCGGCCTCTCCCCCCCGCATGGCAAGAAGGTGATTACGGAGAACATCGTGCCGATCGGACAGACCACGTTGCTCCAGCTGCTTTTGGTAGGCTTGAAAGAAGGGGTAGTAGGCCTCGGACTCCGGCACTTTTTTGGCGCGCGATTTGAAGTTTTTAATGAGATGTTCGGCTTCATGCAGCGTGCCTGTAAAGCCTTGCGCGGACATGAGCGTGCGCAGAATACGGCGCGTGTTGTTGTTACTGCAGAACTTAACCTCTTTCCCCGCGGCCTGAAGCTGATTTTGCGCATGTTCCACCATGGTGGCGTGAACAAGATTTTCTGCCAGATGGGGATAATTTTGGGTAAGCGCTGCCAGCCCCCGAAACGAAAATGCCGCCCAGCCTACTTTACCTTTACCGTGCTTTTTAAGCGCCTCTTCTGCCAGATGCACCAGCATGGCCGTTTTACCGCTGCCCGGCGGGCCTATGATAAGCTGGCTGCCCCTGTGAGACAGGGCCTCTGCTTGCTTGGGATTCCAGCTGAGTTTCATACCTTTTTGTATAACCCTGTTCTTTTTTTTTGGCTAGGGGCTTGCTGTTTAATGCGGAAAACAGGCGCGCTGAATAGAGACGTGTGCAGGAATATCAGGTGAGGCGGTGGACGCGCTGGTACATTTTCCAGACGCGGGTGATATACTTGTTGGCATAGTAGCTGGTGCCGCTGTGGTAACGGCCGACAGAACCCCACCAATCGCGCGTTTGGCGGTGCTCCAGCAGGTAATTAACCGCATAATTAACATTGACCGTGGGATTAAACGCATGATGCACGCTGCCCAGTTTTTTACCGTGAACCTTCCAGTTGATCTGCATCAGGCCCAGATCCATATTATTATGACCCATGGCAAACATGCGGTTCACAAACTTTTCGGCCTCTGCCCCATTTTCAAACCTGCGACTGAAGGGGCGGGGCTTGAGACTCACCAGACTTTGGGCTGAAACGGCGGCGAGTTTGCTCTGCACATCTGCCTTTTTAAGGCCTGTGTAAGCTTTGCCGTTTATTGTCGCATCGAACCGCACAAAACCCAAACCGCTAAGGCTGCCCAGGCCCTGGGTGGCGCTGGCGACCGAACTGTATGATTTGGTGCCGGTGCTGTTGATGCACACGGTATAAGGCCATGGAAGAAGCCAGCCCTTTATCCCCTTGCCTGACTCTACCAGACTCATCGCATGGAGGAGACCCGGGGGGACATTATACGCTTTTTCGGTCTTTCCAATCAGCTCCCATGATTCTCTCGCGATTTGGGGGTTGTAGGGATCGGCCGCGTATTCCTCCTGCCCGTAAGCGACACCCCCTAACACCGAGACCGCCAAGACGGCGGAGAGAATAACGGTGTGAGTTAACGGGTGACGCAAGCCCATGACACTACCTTATGAAGATGAGGAAAAGCATCCCCTTACTATTGGCTTTGCCCGATGGCGCCAGACGCAGATTTTCCATGGCGGCGTAGCGAAGCTGGCCCCACTCCTGCGTTTGGGGGACGGCGATAGCAGGAAGATTAACCTCGGCTGCGACGGGTGAATCGTTCCGCACGTTTACCACCAGCCCTGTGAGGGTGCTGGACTGCCAGACCTCTGTCAGATCGAACGTGAGGCCACCGCCTTTAAACCAGTTGGGCACCACGTAGGTTTCTCTCAACACGCCGGGGATATCCGCATCTTGAGACATGGCACGCACCATCTCCTTGGGGCCGAACTGCTTGGCGACCGCTTTTTTAATATCATCCAGCTCCAGCCCGTTTACGACCTGCACGAAGGCGCGATACGGAATATCTGTTGTAAAGACGGCGATATACGTGTTGCCGCTTTGGCCTGTTAAAAAGGCGCGGGTTGCCATTTTGGGGAGAAGGGAACGCACGCGAAACGCACGGTTATTGTACCCTTGCACGACCAGTACATCCACATAATCCGGATTCTCCAGTGTGACGTTCGTAATCGGCTCGGGAAACTCGATATGAGAAATATCATCCTGTGAGAGGCCCAAGGTGAGCGTATCTGTGGGGCCGCGCCATGTGACGCTTTCTGCCAGGGCAGACGTCATCAAAACGATGGAAAGCAAAAGCGCTGTTATGATTGGTTTCATGGATTAAAATCCCCCTCTTGGATTTGAATTTTGAGCCTGTTCTGCCCCGTTAATACGTTTGGCCTGATAGGATGCCAGCAGGAAACCGAACGGGTTGGCCTTGGAAATAACGACCTTGCCAAGCTTGAGATTTGTTTCTACCGGCACGCTTTCTACCACACTGCCTGCCAGAATGGTTTGGAGGCTGCCGCGCAGGGTGACGTTGCGAATTTCTCGCCCGTTTTCCATCGTTTTTTCGACTTTTAAGGTTTGATGATCCGGGATGAAGAGGGAGGAGCGTCTATCTGCCTGAGAATCCTTGATCAGCTTTTCAAAGTAGGTTTGGGAGAAGGTGAGCATCTCGGGTGTGAAGAAACTGCGCATCTCGTTATATTGCCCGCTGAGATTCTCATATGTAAACGTGTTAAAGGACTGCGTGATTTGATCTACAAAGGCGCGGATAAGCAAATCATCCTCGGTTGGGCTGTAAATACCCCGCGTGGAGCCCGGCACGACATACACCGGCATGCGGGTGGCGAACATGGTGATTTGCTTGTTAAGCTCGGCATTTTTAAGCCACTGCGTGATGACCACGGCGGTAAGCACCACCACCAAAATAAGCAAAACGCCCGCCGTGCGATGTGCACGATCGACCACTGCTCCTGCGCGCGCGATAAAATCCATGCGTTTAACTTAGGTCTTTTTTGTGTTTTTGGGGAGAGTGTCGGGCTCTTTTTGTGCCCGATTGTGGCGCAGCGGCGACAGGAGCTATAGGCGAAGCGTAGCGATTTTGGGGTGTTCAAGCCTAGACTTCAAAGTGTTTGACACGGGCTGGCGTGGGAATGCCTTTACCAAAGCTTGTAAAGCGGTACATGAAGCGCATGGCATAACCTTCCGGCTTGCCGAGGGTGAGGCGGTAGACAATATAAACGCCAACAAATGCCATAAAAAAACCAAACAGCGCATTATGCGTAAGAAACATCGTGCCATAATAACCAATAAGAGCAGAGAGCGCATACTCTGGCATGCGATTAGGGGCATCTATATGACGGGGGACTTCTCTAAATTGCATAATTAGCAGGGACCTCCGCCTGTGCAATTTGAGGGGGCATTAGCGCCATCTTGTACTGTGTAACGGGTAAAATCTAACGCTCCACCGCTACCCCCAATGTCTTTAGCAATCGGATATAAATCTGCTCGTAAGCCCTGATAGACTTTTGGAAATACACTAAGTGCAACCGCCAAAACCAACAACATTATCCCCCTACCTGTGTTCTGATTCACAAACCACTCCCAAATTCCCCATACTGTTATGATCAAGGCAACAGCTAAGCCAAGAGGAGAGTTAAATAGGTTGGCGATGGCCTGAAGTTCTAAAAATCCAGGCGTATTTGTATCTGGCATGGATGCCCAAGTTGGAAAAACAATCAGACTTAAAAGAAAATACTTTATCATAAGCTAAGTATGGCTCCTTTTTAACATAAAGAAAAGCCCTCACTTGAGGGCTTTTCTTGTTACTGAATAACCACTCAAAACTATCGAGTTTGTGTTTGAGTTGTTGAGAAGTCTCCTGTTGCTCCCAACTCATCCACAACTGGGGTAACTACAGTTGACATCCCATTGAAGATGGCGGGGGCTGCTGTTAGCACAACGCCTCCAATAATCATCAAAATACCTGCCATTGTTTCTTGCTTGATGAGCCATGCCCAGAGACCAAGAACAGCAACCCCCAGACCTACAAAAAGCATCAGATCGCCCGTAAGAACATTATTAAGTGTCGCGAGAAGTTTTTGACCTGCTGTATTTGCATCTGCAAAGGCGGCGGGAGAGGCGGCCAGCATGAGACCTGTGAGCATAAGGGTGGGGGTACGCATTTTGGGATTTCTCCTTTGGTTAACTGTTGAAGTTATTATGGGGTGGGATTTTTGAGTATGCAAGTGTTGGGGGATGGTGTTGAGGATGTTTGATGTGTTACGGGGGTTAAGGGTGTGATTTTTTTGCCTAAATGTGGCCTTTTTGAGCCTTAATCGTCTGTTATGACCAGCAGGCGAGAGGTGCTGAATTGTGTGAACGTAAGGTTGATTTTATGGGTTTGCTTCACCTGCTCTGCCAGTTGCTGCAACAAGGCGGCGACGGGGGCTTCGGCCGTGAGGCTCCATTTTTCGTTCAAAATATAGTTGTTTTGTTTGCTGAGCTGCCAATCTGACGACCACTCTCCCCCTTGGGCGGCGGCTTTTTTCAGGATCTCCTGCACCAGCTCTTCCAGCGTTTTATCCCGTGCGTGAAGTACGACGGGTACTTGTGAAAGCGGCATGGGCGCGGCGGATGGCTTTATATCCTGCGGTGCAAACATGCCCTCCCCCGCTTTGATGGCGAGGGCGCGGTTCATCATATCCTCTGCTTCAGTCTTCAGGCGGGCGGCCTCGCGCAATTTAATCTCCTGCTCTTGCAGTTTGGCGGCGTTTGCCAGTTGCTCGGCCTCTGCGATTTTGGCGGCGGCTTGCAAAATCAGCTTATTGCGCGTTGCCTCTGCCTGACGCTCGGCCGCGCGGAGATCTGACGACAAGGTTCCTATTTTAGCTTGGTATTGCTTGGCTTGCTGCTCTTTTTCGGCGGCGAGGCGTTGATTCTCTGACGCGAAATGGGTGGCCCGAAGCTCTAATGCCATGATCTGGGCTTTCAGATCTTGCTGCTCTTGCTCCCATTTATCCAGCTCTGCCTTGGCTTCTGCCCGTTTGGTACTGGAGAGTTTAGCGACCTCCTGCCGTCTCCGCTCTTCCTCTTGCACGCGGCGCTCGGCCTCCCTTAGGCGCGCCTGGAGCTTGAGCATGGCGTTTTCTTCCGTGTTTGCGCTTCTGTTTTCTACGATATTATTCAAATCTCTGGCGGCGGCGCGGGCGGATTCTCTCGCCGCGAGATTATCTACCCCTTCCCACCTTTGAAGGGTGGCGAGTAGCGGATCTGGCTTGGGTGCTGGCATATGTTCAGGTTGCGCCTGCATAGCAGGAGCTGAGGGGACGGTGACGAGCAGCGGTTTATCTCCCGATGTGAAGGTATCTCCTGTACGGGGCTCTGACGGGAGGCGCTGCATCTTACTTTCCGGCAGCGGACCATATTTATCATTAAAACCAATTTGAATGGTGGGATCTGCGGGGCGCGAGCCTGTAGGCGTGCGACCATCAAACATCACCTCTGCCGCTTCGCAGGGTTCTCCACTGGCATCATACAGTTCTTGCTCTGTCCCTGTTGTGCCTTCTACCTTGATGCCAAGACCGGGGCCGTCACAATCCGCAGGGGTGCCGGTGTATGTACGGGTCTCGCTTACTCCCGGAACCATAGATGTGGTGGCGATAACCACCCCTTCATCCCCTGCGCTGGGCACGTTAAAGCCAGTATTTTTAGGTGCCGCACAGGCAGCAAGCAACAATACGGTTGCAAGTGAGGTTGTGGTGAGGCGCGGAGCGGATTTCAGGATCATTCTCCCTTTACCTTAATCGGAAATGACAAGAATGCGTTCCGCATCGAACAGATTAAAGCTTAATTTGAGACCACGTTCGTTCATTATATACTGCGAAAGGTAGGTTACGAACTCTCCGAAGGTCGTTTCGGCATCCAGACTAAACTTCTCTGACAGGATATCCTCGTTCTCGCGGCTGATTTTCCACTTCACTTCCCATGGGCCTGTGTAGGGCTCGGCCTCGTTCACGATTTTAGCCATAATGCTTTGAAGGCTCCGGCTATCCTCGTGCAGGACGACTCTATATCTCTTCAGGTCAATCCAGTCTTGTCTGTACCGTGGGTTGCCCATACCTATTTGACCGCTGTTGAGGCTGGCGAGATGGGTGGGAACTTCGCCTGCACCCGGCTCTATACCCGCCATACCGCCAATGGCAGCAATGCCCAGACGGGCTGGATCTATCAGCGTTTGGGCTGTAATAATCTCTGGTGAAAGGGCGTGACCATTGCCCAGCACGGTGCGTGGCTCTGCTCCCCCTGCGGAAGGCTCTACCCCTGCGGCAGGTTTGGTGAGAGCCTGACGGATGGCGAAGACCACCTGATCATCCTTGGTAATGACATTTTTGGCCGCTTTTTCGAGTGCTTCCTGCACTTGTGTATCCGTCTCATCCGTCAAACTTTCTTGCGCGATGGTACGGATATAATCCTGCGAATCTGCCAGAGACTGGAGCGCGATGGCCCGAAGCTTGGGTGTGGCATCGTTAACTGCCCCTTGTGCCAGAGTGAGAACCTGATCGGGTGTGAGCTCTTCCGCTTTGTTTTGCGCCATAGCCTCTTGCAGCTGGGTGGCAAAGCTATGCGACAAGCTTTGCGCCGTTTGCTCGGCCCGATTGGCGGCCTCGGCACGTACTTTGGCGAGTTTGAGCGACGTTTCCTGTGCGAGAGACTCTGTACTGCGGCTGGCAATCTCGGCGGTGGTCTCCAGCGCGGCGCTGACATTTTGCGCCACATCTGCCAGCTGCTGATCGGCATAGGTTTTTAGGCCCTCTTCCACCGCCTTGATGGCTTGTGCGGAGAGCTGGGCCTGATTTTCCTGTGCGGTTTTGATATCTGCCAGATTGCGGGCCACATCTGCTTGGGACGCCGCGCGGCGTTCCTCCGCCAGGGCCAGTTGCATGGTGGCATATTCCTTGGCGTTCGCCTCGGCCTTCGTGGCGTTACTTTGTGCTTGCTGAATAGCTGTTTTTTGCGCTTCTAACTGAGCCGCGAGCGCTTCTGCACGGGCATAATCTTTACTGGCTTGGGCCATTGTTTGCTGATGTGCCTTAACATCTTCCAGCGCTTGAGTGGTTTGCGCAGCCAGTTGGCTAAGTTGAGCTTGTGTTTTTTCTATCTGGCTTTGCGTTTGGGTTTGCGCTTGGGCAAACTTCCCTGCTTGCTCTGCCCGTGCCATGGCTATTTTCTCGCTCGTTTGGGCTTGGGACGTTTGAATTTGACCTGCAAGGTTGGCCCTTAGGGTATCTATTTGAGCAAGCAAGACGCTTTGGTTAGCTTGCGTTTGCGCCAGAAGCTCTCCCATGCGGCTTTGGCTTGTTCTCTCCCGTACACTCAACTCATCCACCACGAAGGTTTTGGCTTTAGCTTCTGCGCTTTCTGCCACTTGGCGGGCCGTACTTTCCGCCTGTTCCGTATATTTACGGGCTGTAGCCTCTGCATTTTGCGTGGCTTTAAGCTCCGCTATCTGGACACCTTGTTGCGTATAATCTTTGATGGCGGCCAGCCTTATTTGTGTCTCGCCTTCTAACTTTTCCAGCTTTTGGGCTTGAGCAGCTATATTTTTTTGTGTTTCTGCTTTTTGGGAATCTCCGATTGCTTTAAGGCGTGCCTCTGTTTGTGCCAGCTCTTCTGACCGTTGCTGCTGCAATGTTCTGGCCACAGATTGAATGCGCTCATCTGCTGCGGCAAGAATTTGAGGCGCTGCCGCACCAAGAGTATTTTGTGCTACTTGAGAGGCCACCTGAGAGGCCGTATTCTGCGCTGTTTGCGTGGCGGTACGGCTTGCGGTTTCTTCTGCAATGCGTTGGATGCGCGCGGTGAGCTCCTCTTCCGGTATGGGCTTTTCTACTGCGGCTGTGCGGCGCATGAGAATATGGCCTTGTTTTAGAATACCTGCCGGTGCATCTGTCCGTGTTCCGTTTTGAAGGGCTGCGACCTGCACGCCCTGTGCCCTATAAATTATGCTATTTTGAGCCTGATGGTTGGCTTGTGCAACCTGCTGCTGATAGGGTGACAACTGCGTAGATACCTGTGCCCCCGTGCATGCCGATAGACCCAGCGACCCGCTGAGAAGTGTGGTGGTAAACAGGGCTTTTGAACGGCGCATGACTTAGCTGACAATGTGCCTTAAAATACCCGCTTAGGGCAGCTCTCCGCCCTGTTTTGGTGCTTATCCTTCCTTCGGGTGTGGGAAAAATGTTACCGCTTTTGCCCTTGTGTTAGCCCCCACACACCTACCCCGCCCCAAAAGGCCACGGAAACCCCGACAGCCATGAGCGGTGACACCACAAACCATGCCGCCAAGGGTACGGCCATGCACGACGCCTCTAACACCATGGCCTGCCAGCCTATGGGTGCCCCGCACCGACGACACCGCCCCCTTAAGAACACCCACGAAAACAGGGGCACAAGATCTATCGCTGAAAGGTTTTTTTTACATGTATCACAATGACTTGGTGGGTACCGCAGGCTTTGCCCCTGCCCACGCCTGCCGCGGGCACAGCCTACGAAGGAGGCCCAGATGCCGCCCATGAGGCTCAGAAGCGCCGGAATAGCCCATGGCATATGCCCAGCCACGGCCGCAAAGCCTTGTTGAGCCGCCTGAACTACAGACACGCGGGGAGTTTTCCTGTCACGCCCTCTGATTGATTGTGGGTGAGCACACGTGCGGGCAGGTGCCTTTGGCCCACACCTGGACGGGACCCGCATGTGGTGGAACTGGCCCGCGGGCGCGGGTTGCTGCTGTAATAAAACGGTACTTCTTCTAAAGTTCCGCTGTTACTAAACATCTCAATCGCGGAGCAACAGTAACTATCTGGTAGACCTAGAATACGCATGAGATTTACCATATCTGTTTTGCGTGTGGCGTTATTGCTGTTTTGACTTATGGCCTCGTTACTATTAAACGTTCCGTTTTTATTTCCGTTATAAATATCGGCATCCGACTCTCCCCGTGTGCCGGCATAGAGTGAATAGGTTCCATAATTATCCGATGGGGGATAATATATTTGCTCCTCTGCTGTAGGGCTACAGGTTGTGCCGTTACAATACAGTAATCTCTCTCCAAAGGCAGATTTGCTATATACATCCAGTGACTCCCCAATGGCTTTGAGTCTTTCCAGAGTTTGATTATACCTTTTTATTTTATCATCAATATCTGTAAACTTAACCATAATATCATCCTCTAACGGTGTGAGGCGGCTGAACATGCCAACATCTGGGTTGCCTGCGCTGTAGCGATGCCACCAGTTTGTGCTGGTGACGGCGCCAAAATCTGTACTGTTGAGGGCAATACCGCTTGCGGTGGAGGGTGCAACAATCTCGCCTCCATCGGCCTCTCTATCTGGCCCTGCTGAATGCACGGACGCATACCAAATGGGGACGGTGCTGCCCAGCATGACTTCATCCACCGAGCCTGAAATAAAGACGCGGGGACGGCTCCATGTATCCAGCGCCAACTGCTGCGGTGACATATTGGTTTTGCGGGCGAGCAGAACGCTCCAGTTGGTTGCGATGGCCGGATTGCCCTCTCCACTTCCAGGAAGCTCTCCTGTCTCTTGCAAATAGGCCTTCATGGCGTTCCTGATTTCCATGAGCGTAAGTTCTTCGTTCTGCCTATCCTTCTGCTTGAGAAACTGGATGACAGGCGGCGTGCTGAGCGTTGCCAGAATAGCGATGACCGCTACCACGATAATCATTTCTGGCAGCGTAAACCCTTTGATGCGGTGTGTTCTTTGTTTTATCATTTTTCCGCTCTCTGTTAATTCATGATGAATGATTTAGTGTAACCGATGTTCCCCGAGGTGTCTCCCCATGGGCTGCCGTTGTTACTCAAGCCTATGGTAAGGGCATCCTTTGCGCTGGGAAAAAGCCCGGGATTGGCACTATACACTGTGCTGGTGAGGTTTAGGCTGCTCCCTAACGGGCGCGCGCTTTCAATAATGCTTACGTCCCCATCCACCCCCAGAACAAGGGGGGATGTTACAGGATTAATAAGCTTAGGCTCGGTGGCATAGCCTCTTGTCTTCCAGCCTTTAGCCAAGGATTCTGTCGTAAGGATGCTATCCATGGAATATCCCGCCGTAAGAAGTGATTGGTGATACGCGAGAAGCTGGGGCTCGAAATTCTGGAAATCCACCATATATTTTTCCTGCGCGGCTGCGGCGATGATTGAGATGGCCCCTTCAATTCTATCCCAACGGGACATTTGCGCGGCCTGATTATTAAAATTCATCACGATATCATCTGACCCTTGATCAGCTTCCAGCCGCATAACATCCCTCACACTTGCGCTGCCCCCTGCGGCCTGCGCCTGCACCTGAGCCAGCTGTGCGCTCAGGTTGGGGCTTAACTGCCTATCCGGTCCTGGAGAAATAAAGCTGTAGGCTGTCACAGGGGCCAGAACGGCGGGACCTACCCCTTTCCTCTCTGTAACCACCACCCCTTGAATTTGACTGGCCCAGGGGTCTGTCACCGTGCCCAGCATGCCCCATGTTGAGAGCTGCAACACATCATCCCGACACAGAAGCGATAAAGGACTCTGCGCTGTGACGGCGTTTCCCTTACAGGTGGACACACCTGTAAGCTCCATATTTTTGGCTGTAACCTGCTCGTTAAGAATAAGGCTTGCTGTTGTAAAGAAATTTTGGGTTTCTTCTACACGTCTTTCTATCAATTGCAGCGATGTCTCGGCACCTGTATAGGCAACCCCCGCCATAATGGCGGTGAGAAAACCAAATACTGCCATGAGATAAATTGCCAACATATCCTTTAACCTTTTATTATCGGTAAGGCTTTATGGGGAACCACTACCAACTTTTCTGACTTATGGACATTTTTTCTGTCACACCAACGCCTTTGACGATGACCTCATCTTTTTTAATACTTTGTACTGTCATGAGTTTTTCCGGTTCCTGCTCATGCCTGGCCTTCACCTCTTCGCTCAACTGATCGGCCAATGTCTTATCCATGGTTGCCAGACTTTCCAGTGTGGCAACCAGCTCTGGATTGATTTTGCTTTTTACGGCGAACGATTGTCCTTTTTGAATCCACCGGCCACCAATAAGCGCCATGGGGCCTGCCTGGCCATCTAAATACCCTTCCGCCTTCACCCCTTCCAGACTGGGAAGAATGGCGGCGCTGGCCCGTACGCCTTCACGCGCTTTATCCTGCAAGTTTTTGAGGGCTTGCACAGCCTGCATTTCTTCTGGTGTGGGGCCTATATTTTCTACCATGACTGGCGGGGGCAAAAGCACCTTTTTTGCCTGAAAGGGGAAAGGATTTTTTTGGCCTGCATAGAGAGGGACCGCGCGCACGGGGCTGGGATTGGTGATACGCCACTCCGGCTCTTGCACTTGAGCATGACCTACCTGCACCATGAAGCTTATGGCCACTACAAACAGGACATTTATGTACATGTATTTTCTCACTGTACCGACCCTTCCAGCAGAGGCATCGGCATGGTTTGAGTCTCGTTCACTTCTGGATTTTCTGATGGTGGCATAAGCCCTTCCTCTAACCCTTCTTCATTTAAGACACCCGGGCCTTCAAACACACCTGCCTGAGCTGTTTCTTCCTGACCTTTTTCTTCCATATTATCCTTACGCAGCGCATAAATATTACCAATAATACGCATGGCGACGGCATCTCCTATGGGGGCTGTGCTGGCCGTTACCTCCACATCCGAGACGGTAAATTTACCTGTATTATACAAATGATCCAACAGAGCCATACTTTGAGCATAGGTGAGCTGGGTGTTCAGCTCTGCCTGGCGGGTGAAAATTTCGACACCGCCCACCATACGCACCTGCCGATTATTAATGGAGAAATCATAATTGTGCTGCTCTATCCCCAAGTGGCGCATGATGTTCAAGCGCGTGGCATCAACTTCGCTAATGGTCAGCTTATCCAGCTCTCCTAAATTTGCAGAGAGCCGCGCTGTATTCTCCAGCTCTTGCCTTAGGGCGCTTTGCTCAAAGCCAAGCTGTTGTGCCTTGACCTGCAAGGATTGACCCTGACGAAAAGCCATAATAGCAGCCCCGCACAGGACGACGGAACCCATTAAAATCATATTGCGGAGGGTTTGCCGCGTGAGGTGTGTTGATGTGACGGGCGTTGCCATTACCTTACGACCTCCTCTGCCTGCATAACAACATCAAACTCCACCTGGCTGTTACCTGGTGTGGACACGTTTTTAAGAACCCTTACCCATGGCATGTGCTCCACCAGTTTTTTAGCCATTGTTTCTTGAGCGGTAAGCATCTCCTGATCGGCCGAGGAGAGGAAGACGGAAACCTTGTATTGCCCCTCTTCCAGCCCTTCTGATGATGCGGCGTTATTAGCCCGTGTATCCTCTGCGCCTGGCAGCCTGAAAACAACACGGTTAAGCTCTCCAAACAAGGCGCCGAGGCGTGCCCCTGCATCTATCACCGCGGATGGTTGCTGATCCAGTTTGGTTTTTATCTCCTCCAGGACTTGTTGAGGCTCTCTTATATAACCGATGTGCTTATTGATTTCGATACGCGAGATTTGACCCCTGAGATCTCGGATATCTCCCTCTACCTGACGTACTTGCATATACCCTAAAAGGGCATAGACCACGGCACCCATCATGCCCATAAACATAATAAAAAATAACGTGATAAGCAAAAGCGAGTTGTTGCGTTGCGCATAGAGCGGGCGCAAGCCCAGCCGCGGTTTGAGTGCGCTGAACGGGACGGCTTTCTGACCCACATCTTCCAGCTCTGCATTAAGTTTTTCCAGTAAGGGCACGTTGTTATGAACGGCGATTTGAGGATGGCAGTGCTCGCTCAACATCAACTGATCGTTCAGGCTGCTTTTTATAAGACGGGCGACCCCTTCATCATTCTCTGCTTTCAGGATGGTTACCCGCCAGTCATCCACATGAGCCTCATCACCCTGCTCTTTCACCCCGTGGACAATATGCCTGCCGCCGAGTACGTAATAGAAAACCGTATCTTCTTTATCTGTATAATCCTCTGCCAGCCAGACTTTGGCGCCTTGCACCCTCTCTGACAAAGATTTGACGAGTGTACCGAAAAGCACAACCTCTCCGTTTGTGTACCGCCACAGGGGTATTTGATCCACCATTCCTGTGCGGGCTGCCATCTCCTGACGCGTTTCGTTCCCCTGGAGATGCTTCATCACCTGACGTGTATCTGACGGGCTGACGTACATAACCTCCAAGTCTCCGCTCGCCGGAGCTTCATAGACAATATGACGAGATGTGGTGAGAAGAAGGGACATAGCTTTATTTATACTCCATAAGCGCAAAGATGGGGGCAACGAGTGCAGTATAGGTAGAAAGAATAAAGATGGGCAAGAGAATCAACATCACGACAAACTTAAGTGTGCCCACAATGACCTTCATCTGCCGTTCCATATCCAGCAGGTAGTTATCCTGCAGCTCTGAAATTCGCTCTGCCAGGCTCCCCGTTGCCTCCCCTGCCTTCACGGCGTTGATAAACGAGGCTCGAAACGGTACACCTTGAAGCGCCTCGCTGAGTCTTATCCCTTGCTCGTGCAGTTGAGAGCTGTGGCGTATGATGGCGGAGAGGGTTGGATTGCTTACACACTCCGAGAGTTGCTCCAACACCTGATAGGTTGGCATGCCTGACCTGACCAAAGCAGGCATGAAATATGACACCAGAACACTGTTGTAGCTTAAAATAAGCCGACGGGTGACCTTCCAGCGCATAATGAAAGTTTGATAGCTTTGGCGCATAAGCGGTGTTTGACGCAGAACAAATAAAATGATGGGTGTACCAAACAACGTAAATAAGAACCACAGGTTGGCCGACAGCCAAACAGACACATACCAGTAGGCCCGCATGAGCCATGGGAAAGTGGCAAGCGCACTCTCGTTCCGTTGAATGGTGGGGCCGACGATGAGAGGCATCATGACCAGCAAGACGCCCAGCGTCATGATGATAAGGATAACACCAATGGTGAGTGGGCCTGCGAGTTTAAACGTGAGCTCTCTGCGGCTTTTGCTTTGAATATCCAAGGCTTGAACCAAGGCGGGCAAGCTCTGCCTGAGTTGACTGCTTTTCTCTGCGGCTTCTATAATGGCCACTTCTTGTCTTGAAAAACCTAAATCGGACACGGCGAGACATTGATAGAGTGTGGATTGACCGCTGTAGACCTCTCCCTTTATGGCGTCCATTTTGGGTTTGAGCGCTTTATATTCATCATGGCTGAAGGCATCACATGTGTTTGCCACAGATTCTGACAAAGACATACGGCCCCCACCTGAACTTAGCCAGCTGCTGAGCGTTTTAAAGAAATCAACCCTATCCTGAAGGCCCAGGGTTGGTTTGAAGAGTGCGGCCAATCCCATACTCTATCCTAACTTCTCTGCCGACAGTTCCAGGATTTTTGAGGCAACTTCGTTGGCATCTGTCACACCGCGCTTCATATGCTCTGCTGCCATGCGCCCCATGGGCTGCCACCCTGCCCGCTTGGCCATATCTTCCAGCATTTGCCACTGCTTGCTTTGGCTGACCTCGATAATCTCCTTGCTGGGAACCAACCACTCGGCCGCGGCAATACGCCCATAATACCCTGTGTAGTTACAGCTGGCGCAGCCTTCCATATTCGCGACATGAAGATCTGCACCCTCCAGAGGAACATTATATCTATCAAACACATATTTTGTGTAATCATCCACTTCATCCACCTTAAGGCGACAGTGTGTGCACAGCCTTCTTAAAAGCCTTTGCGAGGCAATGCCCCGGATATAGGAGAGCAGAAATCCATCTATGCCTAACTCTGACAAGCGGACAATAGCATCCAGGCTTGTGTTTGTGTGAAGGGTTGTGAACACAAGGTGACCCGTGTTGGCAGCATCAAACACCAGATGGGCCATCTCGCTATCGCGAACCTCCCCGAAAATAATCACATCAGGATCTGCCCGAAGGGATGACTTAAGCATCTGCAGTGCTGTGCGCTGGGGATCTTCCTCGGCGATTTCCATTTGGACGGCATAGCCCGGCACGCGTTTTTCCGGAGGATCTTCTATTGTGTGGACGCTATACCCTTTGGCCATGGGATTGACGCTTACCACGGCGGCGTGAATGGATTCTGTTTTTCCGCTCCCTGTTGGGCCTGTCCAGAATACGACGCCGTTGGGCGCCCCTGAGGCTTGCTTGATTTTTGCAATATAATCCTGCGGATAACCCAGCACTTCCAGCGGCATAACCTCTGGCTGGAGGCGACGGAGCACAATACGCGGCACAGGGCCTAAGCGTCCGGCATGGGGCTGCACCTGCACACGCCAATCATATCCGCTCCGCGTAAAAGCTCCTTTGTTTGTGTGGTTAAGGTTTACCTTTGGCATACGCGCCAAGTTTTCTATGCGGACGCGCAAGCGCTCCAGCTGCTCGGTCGTAATCACCTCTTTGGGGTGCACAAAGCCATCCACACGGTATTTGATAATGGCCCTTGGCTCTCCTTTGATGGAGGGATCTATATGAATATCTGACGATCGTGCATCTACGGCGTTGCCGATAATTCTATCCAGCAGGGCTTCTGCTTCCATACCTGAATCGATATCTTCTGACTGCCCGGAAAGCCAAAAGGCCCCTGCCACCTCTCTCAAACAAAAGTGCCAGCTTATTTTGAGAGCCGGATTTAGAATATCTCTCAGCTGGCTTTCCAGCACCAAATCCGGCAGGGGGTTTTCGCACGCGATATGCAACTCTTCGGGCGTTTGCGTGCCTTCTGCCATTGTGAGCTGGAGGGGAACGATTCTCTCTCCCCGCAAAATAGCAGCCGCTTTTGGATTGAGGTTATGCCTTAAATCTATCGACTCTGAAGGAATATCCAAAAAGGACATGATTTCCCTTCCACGGCGCGCCCGCGCAAGGGCTCGGCCAAACTGGATGCGGCTCATCATCTTGCGCTGGACAAGCTGGCGGCAGATTTGGGCGGCCCGCACCCCACTCTCCTGCTGCTCTTTTATATAATCCTTTGTAACACTATCAATACCAATATCCTTGGCCGTCTGCACAACCTCCAGCACCTTTGTGTAAATAACATCTTCCTGTGATGCCTGCGGCGCACTTTCGGGCACCGCGCTGGGTGCTCCTTGCAGGGTATCTGGCAGTGTTATGTCTTGCATCGTCTTTATATACGTATTCTTTGCTTATCTACCTTACACGCTCAACGTTATTTTTTCGCACCCTTTTTGTTTTTACCTTCTTTTTACGATAACGGTTTGTCGTAAATCTGCATCAAAAAAGCGGCCTGTGCCGCTTTTTTGATGCAGATGAGGGGATACGTTACTGGATAAGGTTGGCAACGTAGCACGCTGCAACTGGTGTACCCGGACTCACGCTGGCTGCTGTTGCGTTAGGCGTACCTGTAAAACAGTTACCTGCTGTTGTGGTAAACGCGGTGACACGGCCTGTTGTGTAATCTGCGTTGACTGTTGTTCCACCGTCAATTGCTTTTTCTGCTTCCACAACTTCACTAAATGGTACGCCTGTAAATTGCACGACCAGATAGGTACCTGTAAGGCCAAAAGGTGCATTGCGTGTGGCCATGGTAATGATACCACCTGCCCCACCAAAGTTATGAAGAACATCTGACCCGGAGATACGGAAGCCCGGAACATAGTTTTTAATGTTTTCTGTCGAGATAAGGCCTGCACGGTATGTTGCCCCACCTGTAAGTGCGAGAATGTTTGTGCTTGAGTTGGACGCTGTGACAGAATCTTGTGGCCACACGCGGTTGGCGGCATAAAACTGCCCGTTGGCATCTTCTACCTGACGGAACTGGGATGCCAGTTTGGCACCGCTGCTTCGGCTGATAATACTCCAACCAATAGATAAAATAATGATGGTCACCAAGATGGCGATGATCGCCACGATGAGGATCATTTGATCCAGCGTATAACCTGCGATGCGCTTTAAATGATTTTGTTTCATTCTTCTCGTCTTCCTTTAACTTGTGGTTTCACTTTATATGCCCTTAGCATGAGAACTTCCTGACATGTTGTCAATCCAACTGCTTAACTTGCAGAAGAACAACAAATTCTACGTTCTCATAGCTAATATTTTCTTGGTTTCCGAGTTTACCTGCAACAGGAATTTCTCTGAAAATGGGAATGCCTGACTCTCTATCCACCGCAATGGTTTTTGTGAGACCTCCGATGACCTTAATCTCTCCATCTCGCAGGCGCACTTGCTGATCGATAAGCCGTGTGGACGCTACAGGCGCCTTGGAGCCACCAGAATTGGGAATATCCACCTCTGATATTTTAGAGGTGATGGGAATTTGAAGGCTGATGGTGTGCGGCTCTCCCTTATCCCCCACTTGAGCTGCTGCGGAGAACTGAAGGCCCAAGAACTGGCTCCGTTCTTCGATTGTGCTCTCCGTTGTGTTTGTCTCTGTATCGGATGTTGTGCTCGCTACAAAATACTTCTCGTTACGGCCATCAATCAGCGTGGCGCGCTGACGATCCATAAGCTCTATGCGGGGATGCATAAGCTCATACGTTGTGCCGTAAGATTCCAGAAACTGAACAGCAGCTTGAAGTGTGCGGTTACCTACGCCCAAGAAGCCACCTGCACCTACACCTGATGTGGCAGAGCCTGAGCCGCCTGTGCTATCCAAAAAGCTGGCAAGCGTGCTGGCCATGCTCATGGCGGGGGCACCTGTACTTGCCGGTGCATTACCTGCCGAGCTTAACTGCCCTGTCCCTAATGTTGTTGCTGCATCGTTATACCCAAAGGCTTTATCTCCCTGAAGGCCAATAATCCGGCCATCCTGATTATAATTACGGCTTGTTGTGACGGCGAGGACGCGCGCCTCGAGCATGATGCGTCGTGTGGCAATTTCTTCCGTACGATCAATGATATCGGCCGCCTCTTGCAACACCGAGATAGGGGCGCGCATTTGAATCATTCCGATATTTTTATTGATCCGCACATATCCACAGGCGTTAGACGAGGAACCTTCTACGGCCCCCCCGGTTGACCCCATGGTATTGTTATCTTGTGGCATCATTGAGCCACCTACGTTGCTAGGCGGTGGTAACAGCGTGCCTGTAGATGATGAATTTGAAGGCTCTGATGACGCCGTGTTATCTTCACAATAAGACTGAACCAGGCGATTGAGATCTGTCTCCAGATCTTGCCATAAATTACGTGTATAGGTAATTTTAACCTCGCTGCTTCCCCCGGCAGAGCCTGAAGACCCTCCACTCTCCGAGCTTGAGCCACTTCCAATATCTGACGCGTACTTCACCGTCATCGTTTCATCACGTTCCGGCTCGTACAGATTTACCGTCCATTTACGTTGTGGCAGCCCGCCGATGGTATAATAATCTCCCGTATTTACAAGACTGAGGCCTTGCGGGGCAAGAAGGGCTTCAAAGGCATCGAAACAGGTGACATCCTTTAGGCGGGTGCTGACGCGGGCCGAGGATAACTTATCCCGGCTTTCTGTAATAACCAGATTATATCCGCACTGATCTGCCAGACCTTTAAGGGCACTGGCCAAGGAAACATTATCTCCCGGATTAAACTCTGTCAGGCGTGTTTCTGACGCGCTGGGCAGCACGAGCAGGCGGCGCTCGCCTTCTCTGATAATCTGGACATCATACACATCTTCTATATACGCACGCGCTTCATCAAAACTAAGGTTGTTGATCACCACATCTTTCCGCACATTTTGACGGACACCGTTACCCCAACGAATGGCCACATTATACGTGGTGGCCATATCCTTCATGACCGATTCCAGTGTATTTGTGCCCTGCGTGTTAAACGTGGCATCGGCACGCATCTGGCGCACGCTCATAGGCTCGCCTATACCAATAACGGCCGCATTATTTTTATTGGCAATATCGTAATCCTTATAGGCATTAGCTGGACTGTTTTTTTGAGTATAGCCTGCCGCACACCCTGCAAGCGCCGTTGCAGCTGCAGCGGTAAGCCAACCTGATATGATTGTGCGTGTTCTCATGTTTATTGTACCCCTCTAAATCCGAATCTATCACTTGCTGTAATCACAATAAGTTTACCCCCTGGGAATACTTCATACCGGAGACCAAATACTTTAAGCATGCGCTCCAGAGCCATACTGAACGGCTCTTCTATATGGGCGGGCTTAAGCACCTGATCTGTCCCCGCATACATGCGCAAACGCCATTGCCCTTTACCCGCTTGATTTACCACATTTTCCAAGGCATCCACCAAAGGAATCTCATCATAGTGAAGACTGACAACAGCTTCTTTCAACACACCTTCTGTCACCGCGACATCTGACCCGTAAGCCGGAGAGGTGCTGGCACCATTACCCATTGTGCGGTCGGTAATCACCAGACGCTGCGTTTGATCATACCGCACAACACGCAACGGTTGACCACTGCGGGTTTGCAGACGGCCTAAAAGCGCGTTCAACACATTGATAAACGGTTCTTCCGCGTACATGGAAATTTCCATATCCGGCAAGCCTGCATTTTGCTCCGAGACATCCCAAACAGTCGTCCATCCACCTGCGCCAATTTGATCCATCATACGTTGCAGGACACGGCGCACGGATACGCGCTCCTCCCGGATGCGGACAATACTGTTTTGCATATCCACCCCGCCACCACGAACCGCAGCAACCTCTTGCCCCCCACCTGACCACATGGTGGCGGGTTGTGCGGGAGCAATATCTACAGCGCGGCCATCTATCTGGCTAGGCACCTGAGACCCGACACGTGGCTGACCGCCTGTAGCAAGGGATGGCATGCCTGTCAGATCTGTCATGGCGAGCTGATCGCCCTGCATCATATCTCTTTGAAACATCTCATCCTGATACAGGTGAGCATCCCCTGTGGGCTTACCGCCTGCGAGAAGGCCTGGATCCTGAGCAATACGATCAAGCTCTCTCCCTGTATCTGCCACACCTGTGGCGACGGTATTTAAAGACTGCTCGTAATACTGGCCCGAAGGAGATTTTTGTGCATAAAGAGGACGGGGTGCCTCGGACACTTTTTGCCAATTTGAAAGCTCCGCCCCTGTTTTTAACCGTTGTTGCGTATGGGTAGGTACATAAACCCCGCGTGTATCATCTACATACTCGGGCACGCTATCCAGCGTAGTGGGGGGAACATAACCCGGCACAGGTGCCGCGAGCGATGTGCCTGTTAAAAGACTGATAAACCCTGCGACAAGCACAAAGTGCGGCATGTATGCCAGAGGGGTGTGTGAGAAGTTGTGGTGCATCATGGTTGAGGCTTGACCTTTTTTTACTTGCCCCTAACGCTACCACAGACACCCCCCCTGCATGTAGGGGTTATGCCCGTCCCACTTGCAGGGTGTGTGACAAAAACGCCAACCAAACAGGCAGTAAACTGAAAAATGTCTTATCCAACCTTTAAAAAAGCCTTTTTCCATGAACGGCCCTAAAGCTCGCTTTGCCATGGTTGTGGGCTTTCTTGTGATTGCTTTTTGGCTTTACCTTGTTGTCTCTACATACCTATTTGGTGAGCGTGGGCTTAACTTTATCCGCTATGGGCAGGGCGTTGCCACGCTGGCGGCGGCCGCTTTTGGTGGATTTTTGCTGGTTTGGCTTGGGCTTAAAGGCATTGAATGGTCCGTTAATCGGCAGAAAACAGGCTTTGAAGGCGCTTATACCGACGAGTATGGGACTGTCTTTAAAATGACTGACGCGGCAGGAAAGCCTGTCCCGTTTGCCTTATCTTTAAGCAAGTTTCTTCCTCTTCTTGTCGCTCCCCCCACCCATTGGCCGGGCCTTCACCCCCTTGAAGCCGAACTTATTGGTTTTTTGAACGGGTTTCGTCACTGGCCTTACGACCTTAAGCGTCAAGATTTAAGCTTACATGCCCACAGCATGGCCCTTTGGGATGCTGTGCGCCAAATGGAAGGCACCACTTGGTTACACCGTGTAGCCGCCCTTGCCCAAGACCTTGGCAAAACCTACGCTTATCAAGAAAAACGCGAGACTTACCCTTTATCCTCCTGGTGGAAAAAAGATAAGGTTCGCTTTGAGAGACGTACCCTGGAACATGGAGGTATGGCAGCGACCATTTTAGCCACGATGCCCAGCTTTAGACACCTGAGCGATAACCCTGAAGACAACACTCGGCTCCGCCGCGTCTTGTTAACCGCCCTAAAACACAGCCAAAACCCCTTAAGCTTGCCGACAAACGCCGATCCTCAATCTCGCGAGATTATTGATGTTCTTCACCGCGCCTTAACCCACATACGTAAAACACGCGGGGAACAGGCTCCTTTACGTGCAGATGATGACCTAAAACGTGAGTTGACCAAGCATATTGCCTCTTACTTGCCCGCGCTGCTTGATGAGATGAAGCTTGGGAGCAACCCCTCTCAGCCTGATACGGAGGGTGTTCGGCTGGATGAAACAACAGCGGCCGTCCGTCAGCGCGCCCTTCTTGGTCAGATTGCCCAACTTTTAACGCCCTCCTTAAGAGAACACCTGAACCTTTGGGAGAGCGGAGGCGGCGCCGACCACCCTGCCTGGCCCATACTCGCCAGCATTTTAAGCGAACTTAGCGTTTTGCTACCTGAGTGGGGCGGCGTGCCCAGCTACAACGGTACGGTACAAATGGTTTTTGGCGATACGACATGGCCACATGCTTGTGTTCTACGATTTAACCCCCAAACCTTCCCTACCGTGGTCCAGCGTTTACAGGATTACCCTATTTTAAAAGAAGGCGTTTTTGCCCTTGCTGACAAGCGCCAGCTTGCCGCTGCCGTACAGGACAAAGCGGTGTTGTTTGACCAGGAGAGCCATGCCCTTTTAGGAGCTTAGCCCCTCCCCCCCTTCACTCCTCCTTATCTCTATACAAGAAAACCCCCTTTAAAGGGGGCTCTCTTGCTGAATATTATCCTCTGCTTAGTAGCGCACGCCGCCGGATGGCTGGCCGAGGTAAGGATTATACCCGCTTCCGGAAATTGTTTCCTTATCGCCGTTCTTGGGTAAAATAACCGAAAAGAAATAGTAGCAGCCACCCATGAGATAGCTTTGGAGATAAAGAGTCCAGCGGGGAGGATAACCAACAAGGGCGGTTGATACCTCGTGCAGCCCATCTGTCACAAATTCCAGAGGGAGGCAGGATTGATTAAGCCTATCTTCGCCATCGGCCTTCCAGATTGTTCCCACCCATACAGCTACCCCAAGTACGGACAGAAAAATAAAAACGGTTTGACCGAATTCAAACGGCTTAGACATGAGCCTGAATCTCCTTTGTTATATGACATTTCATCTACGGCGGAGCGTATACTAAAGAACCCCTGTCTGCCAAGGTCGGCAAGACGGGGGTGTGTGAGTTAGGCGACGATGTGTGTTGTTTTGACTACAAAGCTTCCAGCTCACTCAATGTATCACCTGCCACAGGCTTGGTGGCGCGCTTGGGTGCAGCCTTGGCGGATGCTGCAACTTTCTCTTCTGCCAGAATCTCTCCCTGAGCGTCGGGCATTTTCTCTTGTGTGGGCGCTGCCATTTTTTCCTGCTTCTCTGGCTTTTCTGATTTCTCGACGGCGGGGGCTTTGCGTTTTTTATCTACAATCTGGTAGCGCTGAGCAATACGGGAGATAAAGTTTGTTCCCGCCAGATCCAGATCGTGACGCTCAATGCTGCTTTTCAGCTTGGTGGCCATAAAATCGATGCAATCTTCAAACTCTTTTCGTGTGACTTCAAAGTCGTCTCTGTTAGAGCGGGCAACGTATCCACGGGTTTGACGATCTGACTGAACCAACACATATTCCCACAAACGGGCAAAATTGACGAGGTCTGTTCCTTCTGGCGTAGTGCGGATAAATGTCTCCGCGTAGTTACCGTGGCGAATAAGTTGCAAAATTTGATTAATGAGCCGGGCACGATACTGCGGGTTTGACTTGGGTAACAGTGGCGCAAGGGCTTGATCGAGGGCTTGGGCGGAAATGTTGGCTGCGACGCTCATGGGGTAAGGTCTCCTTATCCTTAATTCATTTTTATATCTTCTTTCAGCCTATATAGGGAAACAGGCCGCGGGGGGTTTTACATGTTAACTGCAATAAGCCTTAACAACGCATTGTTTTGACTTTAGCGACCCAAAGCTACCCCCCTTCTTCCATCTTTTCAAGGGGCGCTCCTTCTGGCTTGCTTAAAATGTGGCAAAAATCTCAATCGTTGTGTCATCCAGGTGAGAAGCGGGCATTGCGGCAATAGGAACACTCTCTTTTCCACTCACCTTGCCTAAATAACGGCTCAACGCTTTAACACGATCCCTAAACAACACACCGCTTGGCTGACTGCCCCTTGCAAAGACTGTGACGGGACTACCGCTGCGCAGGGCGGACACCACATCCTTACTAAACGGCAACTGTGTGCGTGTAGGCCATATATTATTTCCTTCAAACTTTACTGTCCAAATAGCAATGTCACTATCGGCACTGGGGCGAGAGTCTCCCGCAGTTTCATCTGCCAAAGATGGCAAGCCCGCTGCCCCCTCCACCCCTTGAGCCGCCGACAAACTGGCCAACTGAAATCCAGATGCCGCAGGACGGGATGCCGCCTGCAACGACGATGTAATGGCCGAGCTTATGGGTTGAAACCCTTGGTTATAGCCACCCGTTGCCATAGCAGGCATTACAGCACTTTCTTCTAGCCCACTACTACGCCCCATGCTTGGCGCGGCGTCTCCCATACGGTTTAGCTCGTTGCGCTCCACGAGCTGCATGCGTCTATCCAGCCTTAGCATGGCTTTCTCTACACGCTGAAGGCGCTCTTCTACTTTATTTATAGCCCCCTCTACGACAAGCATATGAGATGGTGCCACACCTGCATTTTGATAAGGCTGATTATATGAGGCTGGCATTTGGCCTGCAGCCGGCTCTAAATCTTCCATAGCCGTTTGAGGTGTGGGCACAGCAGGAAGCTGAGGATAATACCCAGGATATGCCCCTGCGGGTGCAATGGATGCAGAGGGATTATGCGGCATCTGCTGACACCCCGCCAAACCAAACACAGCAATGCCAACCCCACAAAGGTACTGTTTTTGACTAAATATTTTCATGGCAACCGCCCTCCTATCGACTCTATAAAAGGAAGATTACCACCCTAGAAAGTATTTGCAACTAGATGTCTGACGTAAAGAAGTCACGAACTGATGCAAAAATAAGCTTGATGATTCTTAGCAACATTTGCGCAAACCACGCCAAGCCCTTTCCTGCATAAATAAAGATGTTTTTTAGCAATGAAATCAATCCGTTAAAAAGCATTCCAATAATCTCACTATGTTTTTTACCGTCCCTCATAGCGTTGAATATATGTAACACACTGATGAAAATAGCTGCAAAAAAGAGAATCTTGAGCAGCGGCTCTATAAAATTAACGTACAGTGCGGCGAGTTGTGATATTTCCATACAATCACACTAACCCTGCTTGCCTTTTTATGGCAAGGAGA
>PFND01000063.1:5807-6409 GCA_002791805.1 Alphaproteobacteria bacterium CG_4_10_14_0_8_um_filter_53_9 | reverse complement strand
GTTCCTGAGCCAACATTCATTCAGTGTTGTGTTCCGGTTGACGTCATGGTTTACAACAAGTCATGCATCAGCCGCCGCAAACAAAGGGCAGTTGAGCGATCAGACAAATGGAAGTATGATCACTGCATGCAGCACGCAACAGTCGAAATTGACGGCCAACCATATTGCCGATCACACGCTGCCAAGGTCGCTCTGGCCCAGCTGCTTGAAGAGCCTGACCCAGAGTGGCACAAACCGAAGGATGGATCATGACTGACTTTGAATCTGAGTGCAAGGTCTCCAGCGAGAGGCCAGAAAGTGCTGGCGGCCAGACCACAGGAGCCACAGCCTATCCAGTGCGGGTTGAACACTTGCCCACTGGCACTGTTGCAATCGTCGGGCGGCACCGCTCACAACACAAAAACAGATCAGCCGCAATGGCTATGATTGAATGGAAGCTGTCATGACCACCATCAAACGCACACTTTCGGGTCCGACCCTGTTTGCCTCTCTTGAGCCCGAAGAAATGATCGAGGCTAGGCAATCCCAAGAGCCCGACAGCCGCAGCATCCTCGCCAGGACCTATGGCCAAGGCTATGATGAGGGATATCAGTCCGGCCGAC
>PFND01000063.1:4886-5673 GCA_002791805.1 Alphaproteobacteria bacterium CG_4_10_14_0_8_um_filter_53_9 | reverse complement strand
AATTAACAGTTGACTTTTGAATTGAACTGGCCGACAACACTTCTTGAGGGGAGAGTTCCCTCACCATGAAACCCGATCTAAGGAAACCAAAATGACCATCACAGCCAAAGAATACAACGTCCTCAACGCCATCGCCCACCACGAAATGAACAGCATTAATGGTGACACCCCAACCCAAGCTTCGGAAGTGCAGACCTATCTCTGGGCTGACGATTTTGGCGGCGAGATGCAGCTCAATGAGCATGCAGTCGGCGGCGTGATTGCCTCGCTGATTGAGAAGAAGCTCATTGAAGTCGGTGAGTGGGACGAAAAAGACAACTATGTCAACTTCACTGATTTGGGCTTTGACGAATGGTCAGCAGTTCACCTCTGTGATGAGCTCAAAACTGCAGAGCCAGCCACCCCAGCAATCACAAAATGCCACACCGCTCTGGCTCGCGGCCTCAACGGCAAGGAAAGTGTCCACTGTCGCCAAGCCTACAGCGACAGCCGCACTCCGGCCCAGAAAAAGGCACAGCAACAGCTGATTGACGCAGCCCTCAAAACCAAAACAACCGGCAAGGCCACAGGCGACACCATCACTGCTCTGGTCGCTGCCAACCCTCGCAAGCCCGGCACCCACGGCCACACCAGCTTTGAAATCATCCTCAAGGCCGGTGGCTCCATCGCTCTGGCTGATTATAAGGCAGCGGGTGGGCGCATGAATGACCTGCGCTGGGACATTGAGCGCGGCAACAGCCAGCTGGCCTAAACCAACCGGGAGGGGTTCAGACTCCTCCCACCCCCA
>PFND01000063.1:4664-4837 GCA_002791805.1 Alphaproteobacteria bacterium CG_4_10_14_0_8_um_filter_53_9 | reverse complement strand
CAGACGCCTTTTCCCAGCTGGATAAAATCTCTGACGAGATCGGTGAACACAGGGATTGCACTGTCAAGGCCCTCGCACTGATCACTGGCGTTGAGTATGGCACAGTCCACAGCGCCTTGGGCCAGTCCGGCCGCAAGTCGGGTCAGGGTTGCCATCGCTACGTTCAAGAAAAT
>PFND01000063.1:0-4655 GCA_002791805.1 Alphaproteobacteria bacterium CG_4_10_14_0_8_um_filter_53_9 | reverse complement strand
CTGCTGGGCTACAAGATGGTTCAAATCCCTTTCAAGGATCGCCATGCCATCATCGCCTCCTATCCTGGCCAGCACTGCAACCTGCACCACCTGACAACGCGCCACCCTGTGCGTTTTAAGGCTCAGTGGGCCAATGTGCCAGACTGCTTGCTTTATGTCCGGGGACATGTTGCTGCCTATGTTGACGGTGTTGTTCAGGACTATACAGTGAACAGGTCAAGCCGGATTTATGATATGTATACTGTGGAGAAAATCAATGCTTAAGAAGCTGCTCAACAAGTTGAATGATGATCGCTTTGAACCAGTCAACGATCCGCACGCGGATTGGATTGTGATCGGAGCCATATTGGTAATGCTGGCAATCGTCTGGGCCCCGGTCTGGCTGCCACCTGTTTTGGAGATTGTGTGATGTCCCTTCCAAAACAACTTATTGACTTCAAGAAGCTCTCCCATCTCTGGAGGAAAGGCTGTTTTGAACGCACAAGATTGCACACAACAGAAGAATCAATCTCGTTCATTGATGAAGTCTTGAAAGCTCCCGATTGTGTCATCTATCAGATAGAAGATGCAAATGATATATATGAAGATTTGGAACAGATCGTATCAGGAAATTCAGATTCTGAAGAATTGAAGCAGGAGATAGCTAAACACCTTTTCCTGCCTTCCTCAAACACAGTCTTTTGCAGCAGCCTAGAAATGTCGGATCAAGGGACAGCCCCCACTTTGTTTGCATTCAAGGGTTATGAAACTGGTTTTGAAGGAGTGCAAATGAGAGTTTGCGGTGAGAGCCACACATTCAACGGATCGGGCCACCAACTGTTTGATTTTTCAGATTTTGAAATACTTGAAGGAGGAATTAGCTTTGGGGATAATGAGATAACAGAATTCTATGAAAAGGCATTGGAAAAATTCGGCAATGGAGAGGCACTAAAAATCCAGGAATCAGAGGAAGCTCTTAGCTGGATAAGAGCTAAATCTTTGGAGAACCGAGAGAATTATGATAAATTCCAGACAGCAATTCTTAGGGGAGTCTTGCTCCCTATATTATTTTCAATAAATTGCCCAAGCTCTGGAAGATCGATCATGACGAGGAAAGTTTTCCCTTCTTCCAAGTCGAAAAAGCTTGGTCTCGGAAAATTCAAAGGATACACAATTGTCAGGAAACCCACAGAACCAAAGCATGGTGAAATCCGGAGGTCGGCTTGCGGTCGGAAGAGCCAGCACTGGTGCCGGTCGCACCTTCGCTTCACCCATGGCAAGTTCGTTCAGGTCAAAGGCCATTGGCGCGGCGATCCTGATTTGGGCAGAACAATCGCAATACACAAGGAAAAATGACATGCGCATAAAATTGAAAAGACGACTCAACCACCCTCGCCACCGGCCTTCAAAAGCCTTCCGGAAAAGGTTCGTCCTGCTCTGGGTTGGCAAGTTTGAAGGAGAGAGCTTTGACTCGATCCTCTTGCCGGGCTTTTATGGCACCCGAATTTCCATCTCAGGCAATGGGCGCGTCTGGAAAAGATGGCAGGACGTTATTGCAGAACGAAAAGTTTGACTTTGACCCATGAACAGCCGACAAGTGCCAACTGAGCAACATGGCTCAGATTGAAAGGAACACCAATGACCAAGACCACCAAAGGCAAGGCAGTCGCCACAGCCTCAAATACTTCTCTCTCCGCACCACAAATGGACCAGATGGCAGGTTTCGCCAACAAGGGCATGGAAAGCGTTGGCGTCGGCGATGTCATCATGCCTCGCCTGTCCATCCTTCAGGACCTGAGTCCGCAGGTCAGCACCCGCAAGCCTGAATATATTGAAGGCGCTGAAGTCGGCCAGATTCTCAATGTTGCTACGGCTGAAGTGGTTGACGACATTGTCGTCATCCCTTGTGTTTATAAGCGGCACAACATTGAGTGGAAGCCGAACCGTGGTGGGTTCGTCAATGACCACGGCGAAGACGAAACCATGCTGAACGAGTGCACCCGCGATGACAAGGGCTTTGATGTGCACCCGAATGGCAACATCATCATCCCAACTGCAACATGGTATTGCATCGACCTGTTCGGCAACCAGCTGATCATTCCGATGAGCCGGACTCAGCTGAAGCCTTCGCGCCAGTGGATGTCTTATGCGACCAGCGAGAAGCTGGACCACCCGGAAAAGGGCAAATTCACACCACCCCTTTTCTACCGGTCCTATCACCTGTCCACGGTTATCCGTGATGATGGTGACAACAGTTGGTTCGTTTGGAACGTCAAGAAAGGCAAAACGATCCTTGAGATGAATGACCCAGACTTGATGGCTGCGGCAATTCGTTTTGAGCAGATGCTGTCGGCCGGTGAAGTGGCCGCTGGTGCTGAGAGTTTCGGGGATGAGACGTCAGGTTCAGCTGGAGGGAATTCCACCAAAAGCGACAAAGACAAGTTCTGATCCGGAATGGCTGGGGGAAGAGGGTCGCAACTGCTTCCCCCAGTTACCACTTTTGATAAAAGGAAATTGAGATGGAATTGAAGCCCAGTGAATATGTTTTGTTCTGGCCCATGATGATGGCTCCTGAAGAGCGTGAAGAAGACTCACTCGCAATCACAGTGCCGAGGGTCGGCCAGTTTGTCAGTGACAAGAAGCCCATCACTGATGAATTCTACAACATCAACCTGCTGGACGAAAAATCCAACACTTCTGAGAACACCTCTCTGGTCTATAAGGAGTCACTGATCCTCTCGTCACCCTCCAAGGAAGTGGTGATGGCAAAATACAACTCAGCCTACAACATCGCAATCCAAGCTGCCGGCATCGCCAAGGGCGCAATCGTCCATGGTCAGGCTCGCATCGACAAGCTCATGAAAGAAGGAAACTGAAATGGCCGCCAAGAAGAATGAAGAGCAAGCCCCTGAACAGGTCACCATGACTGAACAGCAAGCCACCGTAGCCGTCTCACGGATGATCGCCCGGCAGCATGGCCTTGACCCAGACGAACGCTATCGCGGCAAGAGCAATGCAGACCACTGCATGCAAAAAGCTCGTGAGATCGTCGGTGCGATGGTGCTGCTGAAAGATGTTGCCATTGAATTGCCCCAAGCCGAAGACAGCTCGGAAACTGGGAAGGAATAAAATGTCCACTGCGTATGTAATTCAAAAGCCCCGCAATCCGGAGGACTTTGACTTGGACGCAATCCAGTCGTTGGGGAAGATTGAATACATCCTCCCAGCCCCTCCGAACATTCACGATGGGCAGCGTTTCCAGGAGGACATTGAGCACATCAGCAATGTGATTGATGCTTCTGGCGCGGACGATTGTTTCATCACCCTGTCTGGCTCCCCATGGAGCAACATATTGTTCGGTGTTGCTTGGGCACAGTCCGACACAAAGAACCTGACCATGGCCATCTATTCCCGAGGACGCGACAAAGACGGTCGCCGTGGTGGGGAAGTCGGCAGCTATCGCAAAGTGCCTGTCAGCTGCTAGCTGGCCAATCAAAGGAAATAATTATGACCGACAAAACTGCTCTTGATGCACTCTTCGGAGCCAAGAAAGAAGCCTCCGACAGCCAACTGAGCAAGATCAGCGATCTGCTGGTGGCTGAGGCTGCTGCCACTGACGCAAAAGAAACTGCCGAGGCCATGGCCGCTGCCGCCCGGCAACAGATCAACACCATCACCCAGCTGAAATTGCCAGAGGCAATGCTGGAGGCTGGCATTGAAGAATTCAAGTCCGCACAAACCGGCACCACAGTCAAAATCCATTTTGCAGCCGATGGCTCTCTGGGACCCAAAAATGATCCCGAGAAGGAGAAGAAGATTGACCTGCTGGTGGCCAACGGTGGTGGGGAGATCGTTAAGCAGAGCGTGACAGTGCACTTCCCCAAGGATCAGTTTGAACAAGCTCAGGCACTGGCTGACAGGCTCGCCGACGACAGGATTGCAGTGGTGACCTACTTCCCTCAGGAGTTGGCTGAAGAGGCTCAAGCGCACGCCGACAAGATGCTCAAGACCCTGAACCAAGAGACAGTCGTCCTGACCAATGAATATGAGAATGTTGAGTGTGAGCGTTCTGTTCATGCGGCTGGCCTCAAAAAGTGGGTCAAGGACCAGATGGAAAAGCCAGGCAAAGACCTACCACTGGACCAGCTGGGAATCTGGTATGGCCAAATAGCAAAGATCACTCGACCCAAGAAGCAAAAGTGAGTGCGAAGTTCTCTCTGCACCACCCAGACGGCTGCTCGATTGAATTTGAGCCTCTGCCGGATGACATGATGCGGATGACTAGCAAGCGGGATGGGCGGGAACCGATTGTGTTCCCTGATGTTGGGGTTGAGCTTGGCCGACTCTATTATAAGGGCTGGTTGAAAGAGGGGTTCATGAAAGATGGAACAAAGTGAATTGAAAATCCGGGCCCGGATCAGAAAGCTCGATCTGTTGGCTGCCAACAATCCAAATCCGCACGAGGCAGAATCAGCCCGCATCAAGGCACAGCGACTGCGTGAGCAGATCGGTGACCAACCCAAGCCAAGTTATTCTGGAACAATCATGCCCGGTGCAAGAGAGCGAGTCATGGATGAGATAGCTCGCAGGATGAGGGAGCAGGGCAGACCACAGCAAATGTGGCCAAGTGAAGAGGTCATCCGTGGCCGATCTGAGGAATTCATGAAAATGTTTAA
>PFND01000038.1 GCA_002791805.1 Alphaproteobacteria bacterium CG_4_10_14_0_8_um_filter_53_9 | reverse complement strand
CTTGGAAAACAACGATGCTCGCCTTTACCCTCACACCCGCCTCGCCATGAAGATGATGTTGCTCACCTTTGTGCGTACTACCGAGCTGATAGAGGCCCGCTGGAGTGAGTTTGATATACCTAACGCCACCTGGCTCATTCCGGCCGAGCGGATGAAGATGCGCAAAGCCCACATTGTGCCGCTCTCTCCCCAGGTGCTGGAGATTTTGGAAGAGTTGCGACGCCTCCGTCCCTCATGGGGCAGCGAGAGCGTGCCGGATTATGTTTTTCCCAACCAGGCCAACCCTCGCAAGGCTATGAGTAACAATACTATCCTAAAGGCGCTGGAGCGCATGGGTTATAAGGGCAAGGCCACAGGGCATGGCTTTAGGGCGTTGGCCATGAGCACCATCAAAGAAAAGCTGGGCTACCGCCATGATGTGGTAGACCGCCAACTTGCCCACGCCCCCAAAACCAAAGTAGACGCCGCCTACGACCGCGCCCAGTATCTGGATGAACGGGTGGTGATGATGCAGCGGTGGGGTGATTATGTGATGGGGATTCAAAGCGATGGGTAAACAAGCCTCCAAGATGCCCTCTTCTCAAGAACTAGTTGTTTTGGAAAAGATGCACGGCGCTCTTTCCAAAAAATCAGAAGTTTCGCTTGCGAAGCTGCTGGAAGTTTATCTCTCACAGCATAAGGCTATCAAACTGGCTATTTTTTCGTGCAGTGTGGATGGGGTGAGTCCACGGGTGAGAGAACGGAAAAAACAGATTCGTAAGTTAGGTGGTAGGCTCGCACATGCTGCTGAGGATTATCGGCAGGCTCTTGAGGATATTCAAAAGCGTTTAGACGACTGGGATTGGATTGACCAGTTTATCTACGCCGATGATGATTATATGCATAAATCTATTTTGTGGGACAGAGCATTGGAGGATGTCACTGAACTCGGCACATTGTATCAACAGGCTTTGAAAGGTGCGGCGATAAAAAGAGGGCGGCCCAAGGCGTTGAGAGGGCTGGAGAGATTTGTATTTGAAATGGCTGCCCTGTATCAGGAGGCCACCGGCCAAAAGTTTACGGTAGATGACGTAAGAAGTGATGGGCAACCTGTTGAAGCCACGGAGGGGCAACGATTTGTGAAGGAGGCGCTAGAACTGATAAAGGTCTCCCCAGTTAGCGATGCCGATACAAACTTCACGCCCAGCAATCTGCAAACCGCTTGTGTTTATGCCGCTAAAAAGCTAGGTAGCAAAAAATAAACCGATAACCGTTTTTTATTGTCAGCGTCTTGGAGAGACAACTGGATGCCTTAGTCTCTAAATGGTTCCACCAACATCCAAATGGAGGAACCAAAATGAAACCCAACATCAACACACTCCCTGAAACCGGCTTTATGCGCCTGCCAGAGATTCTCCGTATCTTCCCCGTGGGCAAAAGCACATGGTGGGCAAAGGTCAAAAGCGGCGAATACCCCCAGCCCGTCAAACTTGGCCCTAGAATCACCGCGTGGCGGGTGGAAGATATCAGGGAACTTTTGGCAAGAGTCTCTCAAGCCCAACCCGCTTAGTAAGTTATCTCAGAGGCATATGAATGGCTGGCCAACGCACGGTCTATAATCTGCGTCTTTTGAGACAGGATTATAGCTATACGGCTCAAGAACTGGCCGATAGCCTTGGTATAGCCTGTACTGCAACCATCCTGCGTTGGCAGAAAGAAGGGTTGAGACCCATCCCGCATACCCGCCCATTGTTATTCCATAGTAGTGAAGTGAAATTCTTTCTAGATAAACGACAAAAACGTCGGAAAAAGCCCTGTGCTCCTGATGAGACTTTCTGCATGAAGTGTCAGTGTCCTCGCCATATCCAACCCAACACCCTCACCACCATACCTACTGCAAACAAGTTACTCCGTTTATCAGGAGCCTGCGCCACATGCGGAAGCAAAATGAATAAGGTGATAAAGCCAAAGGAATGGGGAGAAAAACACCCCCTTTATCGCTTCATGAAGGATGGCACTGAGCAACATGGTGGGGAGAACCAACCCCATCGTTCATGTTCATTTGAGGAAGGAGAGCAGCTATGCCTGAATATAACCCTGTAAATGAGAAACTGAAAAAGCAGTATGAGGAAGCCCTGCTGCATGGAAAACACCAACAGAAGAAAACCGTAGATGCGGTATGGAAGGCCATTACGCAGTTTGAGACCTTTACCGGTAGACAGTCCTTTAGCACTTTCAATAAGGAGCAGGCCAAAGGTTTCAAGGTATGGTTGGAAAAGCAGACCAACCCTAAAGGTGAGCCTCTTAGCCTGGCCTCTCTCCGCTCAACACTGGCTGCGGTGAGGGAGTTTTTTATCTGGCTGGCCATCCACCCCCAAATGCGAAGACATATAGACCCCCGTGCCGCCGAGTATCTGCACCTTTCCAAAAATGAAGACCGTGCTGCCCGTGCCAGCAAGCCAAGAAGTATCCCTACATTGGAGCAAATGCGCCAAGCCATTATGGGAATGCCCCACGAAACAGATGTGGAAAAACGAGATAGGGCGATTATGGCGTTTTTGGCTATGACGGCCATGCGAGACGCCGCCTTGATTAGTTTGCGTTTGGAAGATGTCAATCTGGAAAAGATGACAGTTTGGCAAGACCCCAAGCATGTGAAAACCAAGTTCAGAAAAGGGATTTATACCGCCTTGATACCTTTGGAGCCTTTATTCAGCAATATCGTTGTGGAGTGGGTCAGGTATCTGAGAGAAGACCTCAAGCGTTCACCCAAGTCACCACTCTTTCCATCCACCGAGGTCAAGGCTAATCCGGAGACATTAGCATTTGAAGTGACAGGCCTGAGCGAGACACCATGGGCATCTGCTGCGGCGGTGAGGGATATTTTCAAAACAGCTTTTGAGCGCGTAGGGTTGCCGTACTTTCACCCTCATACCTGCCGTCACATGATTATTGCATGGGGTATGGAGCGTCTGAATCTGCAAGAAATGAAGGCCCTAAGCCAAAACTTGGGACATGACAACATGATGACCACTTATAACTCCTACGGCTATATCCAGCCTGAAAAACAAGTCAGCCTTCTCCACGACATCGGGTACCGAGGGGAAAAGCTGGCAACCCTTACCACGGAGGAACTGATGGAAGAGTATATGCGGCGGAAAGCTACTTAGAACCGTGAGGCACGGTAAGAAGTGTAGGCGGCAAAGCCAGCGATGCCCGCTGCGGCTAAGTTGAGCATGGCCCATATCTCTTTTGTCAGGTGCACCGGCAAAATAGGGTTATAGAGAATCGCCACGCCAATCAGAGACCATTTGAGAACGTCCTTTTGGCGCAGAGCCTCATCACTATAAAGGCTGTAAACCAACGTTCCGGAAAGGGCCAGGCGAAGAAACTGATAATACCCGTAAGGCATATCCAATACAGCTATCAACAATAGGGCTACCATACACAGCAGCAACCAAAATATATGAGAAGGCGAGCCGGTTTTATTCATAGTGGTTTTCCAGTTTTATCAACCAAGTATATCACGCCTTTCTTCAAAAATAAGGCATACCACTCCTCATGCTCTAGCACGGCTTGGCGGACACGCTGAACCAACGCGTTGCGGGTTAGACGGAAAAGAATCAGCGCCCCTATGGCAAAGCCGACAGACACCCAAAATCCCCAAATGAAAATGGCAGGGATAATCATCAAAAGACATAGGGTGAATAACCCAGTATAAATCAGCCCCCATGCCCCCGCATTGAAGCCGCTTCGGGCGGCGGTAATCGCCATACCTTTGTCCACGATGAGGTAAATGTCCCCAGAAGCCAGTTTTGATTTGAAATCCTCGTATGAGATATATGAGTTATTTTCCAGCTCACCATCCATAAGCAGCTCCCTCAGGTAGACTTGGCTTTCAGCCAGCTCCATGTCCAGCATGTCATCCAGAGAATCTGTGTCGGATAGACTTTCCAAAATATCCTCCGGCAGGGGAGTGACATCTTTTTGAGAGGGAACCGTTATCTCGCCAAACCGTTTGGCAAAAGATGTGCCTTTGAGAAAATCTATAATAAGCGCCATCTCTGCTTTATCCCATGCCGTAGCATCCGGAATGTGCCCCGCCCGCTCTAAAGCCAAAGCAGAGGCAACAATAATACCCCTTAGCCCCTGTGCCTGCGTTTTGATGAGACTGCGCTTCATCACCAAATCATCAGGTGATACATCTTCTGGCTGGGCAAGCAGCTCTGCCTGTAAAATCTCATTCTGCTCCGTTATGGTGAGTTCGTTCCAGCCCTTCTCACCAATATAAAGGTCATACTTTGTGGTATAGGAAACAAACTGTGTGACGGCGGGCATTCTCTAAACTCCTTTTTCAAGCAACGCGGCCACCAAAATGGTGGCCGGGGAGTTCAATCCGTCACATGAACGGCGCGGCTATTCAGCCGAAGCCTGTTGTATTCGCCGCCTCCCCAACCGGAAGGCAGCACATGGGTCACGGCCTGTGCTTTGGCCGCATGTGAGGGGATTGAAGGCCCCACACGGTTCTCACCGTGCAGAAAAAACTATGCATATTCGTAAATAAAAAGTCAAAGATTATAGTTGGATATGGGTTTTTTGTGCTAAAAAGTCTCCCATGCAATCTTTTCAAAAGTATATCCAGCACATTGCCCAAGATTTTGACGGCAACAAAGCCACCGAACACACCTACCGTGGCGACCTGCGAGACTTCATTCTCTCCCTCTTGCCGGAGGCTTACAAGCTGACCAACGAACCTCGCCGCCAAAAGTGCGGGGCGCCGGATTATATTCTGGAGAAGGGCGAGGTGCCCGTTGGCTATATAGAGGCTAAGGATGTCGGCCGGTTGGATAGCCTGACCCCAGCCGAAAAAGACCAGTTCGCCCGCTATACCGCCAGCTTGGACAACCTGATTTACACGGATTACTTGGAGTTCCGCTTCTACAAGCAAGGCCAAAAAGTAGCCACCGCCCGCATTGCCGAGCTGCAAAACGGCAAAGTTGTCCCCCTGCCGGAAAATCTGGACGCCTTCACCAACCTCATCCAAAACTTTGCCACCTACCAAACCCAAACTATCCGCTCCGCCAAGTCCCTGGCCTCCATGATGGCCAAGAAGGCCCGACTGATGAAGGACGTTTTCCAAAAGATTCTGGAGGAGGATAGCACGGGCGAGCTGCACGAACAGTTTGAGACCTTCAAGGAGCTGCTCATCCATGATATCAGCCCTGCCGATTTTGCGGATATCTATGCAGAGACCCTTGCCTACGGACTCTTTACCGCCCGCCTGCATGATACCACGCTGGAGACCTTCTCCCGCGAAGAAGCCTACGGCCTCATCCCCAGCAGCAATCCCTTCCTCAAAAAGCTGTTCCAGTATATCTCCACCGACCTTGATGACCGCGCCATCTGGATTGTGGATGACCTGTGCGATATCTTCCGCGCCACGGATGTCGCCGCCATGCTACAAAGTTTCAACCGCGGTACGGGCCGTACAGACCCCTTCCTGCACTTTTACGAGAGTTTTCTGGGAGAGTATAACCCCACCAAGAAAAAAGCCCGTGGCGTATGGTACACGCCGGAATCTGTTGTCAGCTTTATTGTCCGTGGGGTGGATGAGATTCTGCAAACCCACTTTGGCCTCGCCAAAGGGCTGGCCGATACCTCCAAAACCACCATCATGGTGGATACCCAGACCACCGACCGCCGCACCAAAGCGGGCGTCAAACAGGTGGAGCAGGAAGTCCACCGCGTGCAGGTGCTGGATGTGGCCACCGGCACCGGCACCTTCCTGGCCGAGGTTATCAGCCAAATCCACCAACGCTTTGCCAACCAGCAAGGCATGTGGAGCAGCTATGTGGAGGAACATCTCATCCCCCGCGTGCATGGGTTTGAGCTGCTGATGGCCAGCTACGCCATGTGCCACATGAAGCTGGAACTGCTGCTGCGGGAAACCGGCTATCAACCCAAAACCAACGCCCCCCGCCTGAACGTCTACCTCACCAACTCCCTCCAGCAGCCGGAGGAAGACCTAGACCGCCTGCGCCTCGTCAAATGGTTTTCCAACGAGAGCAATGAGGCCAGCCGCATCAAGCGCAACTCGCCCATCATGGTGGCCATTGGCAACCCGCCGTATAATGCCAAGGCCGATGTGACTAATGGTTATATTCAAGACCTCCTTACAGCCTATAAGAAAGAGCCAGGGGGCAACAGTCCTTTACAAGAGCGTAATCCCCGCTGGCTCAATGATGATTATGTGAAGTTTATCCGGTTGGGAGAGCACTTTATCAACAAAAACGGTGATGGAATTATGGCCTATATCACCAATCATAGCTGGTTGGATAACCCCACTTTCCGTGGGATGCGCTGGCACCTGCTCAGCACCTTTGATGCCATTTACGTTCTGGACTTACATGGTAATAGTAAGAAAAAAGAGGTGTGCCCCGATGGCAGCGCCGATAAGAACGTCTTTGATATTCAACAGGGCGTGAGCATTATGTTGGCGGTCAAAACTAATAAAAAAGATAAAAAGGCGCTGGCCGACGTTTACCACGCCGATGTCTGGGGGAGTCGCGATAAGAAAGCAGACTTTTTGGATAAGAATAGCCTCCAGAGTGTAGGTTGGATAAAGCTATCGCCTCAATCTCCCTTTTATTTCATGATACCCAAAGATGTATCTTTGCTGGATGAGTATGAATCGGGATTTTCAATAAATAAGCTATTTCCTCTCAATGGAGTGGGTATGACAACAGCTCATGATGGTTTTGTCATTGATGATAAAGAAACACTTTTGCAGCGTTTCTTCGCATTCAAAAATGAAGAGCGGGATAGTGATGCCTTGCATTCAAAATACAATGTAAAGAAAAAACAAGGCTGGGATATTCTAGCGCTTTATGACGAACTGCAACGGATGGATGAAGCTGCAATAGCTAAGCAAATCCTTCCAGTTGGCTACCGACCCTTTGATGAACAGTACATCTTCTATAACTCAAATGCAGTATGGCGTAGGGTAGAAAAAGTGCTTTCCCACATGCAAGAAAAAAATGTGGCTTTGCTATTCAAACGACAAAGCAAACGTGATTTCTCTTATGCCTTCGTAACAAATAAAATGGTTGAAGGGTGTGTATTTGAGAGCGCTTTTGCAAATAACTCAGTGGCTCCCCTCTACCGTTACGATAGTGTTGACGGCTCAGATAAACCCACACCCAACTTAGACCCCACCATCTGGAAGAAACTCCAAAAGGCAACACCGGCAGCGGAAGACCCTCAGGCCGTGTTTGATTATGTCTATGCCGTGCTTCACGCGCCCACCTACCGCATCAAGTATGCGGAGTTTCTGAAAAGCGATTTCCCCCGTATCCCGTACCCCACCAGCGCCGAGCAGTTTAGCAAACTGGCCGAGCTGGGTGCCCACCTGCGTCAGCTTCACCTGCTGGAACATACGGATTGTCATGCCGGAACAGTCGGCTACCCTGTGGACGGCAGTCATGAGGTGAACAAACCCACCTATGATGAAGCCGAGCAACGGGTTTATATCAACGAGTCCCAGTATTTCAGCAACGTGCCGCCCGTGGCATGGGCGTTCCCCATCGGCGGCTACCAGCCCGCCCAAAAATGGCTGAAAGACCGCAAAGGCCGCGCCCTCTCACTGGATGACATAACCCACTACCAGCGCATCATCGCCACCCTCACCAAAACCGCCGAGTTGATGGAACGGGTGGATGAGATTTACTCAGGTGATAAATAATGGAGGTTTATGCCACGCCTAATCCAGGACTTGAGTTGTGGTTTCAGCTCCATGTAAATACGATTCTGGAGCGTGACGAAAAGGGCCGTAGAATCTTTAGGGATGAAGCTGCTCTAAAGGAGCTGTTTAGAAATATTATAGAAAACGGCATAAAGTTTTCTCTGATATTTGAAAATCTAGTATTTGACTGCCCTGTTGTTTGGCCAGATGTTGACCCTGCCCATAATCACTTTGATACCATGCAAAGCGACCTTCCTCAGGAAGAAATCCAAGGTATTATCTCATCGTACTGGTACCAACTTTTATTCAAAAACTGCCACTTTAGAAATATTGCCCATTTAGACCAAACAAAGTCCGGCGGGCCAGACCCTTCTGTGACACCTCTTATCATCAGCTATTTGGGCTTTGAGGATTGTACCTTTGATGGCTTCTTCTCGCTAGAAGCAAGCCAGATTTACCATGCAGAAATCCTGAACTGCACCTTCAAACACCAGTGCAACTTTGAGAGGATTGAATGGACAGACCTCAAAATCAACCGCTGTATGTTTGAGGGGCAGGCCAGGTTTCTCAACAATCAGGTCAAACCCGTCACGAATGAACAATACGATTATAGAATAGCTGCAAATCTGGTTTGTACGAATACACGCTTCAAAGGCTATACCCTGTTAGAGATTCGGCTCAGTGACTGCACGGTTGATTTTACCAACACCAAGTTTGAACATATCAAGGCCGATAATGGCTCCATAGATATCAAAGACGATTTTCGTAGAATAAAGTTGGAACTGCAATCTGTCGGTGAGTTTTATGAAGCTGAGCGATTCCATAGCTATGAACTGCGGGCTGAAAGTCTCCAAAATCTCCCTATGGGGTACAATCCTTTGAAATGGCCGATTGGCCGCAAGTTAGATTTATGGTTACTCAAAGCCTATGATTCTTTGAGTTTCTTTGGCTTTGATTATCTGCGGCCCATGATGTGGGTTGCCTATCTCTTCTGCCTAAGTCTACTTATCTCACCTCTAGGTGGAGGCGTTGTTCTTGTGGATGAACCTCACGGCTGGCTGGAGCATATTGGGACTTGCACGGGCCATCTACTCTTTGCCCTCAAGGCGTCCCTCGGTCCGGTGTATTTCCTGGCTATTGGTATAGATATCCAACCTCAAACCTCCTTCCTCAAAGCCTGGCTAAGTGTCAGCATCCTTCTTTCTTCCATTTTCTGGTTCTTGCTACTGATTGGAATCAGAAAACGCTTCAAGTTGAGTGCCTAGGTGTTGTAGTCTTATCTCATGAGTCAGAATGAAAATAATCCCAATCAAGTTATAGCAGATGCAGACTACGCTAAGCGCCGTATTGCCCATATTGATTATCGGTGGAAGGAACTTTATTCTCTAAGAGAACAATCTCTGGCCTTTGGTATCAAATATCTCTTTTTGACGAACTCTGGTGGAGCTGTCTCATATTTGGCCTTCTTGGGTACATCCGTTGAGATGAGAGATGTAAGCCTAAACTTCTTTGCTTTAGGAGCCTTTGTCTTAGGACTCATCTTTATAGGATTATATCAGGCTGTGCAGTTCCAAATAGCAGACTACCTATTTGAACACTATACGGCTGACTTCAAGCCATTCTTCACAAAGCCCTTTGACCATGCTGAATGTACCCGTCTTATGGAGAGAGACGATGACCGCATGAACCACGTAGCCAACCATTGGCCAAACTATATTTCATATTTCCTTGCTTATGGAAGTCTTGGACTGTTTATTTTGGGTTGTGGCCTTGCCGGTTGCGGCCTGCTTCTACGCAATGGATTATAAAAGTCTACCTTAGTAAAAAATCAAGGCAACGCCTTGTATTTGTGAAACAATAAACCATATATGTCACAGAAGATACGCCCAAGTGGTATGGATAATGCATATCATTTTTATAAAGTGATAGAATAGGGTCATGCAAAATGAACTGGAGAACAAGAAATGAAAATCGTTGATATTGCAAACTACTTCATTCATCGCGTTCTACAAGAAGGCGAAGATGGTATTATCACAAACCTCAAAGTACAGAAGCTGTGCTATTACGCTCAAGGGTTTCATTTAGCTTTGAATGACGGAGAACCTTTATTTGACGAGTCTTTAGAGGCTTGGAAACACGGCCCTGTAAGCCGTACTCTCTACGCCTCTTTGGCCGACTACGGCGCTAATCCCATTACTGCACTGATTGCTAGTGGAGATGATATAGATAAACTTTCTATAGAAACTAAATCCTTCTTAGATGATATATATTCCGAGTTTGGCCAGTTCAGCGCATGGGCTTTGAGAGAAATGACCCATAAAGAACCGCCCTGGCAAAACAACTGGGATGAAACTACCCAACAAGGGCAAGAAATATCCCATGCGGACTTGAAGAAGTATTTTGAGACCTGCCTGAACAATGTCCCAGAAGTTCAAAACTAATCCTCCTAATCAGGGACGTTTCCAAGGAGCCTATGGAGATAGTGCCTCTGGCAAATCTAATAATGATGCTCATCCGTTATTTGCGTTTGATTTGAAGGATGGTACGTACTGTATTAGCGCTTGTGATAAAGAGTTCAAAGCAGCGTTGGCTGAAAAGCTACGGATTCTAAGCTGTATGACTTGGCAACAAATACGCCAAGCATCTCGTAAGAGTCACGGATTTGAGCAAATCAAGCGTAATCAGGTTAGAGGTAGCTTGCCAACTTGGTTGACTGATGATGTTCTCACGCTAAGCGTTTGCCGATTCCATGGAGATGCGGGTCGTCTTATCGGAATGATAGATGGAGATGTCTTCAAGGTGTTTCTTGTAGACCCCCGATTAGATGCATACGACCACGGCTAAGTATGTGTGCTTGGGGGCATTTTTGGGGGCCTACACATTTTTTCTATCGGAGGAATCAATAACTATTCAATATTTTACACCTTCAATATGAAGGCTCTCGTCCGCCAAGTTTTCATTTCCCAAAGTCGCGCCCCCCCTCAAGCCGTAAATGTCTGGACCAGCAACCAACCGAAGTAAGCAAGGCTGGTGCGCACATAACCGAGCACCGCAAAAGAATTCTCCGGAGATTGAACCATATTGATCGTTGTCATGGCGAGGATACCGCGCCACGTCATGCGTATGAAGAGGGATGTGAGTGAATCTAACATGTTAATTTCCGCCTTGTTTAATATGCGTGAACATTAAGCCACATGAACATCAATAATGGGTGAGTAGCCTGTGATGAGCTTGTGGTTGAGCCAGTTGGCAATCTCCTGAGCCTCCTCATAACTTGCAAAGGGGCGAAGACGAATCGTCAACTCTTCAAAAGGATGCGCTTCAGATTTGGATCGCTTCGCAAACCAACGATCAAGAACTTTAATTTCCTTAAGGTCTCCTGTGTCTGTTTGTTCCGCGGCAAAAACAAAGCCAAGCTGTTTGGTGAGAGGAATATGCATGGTATTTTCTCCTTTTCGTTGATGAGGTAAGGAGATCAGATGGGTTTCTGTTCTCCCGCCACACAAAGCAAATGGAATGTCTTCCATGCACCTTAAAGGAGAGAACGTGGCTTTTTTCTCAAAAGAGAGAGGCGTGCCTAACCGTCTCTCACATTTGAGAGAACTTATAGGCATAAACCTATAGACTTAAATCATTTTTGATTGTATATAACCTCTATCAAACCTGATAAACACAGATAGAAAGAGTTCAAGATGACCATCCAGCCTCACTTTGATACCCCTTTTGCCAACCGTTTGGCCAAGATAGACCTCACAGCCGTCATGGCCCACGTGAAAGAGGATACAGGCCTTGCGGATGAAGATCTCGCCCGTGCCGAGGATCTTTACCGCAAATTCCTAACCCTCAAAGCCAGCTACCCCGGCCAAAGCTTCGTGCCCCCCCGCCTGGTGGATATTGTCTGGCACACCCACATCACCTTCACCCGCCAGTATTTTGCCGATTGCGATCTGCTGTTCGGTGAATACCTGCACCACACGCCAGATTTTGAAGGATCAGAAGATCTCTTCCCCACCACAGTAGCCAAATACGAAGAAGACTTCGGCATCAACCTAAAGGCCTACGGAACCCACCTGCCCGAGATGTACTCGGCTATGGCCTGTGCCTAATCACCTATAAAACGTCTAAACGGGCTTCAAAGCCCGTTTATTTTTTGCGTAAAACTAATGTAAAGGCCGTATCCACATAACTGGAACAATCCGCCAATTTACCACCTGCATTATCAGAAGCCCGACCATCATCATGGCAAGACACAACTGTAAAGCCAGCCTTTTCAACAACTTCACGAAGCTGGTTGACATCAAACACCTGCCAAAAACAAGCATATCGTCTATACGATCCTATGTGAGAAGGTGATCTTAAATAAAGCATACCTCCCGTGCTTAACACACGGTAA
Organism: Alphaproteobacteria bacterium CG_4_10_14_0_8_um_filter_53_9; assembly: GCA_002791805.1. GTDB lineage: Bacteria > Pseudomonadota > Alphaproteobacteria > UBA2136 > UBA6156 > UM-FILTER-53-9. The sequence continues at coordinate 13,882 of PFND01000038.1, read as the reverse complement.
AGTTCAGATAAAACCTTCTCCATACCCAAGCCACTTCCCGGTAAATACGGAACAAACTGCAAACAATGCCGTGCAAACACCACATCCATACTCTCATCCGCTAACGGAATCTGTTGTGCATCCCCCTTCACCACAGCCCCTTCAGGCAGCTTACCCTGCTGTTCCAACTTGTTACACAACTCAACACCCTGTACAGAAGGCTCCACCCCTTTCAACTGCATTTTGGGATAAAACTTACGCAAAAAAGCAAGATGACGACCATTCCCGCAGCCCAAATCCAGCCAGCGCACATCGGGTTTACCGGTCGCCTGCAAGGCCATACTCACCCATGTATGTAATTCCGCCTGCGCCTCATCCAAGAGGTCATATCCGATACGCTCAAAATAAACCTCACCCACATAACTGTTGTAGTAATGCTCCCAGCCTTTACTTACAAGATTGCAGAACACGCTCAAAAGCTGGTGCTGGTCTGGGTCAATCTGGCCATATTCAAGCTGCCCCATCACCTCATGATAAGTCTGCAAAAGTTCTTCAGTCTTAAACGGCTCAAAAAACGTGAGGATTTCAAGCATGCGGAATTTGTTCGGATAATCCTCTTTCCCCATAACAACTTCCTCGTGCCGCAACGCCTCATAAATCAAGGTCAGCAGCTGGCTTTTAAGCCGTGGCGCCATAGGGCGCTGGTATTCAAGAAGCATCTCGTCAAGCACACGAGATGTGAACTGCATCAATGCAGGCCTAAATTCTGGCTTTTGCTTGGTGGTAGGCTTGCTCTCCAAACCCGTAGCCAACCAGGCAGGGTCTATGTCGACAGAGTTAGCAATACGCAGCAAACGTTCCAAAGGCATGTCACTCTCGCCGTTAAGGTAACGGAAGAGTTGAGCCTCGCTGCAAATCGCCTTAGCCGCGAGAGAGCGCTTCCCTCCCGCCTTCTCAACACATACAGATAAACGCCCCGGCAGGGTTGTCAGGTTGGGGAGACTGTTTTTATTCTGATACGGTGCCATACCAACATGTGGAGTTTAAAACAAATAAAACTGACAGCCCCTTGTTTTATAGTCTTTTTCTAAACCTAAAAACCTTAATCCTCTCTTCCTAAACTCTGTTTTTGAGGGAATATGCTTTCAAATAATCAATAAGAGACAGCCCTCACTTGAAGCTTTCTTTACAGGCTTTATAGTCATTCTTATAAAAAGAGAGAATGGGGGGAAAATATGGAAACAAAATGCGTGTTGATAAAACTCAAACCTGAAAGCTTGGAACACGTCAGAGAGTGGGCCAAAACGCTTAATACACGTCGTAATGAGGCTTTAGAAACATTACGCGATGAAGGCGTCCATATGAGTCCGTCTTTCTTGCTCAACAACAAGATGGAGATTATCTGGTCTATTATATGAGAGCCGATAACATGGAAGAGGCAAAAAAAATTGCTCAACAATCTCTTCACAGCATTGATGCCTACCATAAGGAATTTAAACGCAAGGCATGGGATACACGGCAAGAGTTAGAACTCCTTGTAGATTTATCTCTTTAAACGTACCTGCATCACAAAAAAGATGTAAAAGCCTTGCATCTTCCTCTGTTTTCTATACAAAAGCTCACTCAGCATCAGCACACAAGGGGAAAAAAGCACATGACCAAAATCTTCTGCGGCCTGGATTTTGGCACCTCCAACTCCACCGTCAGCGTAGTCGAGGATCATAGGCCGTGGCTGATCCCGCTGGAAGGAAACCATCTCACCATCCCCAGCGCACTTTTTTTCAGTTTTGAAGAGGATAAAACCTACTTTGGCCGGCATGCCATTGCCGATTATGTAGAAGGCGCCGAAGGCCGCCTCATGCGCGCCTTAAAGAGCGTTTTGGGCACCCCCCTCATGGAGGAGACAACACAGGTTAAAAACCGGTCCCTTTCTTTTTTAGAGATCCTCGGCACGTTCATCGGCCACTTAAAAAACAAAACAGAAGCAAATATCGGCGCACCGCTCACACAGGCTGTGTTTGGCAGGCCCGTCCACTTTGTAGATGGTAATCCCACAGCCGATGCCAAAGCGCAAAATCAGCTGGAAACCGTTGCCAGAGCACAAGGGTTTAAAACGATAGATTTTCAATTCGAGCCTATTTCCGCCGCCCTCACCTACGAGCAACAGGTAACAGAAGAGAAGCTGGCTCTTATTGTGGATATCGGGGGGGGAACGTCAGATTTTTCCATCGTGCGCGTCTCACCCGAAAGAGCTAAAGCGGCGGATCGTAAAAATGATATTTTAGCCAATGCAGGCGTGCATCTGGGCGGGACAGATTTTGATAAACAGCTCAGTATGGCCAAAGTCATGCCGCAGCTGGGGTACCAAACCCCCAATATCAACGGCAAACAAGTTCTCCCCGCCAGCTATTATTTCGATCTCGCCACATGGCAACGCATTAACAATCTGTATAAAAAGAATATGGCTCCAGAGCTTCGCAGGCTTCACCAAAGTGCAAAATATCCCCACCTGATAGAACGCCTCATTGCGCTCGTAGAAGATAGGCAAGGCCACACCCTCGCCGGCAAAGTAGAAGATGTGAAAATGGGTCTAACCCACACAGATACCTCTCACATCAATCTAGGCTTTCTCAAACCACCTCTGGATATAGACATCACCAAGCAAGAATTTGAGGCTGCCATTAACGAGGCCACACATCGCATCGCCGCCACCGCACAGCAAACCCTCACCATGGCATCCCTTACCCCCCAAAGCATTCAGGCCGTCTTTCTTACAGGGGGCTCCACGCAAATTCCCCTCATCAAGCAAACCATCTTATCTCTCTTTCCCTCGGCAGATATCATTCAGGGAGATATGTTCGGGAGCGTCGGCCTCGGCCTCGCGCTGGATGCAAAAAGGAAGTTCAGCTAAAAAAGCCGCGCTCAACCATCATCAAGTGCCCACAAAACAAGCATTTCCTCTTGTGGACAAAACACTCCATGTGTACAAATAGGCCATTATAAAATGACAATGAGGAGAGCTCTTTTAATGAAAAAAACCATCATCACCCTCGCTGCTTTGGCAGCGTTAATTTACGCCGTTTCTGCAGGCATGCAGTGGCTTACACCAAGGGTAGAGGCCGATCTCACCGATCGTGTTAACGTCGCCCTGGCCGAGCAAGGCCTCCTCTACGCCAACGTCACAACCCAGGGTCGAGTCATCGTCCTTACAGGCACCGCCCCGTCAGAAGAAAGCAAGAACAAAGCCATAGCGGCCACCGCAAGGGTTTTTGGGGTTGCCGATGTTAAAGATGAAATGGTTGTCTCCTCAGAAGAGAATAAAGCCAAGGCAAGCAAAACCTACGCCCTGACCATCAAAAAAACCGATAAAAACATCGAGATATCTGGCCAGGTAGATAGCGAGCAAAGCAAAAACGTCATCGAGCGTATCGCCGCCACCCACTACGGAGAAGGCAACGTCAGCTCCAGCCTTGTTGTAAAAGAAGATGCTCCCTCTGGCTGGCGGAGCGCCGTCGGCACCGTCCTCTTCAACATTGTGAATCTCGAAGCCGCCGAAGCAAAAATCGCAGGCCGCGAAATCATGATTTCCGGTACCGCGCTGGATGAAATGTACAACACGCAACTGTCAGAAAACCTCGGCGTCGCCCTTCCCAAGGAGTACAAACTGGCCCTCGCCGTAGAAATCATGTCCCCCACAGATGTTGAAACCGCGGAAAAAGATATGAAAGATATCGCACCCGCAGCAGGCGAGGAAGGCAAGGCAGAAGCCATGCTCACAAGCACCCTCAACCGTGTGAAAAAAGCCTTTGAAACCTGTGATGAGAACGCCATGAACACCGTAAAAACGTCCTCACTGTATTTTGGATTCGATCGTGCCGAAGTCACCAAAGAAGGTAACGCCACAGCCAAAATCGTTGCAGAAGCGCTAGAAACATGCGCCTCTACAACCGTAGAAGTCGCAGGCTACACAGATACAACAGGCAGCCAGCTCTATAACCAATGGCTGTCCGAGCAACGCGCCGAGGCCGGCACCCGTGCCCTCGTCCGTCAAGGTATCAAGCGCACGCGCCTCACGCCTAAAGGTTACGGAGAGACAAGCACACCAGGGAACAACGCCACCAAAGAAGGTCGCGCACAAAACCGCCGTGTCGATTTTATTCCTCAATCTTAAACGAGGAATAAAGACTAAAAAAAGCGCCCCACTCAGGGGCGTTTTTATCAGATATCTCTTTAAAGTGTGGTCGGTATCAGCGCCCAGATATAAACAGCCAGAAACGCCAGGTAGAGAGCACCTTCAAAACGGCCCAATCGGCCTTGAAGTCCTCCCCAAATAAACAAACTCACAACCGCCGCCATCATAACAAACCCATCAAACTGGATAATCTGCTCAGGGATGCTAAGGGGCATCACCATGCTCGTAATCCCTAAAATGGCCAGAATATTAAAGAGGTTGGAACCCAAAATGCTCCCAAGCGCCATATCGGCTTCTTTTTTCATGGCAGCCGCAGCACTGGCCGCAAGCTCAGGCAAACTCGTCCCCACCGCCACAACAGTAAGCCCTATCACGGCATCACTCACCCCCCAGCTTGCTGCCATAAACACAGCAGCATCCACCAAAAGCTTGGCACCTAAAATAAGGCCCACAAGCCCTAAAACAACAAACACAAGCCCCAGCCACACAGGCATCGCCGGCGTGCTCGCAATCTCACTTGTCACCACAAGGGGTTCTTTTAAACTTATCCGATAAACCCATATCAGGTAGGCCACCAAAAACATAAACATAATCAAACCCGACAAGCGAGTAATCTCGCCAAACATAAACATAAGGGTCGTAAGTCCAAGGGTTGCCAGCACAACATAGCCGCCATCCCGTAACAACGTGGCACGCTGGATAGAAAGCCCTCCCATCAACGCAACCACACCTAAAATCAACCAGATATTCATAATATTGCTGCCCACCACATTGCCGATCGCAACGCCGTCCACACCTCTGAACGCAGCCTGAAGGCTCGCCACAAGCTCCGGAGAGCTCGTACCAAAAGCCACCAAAGTAAGCCCCATAATCAACGGAGAAAGCCCACAGTGCTTGCCCAAACCTACACTGCCGCGCACAAGGCTTTCAGCACCCGCCCCTAAAAAAACCAAACCTCCAGCTAAAGTAAGCCACGTCATCAGCATATGATATCTCCTTTTGTGTCGCCTCATTCACTAACGCAGCTGGCGTATAAAGCACAAGGATGAAATGACAAAAAAGCAATTATCCAATTTGAGAGAGGGCAATATCGCCCACACTCCCCGCCATCATATCAAGGTAATGGGTAAGCAAACGAGAGGTCACCTCGACATCACCTCCCACCAGAGAGTTCGCCACACGCAGCTGGGCATGGCAAAAACGGTGGCACGCATCCTCTCTCCCCAAAGCCCGGAGACGCTCTTTATAAAGCACCGTCAAAATCACTTTACACATCATGCCTGCCATGGGCGCCTGGGCCTTCTCCGCAATATCCACAATCCATGCGCATTCCATATCCGTATTATCCTGCGCCGTTAACCGCGGCTGCATAAGCGTGGCAAGCAAGGCATGGCGGACAGGCTCAGGCCTGCGACACAATTGTGGCAAAAGGGGGATAAGAATATGTCCCAGAACCTCATAAGCCTCAGGCTTATTAAGAGTGCTGTCCCCTCGCACCGCCATGGCAAAAGCATCCAAACGCTCACGCATATTGGGCCTGCACACAAAACTTCCTCGTCCAGGCGTCACATCCAAAAGACCTTCAGATCTCAGCATCTGGGTCGCCTCACGCAACGTCGTCCGAGAAACCTCAAACTCCTTGCAAAGGTCTGTCTCCGTAGGCAATTTGTCGCCCGTGCGTAACCGACCATCGTCAATCATACTGCGCAACGTATCCGCCACCATCTGGCTACGGCGGAATTTAGGATAAAGAGAAGACGTGTACAGCCTCTCCACAGGTTTAAAAAGCGTCATATTGTTATACAACTTTCTTGTTGTACATACATCATACAATGCAACCTGATGTTGTAAAGCTTTTTTATACCTAATCGGCAAAATAATTTTAAAGGGCTGCCTTAATAATCCACATAACCAGTTCATCATAGGTCATGCCCACCTTGCCGGCAGCATCAGGCAATAAACTCGTTGGCGTAAATCCGGGTAAGGTATTCACTTCCAAAACACCTAAAAAATCAAGCCTCTCATCGTACCTGAAGTCAACACGATACGCCCCTGTGCACCCCAAAGCGCGTCCTGCCAAAAGCGCCATATGCTGCACATGCGCCGTCACATCATGGGGCACGCGCGCGGGGATAATGTGTTCACTGCCGCCCACGGTATATTTACTCTCAAAGTCATACATCGCATGGGAGGGAACAATCTCAATCACAGGCAAAACCTGTGTTCCTAAAACACCCGTTGTCAGTTCCACACCGGCAATAAAGTCTTCCACCATCACACGGCCGCTTCCCGCCTTGGCCGCCGCATGGAAAGCCTTGGCCACATCCGCCCCTTTTTCCAAAATAGAAACACCCAAACTGCTCCCGCCATCCACAGGTTTAACCACCACTTTGCCAAGGCGCAAAATCCAGTCTTCAATCTCCTCGGCGCTAAAAACTTCTCCACCTTCAGCAACGTGCACGCCCACAGCCGCCAGCACATGGCGTGCACGCACCTTATCCATAGCCAGGGCGCACGCAGGCAGGCTGCTGCCTGTATAACGCAATCCAAGGGCCTCACACACACCTTGCACCACACCATTTTCCCCCATCCCTCCATGGAGGGCATTACAAAAAACAACAATACCCGGCTCGCCTTGCAAGGCCGCCAAACGGCTCACCCAATCCCCGTCAAGCTCCCATAAATCATGGGCAACACCCAAGCGAGCAAGCGCCGCCACAACGCCGGCCGCACTGCTCCTGCTTACACTCGCCTCAGGGCTGTCGCCGCCCTGTAAAACAATAACGCGGCTCACACCATTACGCTCGGCCATCATATTTCACCTCTCGTTCCATCGTCACACCCAGCTTAGCTAAAATCTCAGCTTCCACACGGTCAGAGAGTTTGGCAAAGTCAGCAAAAGTTCCCGCCACCCCCTCGCCTTTTTTAGCATCATGAGCCCCGATATTCACAAAAAAATTACAATGCTGCTCACTCACCTGCGCCCCGCCTTCGCGCCACCCGCGGCATCCTGCAGCCTCCACAAGGCGCCACGCATTTATTTTGCCACCAGGCATCACCTCATCCCCAAAAACAGCAACAAGCGCGCTCCTGTTCTTCTCGGTCACAATCACATTTTTAAACCAGGATCCCGAGCTCGGCAGCCCCAAAGGTTGAGACGTGCGCCGCCGCTCGTTCACCAAACGCATCGCAGCCCGAATCTCCTCTTTATCGCCACGGGGCAAGGCCCATTCTCCCGCCACAAAAATCCATCCTTCAGGCAATTCGGTGCCGCGGTATCGCGGCTCAAAAAATGCAGGTTCTTTTTCTAAAATATCGCCCTTGTCAGTCATCACCCATACCCGCACCAGGCGGTCGTAAGTTTCGTCGCCATACGCACCGGCGTTCATGCGCAAGGCGCCCCCCACACTTCCAGGGATACCTCCAAAAAAAGCGACGCCATCCAATTCATGCTCGCGCGCCGCACGGGCAACTTTACCAAGGCTCGCCCCCGCCTCTGCCCGCAGCATACCCGCCTCTCCTGCATCTACACTGTCGCAAACACCGTCTAAACACAGCACAAGCCCCGCCACACCCCCGTCTCTTACCACCATGTTACTGCCTAACCCCAACACCGTCAGGGGCACATCCTCGGGCTTCGCGCGCATAAGCTCAGCAACACTTTCCCAGCTTTTCGGCCTCACCAAACAGTCCACAGGCCCGCCCACTTTAAGGGTCGTCAAAGGCGCCAAAGGCAGCAAAAACTCAACCTCACCAACATTTTCGGGCAACCACTCAAAAGACATATCTAATCCACCAGCCCCTTGGCTATCTTACTAATCGTCCCCGCCCCCAAACAAACAATGGCATCTCCTTTTGTAAGCCCCATGCTATCCAAAGCATCTTCCAGCTCACTTTCATCCGCCACCAAAAGAGGTTTCGGCATCATCATTCGCTCCGCCAGAACATCAGAAGAAACACCCTCTATCGGGGTCTCTCCCGCCGCGTGAACAGGCATCAGAATGCACGCATCCGCCACACTGGCAGAGGTTGCAAAATCTTCCATCAAATCACGTAAACGCGTATATCTATGAGGTTGAATCACGGCCACAACCTTACCTGGATAAACTTTTTTGGCGCCATCCAGTGTGACTGCAATTTCAGTGGGATGGTGACCATAATCATCAATAACATCAGCCCCATCAAAGGTACCCACTTTGCAAAAACGGCGAGCAACACCTTTAAAGTTTTCTAATCCATCCGCGGCTTGGCGTAAATCCGCCATCAACAGCTGAGCCGTCGCAAGCGCCGCAAGAGCATTCATCACCATATGTGCCCCCGGCATCGCCACCACCACATCAGGCAACACACCTCCGCGCAAGGTCGCATCAAACGCCATACCACGTCCTTGAGGGGTGTAGGCTCCCGCATAAACATCATTAAAATCTTCAAAGCCATAGGTAATTACGTCGTGTTCCGCGCGGCTTTCCACGAGGGTGCAGTTGGGATCGTCACCGCACAAAATGGCTTCATCCGCACTATTCACAAAATCAACAAATGCTTCCAGAAGTTTTTCTTCAGAGCCATAAGTATCCATGTGCTCCTCTTCAATATTTGTCACAATCGCCACGGTAGGCTTAAGCTTTAAAAAGCTGGCGTCACTTTCATCTGCTTCTACCACAAGCCATTGTTCCTGCCCTTTATCTGCAGAGGGCGGCACCTTAATATGGCTCCCAAGCTCCTGTAAAACACCGCCGTTAATCACGCCAACCGGAACACCCGCCGCATGTAAAGCCGAATAGACCATTGCTGTCGTGCTCGTTTTACCATGCGTTCCAGCCACCGCAATCGTGGCATAATTTTTCATAATTTCCGCCAAAACATCAGCACGGTGCACCACAGTTATACGTGCTTCACGGGCCGCCATAAGCTCAGGGTTCGTGTCTTTAATTGCCGTCCCCACGACAACCAGACTCGCATTTTGTACATGATACGCATCGTAAGAGTCATAAAGTGTGCCACCAAAATCCTTAATACGAGCCGCATAATCCAGCATCGTATCGCTACCACTCACTTGGCCGCCGCATTCAGCAATAAATAAGGCAAGGCCGCTCATCCCAATTCCGCCAATACCCACAAAGTGGATCGTGCCCAGCTTTTTCACATCCATACCAAAAAGTTTCATCATCTGTAACACTCCCTCTTATAACTGTGTATCTTGTAGAATATCTTTATCTGCCGCACTCAGCAAAGCTTCGGCAACACGTATCGCCGCATCAGGAGAGGCAAGGTTCTTAGCCGCCACACCCATCGCACGCACTTTTAAAGGGTCTGCCATAAGAGACCGCACCTGAACAAGTAAATTCTTAGGTGTAAAAACAGGCGCGTCCATCACAATCGCCGCCCCAATATGCTCCGCTACTTCTGCATTAAGGCGTTGATGTCCATCCGCCAGCTGGTGCGGAGCATAAATCGCAGCGCGCCCAAAAAGCGACGTCTCCATCAACGTACCCGTACCACTGCGCCCAATCACAACATGCGTCTTTTCATAATATCTTGGCAAATCATCAAAAAAGCTTTGTACCGTTACCTCGCCCACACCCAACCGCTCATACAATGCCTGTAACCGGTTAACCTCACTCGGACGACACTGATGCACCAGGCGTACCTCTTCCCGCTCACGGGGTGTCATAGAGGCCACCATCTCAGAGACCACCTCGCTTATCACGCCAGATCCTTTGCTGCCACCCAAAACCAACAGCCCAAACAAATCATCCTGAGGAGGGGCCGTCATCGCCGCGGCAGCCTCGCATACAGTCTCGCGCAACGGGGTTCCCACAACCTTCACATCAACAGAAGCTGGCACATATTCACGGCTTTCTTCAAACGTTAAAAGTACCGTATCTACAATCCGGGAAAGAAGCTTATTCGCACGCCCTGGCAAAACATTTTGTTCATGCACCAAGGTAGGGGTACCAATCACTTTGGCGGCAAACAAGGTCGCTACACTGGCATATCCCCCTGTCCCCAGAACAACTGCAGGCGTCTCGCGCCACACAAATTTAAGGGCAATCCCAAATCCCCAAATAAACCGAAAAATTGCCATAAGCTTGCGGAAAGGGTTCCGTACATTAAACGGGCTTGCGGGTAAAGAAAGCAGCTCGAATCCGGCTTGCATCACTTTATCAGCAAACGCATCTCCACCTAAAACAATAACACAGCGCACACCACGTTTTCTCAAAACTTCAGCCACAGCAAGGGCCGGAAAAAGATGGCCGCCACTCGCCCCGGAGGCAAGAAGAACCGTCATCGGTCTTATCATACGCGCGCTCTCCTTTTTCTCAGCAAGGCAAGCAAAAAGCCAAAAACCAAAGCCATCGCCAAGCTGGAGGAACCCCCGTAGGAGATAAACGGAAGCGTCATCCCCGTCGTAGGCAAAACACCAAGGGCCACGCCTACATTCACACATACTTGGAGACCAATCAGGGTTAAAAACCCACCCGCCGCAATAACGGTAAAGCGGTCATCCAGTTCGCGGCACCTCAAAAAGCCGCGCCAAATCAAAAAGAGAAAAACCGAGATAACAGCAAGCCCTATCATAATGCCAAACTCTTCAACCACCACGGCAAAAATAAAGTCCGTATGCGCGTCAGGCAGCGTATGCTTCACAACGCCCTCGCCAGCCCCACGCCCCCAAATATGCCCGCTCATAATCGCCTCGACAGATTGATCAACCTGATACGTATCACTCCCTTCAGGGTTTAAAAATCGGGTAATGCGGTCTCGCACATGAGGGTGCAGAAGATACCCACCCGCCGCCACAAGGCCTCCTAACAAGCCAAGGCCTCCCACAATAAAAAACGGCACACCCGAGAGAATAACCTGAGCCCCCCAAACCGCCCCCAGCGCAAGCACCATCCCAAAGTTAGGCTGCATGAGGACAAGAGCCGCCACCAAGCCCATCAGCAAAAGGCTCACCACAAATCCTTGCATAAGGGGCCAGCGCGCCTCACCGTATTTATCCGGAAGACCGGCAAGCAACCAGGCAGAAACCACAATAAGGGCCGGCTTCATAAATTCTGTCGGCTGTACGGTTTGTCCCGCAATCTCAATCCAGCGGCGCGCACCTTTTACTTCCACACCCATCACAAAGGTAAGCATGGTGCCAAGTAGCGCCAGAATAAAAAAAATGCCCCCTAACCGAAAAACCCCGACAGGCTTAAGGCCCGTCAACATCAACATCACAACAAGAGAAAGTACTAAAAAAACATAATGCCTGAACGCAAAGTAATAAGGCCCCACACCATAGGTTTTTGCCACGGCCACACTGGCTGTGGTCACGGCAACGGCGCCCAAAAACATAATAAGCAAAACAAGAAGAACCGCCACACGGTCCATCTCCCACCACCAACGCACCACAGGGTGCCTGCTTTGCCTAAAAACGCTCATAGCCAAACCCTAACCGAAACCCCCCAAAAAACATAGATGCACAAAGAAAAAAATGGCTAAAGACGCGGTATTTCATATGTCAGCTTATAGTTCTTATCCTGGGGCTTTGCATTACGGCATTGGATGTCAGTGAGAGCTATAGCTTTACTCCTTTTAAGTCGCTAGGTTTTATACTGGCTGTGACAACGCCTTCTCGGTTTGCTTCAGAAGGTAGAGCATAGATAATTTGGGCAGAGATACCCATTACATTGTATTGGATAACCAGACATACTATCTGTCCCGCGTATTCAATTTTTTCAAGATCTGATCTACCTATCTCAGACGGACGGCTAGAAAGAATTTTAATATATATATTGGGGTGGGCAGTTTTGTTTAGTAGGGCACAAGAGAATGAACTGAGATCTATTGCCACATTCGCTTCTTTCAGGAAACAGCCAAGCTTAGCAACAAAAAATAATTGAATTTTAAGCTTTTCTTCAGGCGGTAGAAGCAGAATATCTGTGTCTGGTGAGCCATTGTTAGCATGAGCATCAGCAAATGCCTGCCAGGCCATATCATAAGGCTGAAGCATACGATTGTTGCAATCGGAACAAATCTTTACGGGTTTTAACTCCTTACTGTTAGTACCAGAAACCTTTTTGTTTATGAGAGTTCTAGTATGAAGGAAAAGCTTTTTCCCTTTAGTAAAGGCATTCCTCAGGTCAGAGTGTTTGACAGAATGCTCCCCACTATCAGCCAGATTCTTCTGGCAAATCCAACATATCTTAGTCATTTTGGGGGTATCCCCTTATTCCTAATTTTAAAGACTGGGGGTATCACCTAAAAATACCCCCTACGGTACCCCCAAAAGTTTTGGATTCTAAAAAGTTTCTTCAAACTTATGTGGACAATAAATGCAGGATATACCTAAAGAAAAAGGGCGTCTAGCGGGTTTTGCTGGACACCCTTAAACAAATAACTGGCTGGGGAGGAAGGATTCGAACCTTCGCATGGCGGTACCAAAAACCGCTGCCTTACCGCTTGGCTACTCCCCAACGCGGTTAAGCAAATGCCACAACCTCTCGCCCCTGTCAAGAAGCCCCTATGCAGCGTTAGCCACAAAATCCACCACAAGGTCTTTAAAGCGGTCTCCCCGGGCTTCAAAATTGGCAAACTGGTCCCAACTTGCGGCTGCCGGAGAGAGCAAAACAGCAAGCTCGCCCGCATCTCCCGCCATATCCGTCAAATCCCGTCCTCTCAACCAGTCAAAAGCACCTTCCAAAGTCTCGCAATAGGCTGTTTCAATCCCCAAAGCTTTTAAATCGCGTCCAAAATCCTCACCACAAGCCCCTAAAGTAAGAGCAACCTTCACATTATCTAAGGCCTTAACCGCCGCCCCCAACCCATCGCTTTTCGCCTGCCCTCCACAAATCCAAATAATGTTCTTAAAGCTCCGCAAAGCCCAAACAGCGCTGTCTCCATTGGTTGCTTTGCTGTCGTTAACAAAGCTTATGCTAACGCCATTCCGCACAACATCCGCCACATGCTCCATGCGGTGAGAAAGCGGGCGGAACGTCTGCACACCCCGCCAGAAACCTTCCTCCGTCATCCACGCTTTCACCGCCTCCCACGCGCAGGCAATATTTTGAGCATTATGCGGCCCGAGCAACCCTCCCACATCGCGCCCCTCAACACTATGGCTATCGGCGATAATCGCGCCCTCCACCAATCCAGCTTCACCCGCAACAGCTTTCATCGCGGGCCTTTCATCTCCAGCCTCTCGCCGTCCTCCCACCTCAAACATGCGTCTTTTAGCCGCCAAATATCCGGCCATATCACCATGCCTCGCCAAGTGGTCAGGTGTAAGGTTCGTAAAAATACCCACATCCAAGGCAAGGCCTTGGAGCATTTCACAATGGTAACTGCTAAGCTCTAAAACGTAAAATCCGCCCGCCTTCACACGGGACAATGCCAAAGCAGGGGTCCCCAAATTCCCCCCTTCCACAGCGTCATACCCCGCACATCGCAACACATGGGCAATCAAAGCCGTCACCGTGCTCTTACCATTCGTGCCTGTGACACCAATCACACGGGCGCCATCATGCCGCCGCGCCCGCCACCATAAATCAATCTCGCCATAAACAGGCACGCCCGCCTCTTTGGCCCTCATCACCAAATCTGCGCGCATATCAATCCCGGGGCTTTTAATCAAAGCTTGGGCCCCTGCCACATCCACATCGCGCGCCGCAATAATATTATTTTCTTTAGGCTCATCGTCGCACAAAACAAGCGGCACACCCGCCT
>PFND01000047.1 GCA_002791805.1 Alphaproteobacteria bacterium CG_4_10_14_0_8_um_filter_53_9 | reverse complement strand
CTCGGGGTAGCGGCAGCCCAGCGCCAGCAAAAGCATGGCGCTGCTGTCACCCAGCACGGCAGGGCGGTAGTCCGTGGTCGATGTCGTGCTGCCCTGTCCCAAAGGCCCACCGGCTTTTTTACCTTTAAAGCTGCCTGCACCGCGGCTGGCGGCAAAAATCTTGTCGCGCAAAACCTGGCTGTAAGCGCGCTTCACCGTGCTGTTTTTAATGTCAGAGAGAAGCGCGTTCACATTCCCTTCCACCACCGCGCGCCCGTTGGCGGTTTTCACATCTTGTCCCTGGCTTGCGTGCTGCCATAAAACGTCTTCAAGGCTGGTGGGGGTGCTGATAAGACGGTGGAAAGCCGTAGGCCCGTCTTTTTTGATAAGGCTGTCCGGGTCTTCGCCATCGGGCAAAAACACAAAGGAGAGAGTTTTTCCCGGCTCCAAAAGGGGTAAAGCTTTCTGGGCCACGCGCAGGGCCGCACTTCGCCCGGCACTGTCGCCATCAAGGCAAATAATGGGGGCTGCCGCATGGTGCCACAAAAGGCTAATCTGTTCAGGGGTGACAGATGTTCCCATGGGCGCCAGCGCCGTCTTAATTCCCGCCTGCCAAAGGCCGATAACATCCATATATCCTTCCACCAGCAAAGCCTGCCCGCTTTTTTTAATGGCTTCGCGCGCACGGTGGAGGTTGAACAGCAGGTTGGATTTACTGAAAAACATGGTTTCAGGAGAATTCAGATATTTCGGCTCGCCGGCACCTAAAACGCGCCCGCCAAAGCCCACCACCTCGCCGCGCAGGTTATGAATGGGGAACATAAGCCGACCCCGAAAGCGGTCGTAATCGCCTTTGCCTTTAGTGCTTTCCAGGGCAAGGCCGGTGTCGCGCAAGGCTTCGGGGGTAAAGCCTTCGCTCAAAAGGGCGTCGCGGGTCTCGGTCCACGCATCAGGAGAATACCCCAGCTCAAAGGTCTCTAAGGTCGCAGGGCCAAGGCCTCGCTTGGCAAGGTAAGGCTCTACAGCCTCATGCCCAAGGTTGCGCTGGAAGAAGACAGCCGCCCGGGCCAAAGCCTTCAAACCTTCTTCCTTGCGGCCGCGGGCTTTGGGGTCTGGGGGGGTGTCATCCACGGGCAGGGCAACTCCTGCGCGGGCGGCAAGCTCTTTCACCACATCCATAAAGGTGCCGCCGCGGGTTTCCATCACAAAGGTGAAGATATCGCCGTGCGCCCCGCAGCCAAAGCAGTAGTAGTTGCCTTCGTCGCGCACATGAAAGCTGGGAGATTTCTCACTATGGAAAGGGCAGGGCGCCCACCAGTATTTGCCTTTTTTCTTAAGGTCGGGCACCACCCTGCGCACCTCATCCACAAGGTTCAGGCGCAGCTTAATCTGCTCTAGAATAGCGGGCGTATAGCGGGCCATGGCGGGGGTGGGGTCTCTCCTTCCTTGTATCGTCCTTGGGGCTACCATGCAGCGCAGGTGGGGGTGTTGTCAAACCTCAAAAAGGGGGGTAGGGTGAGTTCACAAGCCGCAGGGGCTTTTTTTAATGGAGGGAGGCTCCAGCAAAAGTACCCTTAACATGCCAAGATAAAACCAGAGTAAGCAAACGGAGACAAACCGATATGGAACGCATTCCTTTAACCACACGTGGCTATGCCCGCCTGCGGGAAGAACTTCACAACCTCCTTCGGGTAGAGCGCCCGGCCATCATTGCGGCCATAGATGAAGCCCGTTCTCATGGAGATTTGAAAGAAAACGCGGAGTATCACAGCGCGAAGGAAAAGCAGGGCTTTATCGAGGGCCGCATCGCAGAGCTGGAAAACAAACTCGCACGGGTAGATGTCATTGATATCAGTAAGCTTTCAGGCAGCAAAGCCCTGCTCGGGGCCACCGTCACCATGGTAGATACGGATACGGATAAAGAGGTGACCTATGTGTTGGTGGGGCCGGATGAAGCCAATATCGAAGATAACCTTCTCTCCACCACAAGCCCCATAGGCCGCGCCTTGTTGGGCAAAGAGGCTGGAGATGAAGTCAAAGTGCAAGCCCCCGGCGGCCAGCGCGTGTACGAAATTGAAAAAGTCTCCTTCATCGATCTTAAATAAAAGCGCGGAGGCTCAAAGGAGCCTTCCCTTAAAAAACGTCATACCGCCGCCGAAGGCGAAGACAGACATGCAGCTTGCGCGCCAGCGCAAGGAAAATAAAGCGAGCGCAGGGCGCGAGGTTTCCGTAGGCCAAAAGCCGAGGGAATCAAAGCCCGGAATCGAGAAGCCATGAAGACGTAAAGATTCTCTCTTGACATTCTCAAATAATAGTATACAAGATAACGCAATGTCCCATCTTTTATAACATTTTAAACGCCCTCGTGGCGGGACACCACAACAGGCGACGGAGTGCCAAATGACGATCAATAAAAGTAAAAAGACACCCAATCCCATCGACATTCATGTCGGCAGCCGCATCCGCCTGCGCCGCACGATGATCGGCATGAGCCAGGAGAAGCTGGGAGAAGCCCTCGGCATCACCTTTCAGCAGGTGCAGAAGTATGAAAAAGGCACCAACCGCGTCGGCGCCAGCCGCCTTCAGAACATCAGTACTACGCTGAATGTGCCCGTCAGCTTCTTCTTTGAAGACGCGCCTGAACAGGGCGCGGGGACGAAAAATGCGGCGGAAGGCTTGATGACGTTTGTCGGGAACCATGCCAAGCTGATTCAAGCCCTGATGGCCCTCGAAGGCGATCAGCTTCTGGCGGTGCAGCGCTTGGCCCTCACCATGGCGCCCAAGGCCATGGATGACGATCTGGCCAAAGCGGCTTAACGCCGCAAAACCGATAAGTAAACCAAAGCCCGGGAGAGAAATCTTCCGGGCTTTGCGCGTTAATGCCCTACTTTTTTCCCGCTTTTCAGCTCGCCTGCGGCTTTCAGGGCCAGTTCGGTCACAACAGGCCCCAGCGTTTCAAGCACCATCACGGCACCCAACACCACACCTGTCAGCATGCCGCCAATCGCAGGAAAGTAAGTGTCTGTGGTCTGGATAAGCCCCACCGCCATCCCGGCCATAGGCAACATACAAAACCCGAGGGCAACCTGCTGTTTCAGGTCAAACTCCTTACGGGTGAACGCCAGAATTGCGGCGTGTTTGGCCACCTGACGCAGCACCACCACCAACAGAACCAAAGGCAGAACGGTCGCCAGCGCCATAAGCTGCATTTTGGCGCCCGCCAGCACAAACAGGATGATAAAAAACAGGGTGCTTTCTTTCCCAAGGGGCTCTTCAGAAAGAGGCGTCTCGTGTTTAAGGTTGGCCGAGATAAAGCCCATAAACAACGCCGTCAACATGGGCGGAACACCCGCCATATAGCTCAGGCCCACCGCCAGCATCAAAATAGCAATCAAAAGGCTAAAGCGGGCAGTACGGCCTTCCGTCCCAAAAAGGTTAACCGCCTCGGCCACACCCAGGCACACAATGGCAATCCCCACGCCCGCCGCCACAAGGTAAAGCGGGTGAAGAACACCCGTCACCCAGCTGCTGGCTTCACCCGTCCCGTACATAAACACCATAGCCACCGCAAACACTAAAACAGAGGCAAAGTTGTTAAGCCCCACAAGCACCGTCGCATAGTCGGTCACGGGGCCTTTTACTTTAAATTCCCGCACAACCAGCAGCAAAATGGCAGGGCTGGCGGCCAGCACAATCGCGGCCACCACAAGGCTGGGCACCGCAGGCATGCCCGTGGCCACAAGGCCGCCCGTCACAAGGGCAAGGGTTAAAACAACTTCCAGCGCGCTCGCTTTAAGGAGAGAGGGGTGCTTGCGTATCCAGCTCACCACAAGGTGGCGTCCCAAATCCAGCATAATAAGGGCCAGGGCAATATCAATAAAAATGCGGGCGCTGGCCATCATGTCATAGTTCAGCAGTCCAAGCCCGCCGGGGCCAATCGCCATCCCCACCAGCATATAGGCAGTAATGCTGGGCACAAAAGGCGTGCGGTGGGCAATACCCCCGGCCGCCAGTCCCGCCAATAAAATCAGAGAGAAAAGGATAAACAGATTAAGGGTGAGCGCCTCAGGTAAAAAACTTAAATCCACCGTAAAATCTTCCTTGTTGGGGGGTGATAAAAATAAAGAAGCTACTCGTCGAGCTTCATCTGCAACTGCCGGTCTCTTTGTGCGTAGGCGCTTACAATGGTGCTCACAAGCGGGTGGCGCACCACGTCGCTGTCTTCAAATCTCACAACATCAATCTCGCGCACCCCTTCCAGCGCACTCAGCGCATCCACCAAACCGTTGCGCATGCGCGGCGGCAAATCGCACTGGGTGGGGTCACCGCTTACAAACATGCGGCTGTTTTCGCCAAGGCGTGTGAGGAACATTTTCATCTGCACCGGCGTCGTGTTCTGGGCTTCATCCAACAGCAATACCGAGTCATGCAGCGTCCGTCCCCGCATATAAGCAAGCGGGGCAATCTCAATCACACCGGTTTCGCGCATTTTGGTCCAGCGTTCGCGCCCCAGCGTATCATCCAGCGCATCAAAAAGCGGCCGCAAATAGGGGTCAATTTTTTCTTCAAAGGTGCCGGGCAAAAAGCCGAGCCGCTCGCCTGCCTCCACCACAGGGCGCGTCAGAACAAGCTTGCTCACTTTCCGCTGTGTCAGCAGTTCCACCGCGGCGGCAGCCGCCAGAAATGTTTTTCCCGTACCCGCCGGGCCTGCCCCAAACACAAGGCTGGATTTTTTAAGGCACCGAACATATTTTTCCTGAGCCTTGCTCCGCGGCATCACCTTGGCCTGCGGCGTCACAATCGTCGTACCGCCGGTCAACATGTCGGTTGCACGGGCGGTGGGGTCAAGCAGGCTGTCGTTAATTCTAAGGGTAGCCTCAACCTGAGAGGGTGAGAGCGCCACACCTTTTTCTAAAAATTCGTAAAGGTCTTCTAAAACTTTGATCGCTTTATCCGCCTGTTCAGGGGGGCCGAAAATGCTCACCTGGTTACCGCGCGCCACAAGCTGAACACCGAGGCGGTCTTCAATCAGTTGAAGGTGTCCATCGTGCCGGCCGCAAAGGTCTTGCAGCAAGGTGTTGGAGTCAAAAACAATCTGCTGGGGTTTCGGTTCGCTCATCACGTATCATGCTAGCAGATTTTCCTCACAAAAAAAGAAAAAACAATCCCCAGAAGGGGGAAGACTACAAACAACCCGGCCGGGTAATGCTATGAACCTCCGTCATCCCGCCCAGCGCCAGGCCCAGACCATCAAAAAAGGAGAGGACAATCCCCGGTAGCGCCGTCAGTAAAGCCCCAAAAATCAAAAACATCAGGCCACTTTTCATGCTGTTTTTGACAATCATCAGGTAAAGGCCCCAGCATGCCACCAAAAAGCCCATCATCAGGCCAAGGTTGCCGCTGATAACATTATGCGTGTCGCACACAAGCTGTTGGGCAAGGCTGGTCGCCAGCTGGCCATCCGTGGGGGTTGCCTGAGCAAAGCCCAAGGGCACCATCAACACAAAAGCCAGCAATCGGTAAATCATACAAACAAAATGGGGCCAAAAGCCCCTAAAAACAATCCCCTCAACTCAAGCCTCTTCGTTACCCTGTCGCATCTTTACCACCTAAACCTCAGGTACCCCTTTGCTGGTAGAGTATTGAACTTTAAACTTTTTATCAGGGTCAATAAGGGCTTGAAGGGTCTTGGCCGCCACCGCCGCTTCGGCAAAGCCTTGGAGAATAAGATGAAGCTTGTGGCCATAATCGGCAATATCTCCAATAGCCAAAATCCCCGGCACATTGGTCATCATGGTAGAAGGATCCACAGGAAGCTTGCCTTTTTCTTCCGTAACGCCCCATGCGGCAAAGGGGCCTTTTTGGGGGGCAATGCCAAAGCAGCAAATCAGCTTGCTGGCCACAATCTCCGTCTCGGCACCATCCACATCCGCAAGGGTGAGGGAGGCAAGCGCACCGTCATCACCGTGCAAAGCTTTCAGTTGAGCCGGCGTATGAAGGGTGATTTTTCCCGTGTCCACAAGCGCCATCATTTGTCGCACCGTTTCGGGGGCGGCTCTAAAATCGGCGCGGCGGTGCACCACATGCACGTGGGCGGCAATGCCTGCAAGCTCCACCGCCCAGTCCACGGCGCTGTCGCCACCACCGGCCAGCACCACGGTATGTCCGCGCAAGGCTTCTTTGTGGGTAATGGCATAAAGCACGCTGCCGGCGTCTTCAAAATTCTCAAGGTTGTCCAGTCCCACAGGTTTGCGGGGGGTGAACATGCCACCGCCACCGGCAATCACAACCGCCTTTGCCTGTATGGTGTGGTTTTCGGTTTTCAGGGTAAGGTCGCCGGCCACACCCGTCAGCGTCAGCACAGGTTCGCCAAGCACATAGGTCGGCTTGTAAGGGGCGGCCTGTCCCTGGAGCTTCGCCACAAGGTCTCCCGCTAAAATTTTAGGATAACCGGGAATATCGTAAATAGGTTTGTCAGGGTAAAGGGCAGAAAGCTGGCCTCCCGCCTGTGGTAACGCATCAATCACGGTGGAAGAATAGCCGAGAAATCCCGCCTCAAAGACCATAAAAAGCCCCGCGGGCCCCGCGCCAATAATGGCAATATCTGTGGTGATGTCTGTCATAACAGGCCGCACACTACCCTTCACCATGCCCCTTGGCAACAGGGGGTGGGGGTTAAAGGTGCTGTTCTCTTGGCCATAGGTCTTTGTGTATGAGAAGCTAAAGGCATGATGTGGTTATGTATGCTGATAATGGGGTGG
>PFND01000066.1:1770-6986 GCA_002791805.1 Alphaproteobacteria bacterium CG_4_10_14_0_8_um_filter_53_9 | reverse complement strand
ACAACCATATAACGCGGGAGAGAACTCCCCACAGCCTGCACCGCTTCCTGAAGCGCCGTTTTAGGGTCTTTATCGCCCACACGCTCAATAAGCTCACCCCAACTGCGGCGGATAAGCGCACGTACCGTATCGTATCCCTGTTCACGCCAGATAACCGCAAGAAGAGACTCAACTGCATCCGCCAAAACAGAGGTTTTCATCCCACCATCAGCACGCAAGCTCTCTCCCACAATCAAAAAATCAGCAAGTTTCCAGGCAGCGGCAACCTCGGCAAGGCTGTCTTCACGGGCAAGGGCCGCCAGCCTGCGAGCAAGCTCACCTTCCACCGCATCAGGAAAACGCTCCAGCAACCATTCTGCAATCACCAACGCCAACACGCGGTCACCCAAAAACTCAAACCGTTCGTAACTTTCCGTACCTTCCACACTTCGGTGGGTCAGCGCGCGCTCCCAAAGCAAGGGCACCACAGGGGCCCCCACAGCTAAAATCGTCGCCAACCGAGAAAAATCTGCCAAGTCTCGCATCCCTATCTATTCATCAAGGCCTGCAGGCTGGGCACGCAAGCCATTACCCAAACGCCCAAAGCGGGGCATCCAGTTTTCATCCCAACTCCACCAGATAAACTCCGCACGCCCCATAATGTCTTTCTTGGGTACAAAGCCCCAGTTCGGCCATTCCCAGTAGCGGCTGTCGCGGCTGTTGTCCCGGTTATCCCCCATCATCACGTACATGCCGTCGGGCACAACTTGTTCAGCCACTTCAATCTCAGGGCTTCCGGGCAAAGTCTGAACATCATGTTGGGTGTCACCTAAAATTTCAGTACGTACCATACCTTCTACGGGCACTTCAAAGCCGTTGATAACACGTTTGGTGTCTCTCACACGCTCATCATCCTTCCACACCACGCGCTCACCATTAATCCAGAGATGATTGCCTTTAAACGCAATCCGGTCACCCGGCACGCCAATCAAACGTTTAATAAACAGGGTTTTACCAAGGCCAAAAAAGCTCCCGGGCAAATCACTTCCAGTCTTTTTAAACACCATGATATCGCCGCGTTTCGGTTCCGTTTCCCAAAAGAACCAATCGGTCAAAGGCAAACGGTTACCATAAGCAAATTTACTCACAAACAGAAAGTCTCCCACAAGCAACGTCGGTTCCATACTGCGGCTCGGTATGCGGAAAGGTTCAAAAATAAAACCACGAATACAAAAGAAAGCCAAAAATGCAGCAATTGCAAAAGTTTTACCCTGCCGCCACAGCCACATCATCGTACCTTCACTTTTCCCATTCACGTTTTTCATCTTTCTTTATTACTTTACACCTAACGGCTAACGCACGGGGCGACAAGCCTTATCCTCGCAAATGCTCTCTAAATTCGGCCACCATGGCCTTATCCGCCTTCACCCCCACAAAAATGAGCATACCGTCCTCAAGCGGAGCCTCTCCCTTCACACGCCGCCCTTGAGAAGAGAGCACACATTCCTCTCGCCACGCGGCAAAAACCCCGGCCATCCCACTTGCATTCACCGCCCACGCCACATTCTGGTGGCCAGGCGCCATCACACGTTTTTCCCAAAGCTCGCCTGTCTCAGGGTGAGCATAACAAATGCGCACGTCCACACGGCTTGCCTGTTTAGGCGTTACCATGGTCAGCCCTTTCTGCCATACGCATCACCATGGCCACCGCAACACCTGCGTCATCACTTACACTCACCAGAAAATCTCCATACCCCGCCACACGCACACAAGGGGCTCCCATATCATCATGAGAAACCACAATATCCGCAAACCCCACAGCCTCACCAATGCCCGTACCACAAGCCTTGGCCACCGCTTCTTTCAACGCCCACCGACGCGCAAGTCGTCCCGCGTCCCATCCCCCTGTCCGCTCACGGTCAGCATCGTTCGCCACCACGCGGGCCACAAAGCGCTCTCCATGCTCACGCAAAGCCTCTTCAACACGGGCAATACTGCACACATCCACACCTAAAGCACTGGCATTCATAAGCACGCTCAATCTTTCTCTTTCATCTGACGCTCAAGCTTCCGTGCCAAAAGCCGGCGCTTTTTGTTTTTCTGATACCGCGCCATCGCCATCCGTACAGGCCAGTAGCTTAACAAAGCGGCTACAGCCCCAAGAATCAATCCTCCTACCGTCATCGGTAGCAACACATCATAAAAAATCTTGTCAAAGTCGTAAAAAAGTCGGGTAAGCGTCATGCCTGCCATAACATTCTCATGGTTATCGACACTCACATGCATAAGCATGCGCCCCAAATGAAGGCTTCCCCACCACATGAACGGAAATGTCCATGGGTTCCCCATCCATGTGCCCAACCAGGCGGCCAAATAGCCGCCACCAAAAAGCCAGCACAGTCCCCACGCAAGCGCCAAATGAAGCCCCACCCACGGGGTGAAGCTAATCAAAACACCAAAAGAAAATCCAAGCGCCACACTATGCGGATGATCCACCAGCCTCAAAAATTTAAGCAAAAGCCAGCGGCCAAAAGCTTTTAGTCCCATGCTTGGCCACAAAAGCTCCTGCCAATGTTGCCAACGGTCCCGCCGCAACTTCACATGGCGCCCACGCCGCCGCCTTGATGAAACCTTAAGCCATTTTTCCATAGCCTCATGTTTATCGTAAAGGCCGTGCAAACACCAGCGGAAGCACCAATAATATTTTAGCGGTCTCCTAAAGGAAAAAAGAGATTTGTTTAATTCCAGGCATAAATTTTTTCAACGCGCAAAACTTGTTTTAACGCCGTCAGGTTCGTAATCAGGCGGTTCAGGTGGTCTTTGGTGCGTATTTCAATTTCGCAGCGCACGGTGGTGCTGTCCACACCTCGGTGTTCCGTAAAAATCTCAACAATATTGGCATCAAGGTTGGCCACGGTGCTGGCCACACTGGCAAGCGCGCCGGGGTCATTCGCAAGGTGAAATCTTAAACGACACACAAACGCCCTCGCCTCGCCTTCCAACGCAGTTTTGCTCCATTTAACAGGCAACCAACGGTCAGGCTGGTCAGCAAACTGTTCCAGGTTTTTGCATGTTTTCATGTGCACGCTAATACCTCGCCCGGTAGAGATAATCCCCACCACGTCTTCACCGGGTAGCGGAGAGCAACATTTCGCAAAGTGAACCGCCATACCGCCCATAATACCTTCAAGGCCCACCGCTTCGTCACCAGAAAGGTTCTGGCTTTCTTCTCCTTTTTTCTTTTTATTTTTAGGCGCTTTAATGTCAATCGTCTCATCCAAAGGCAGGGTTTTGTCTTGGGGGTAAAGCACATCAAAAATCTGGCGGGGGAAGAGCCTCCCCTGCCCCAGCGCAGCAAAAACATCGTCAGCATCTTTAATGTTCTGAACAGGCAATTTAGGGGCCACATGGGCAACTTGCTTCACATCCCAATGCCATCCATCACGTCGGGATGCCTTGTCGAGAATTTCTCTCCCCAAACGCACCTGCTCATCGCGCTCTTGGGTGCGCAAATAACGGTTGATCGCACTTTTGGCACGGTTGCTCACCACAATCTCGCGCCATCCAGGGTTAGGTGTCTGGTTGGATGAGGTGACAATCTCCACCATGTCACCATTATCTACCTGACGCCGTAACGGCACCACAGCCCCATTAATCTTGGCAGATACCGTGCGCATCCCCACATTAGAGTGCACGGCAAAGGCAAAATCCAACACCGTCGCCCCGCGGGGCAGAGCAATCAAATCTCCCTTGGGCGTAAAGGCATAGACATTGTCAGAGAACAACTCCATCTTCGCATTTTCATAAAACTCTTTAGGGTCATCCACCCCTTGCATTTGCTCCAGCATGCCGCGCAACCAACGGTAGGGGCTGGCTTTGCTTTGTTCGGCCTCGCCACCTTTGGCGGGCTTGTAAAGCCAGTGCGCCGCCACCCCGTTCTCCGCCACATCATGCATTTCCCCTGTGCGTATCTGCACTTCCATACGGTTGCCAAACGGGCCCACAACACTCGTGTGCAAACTTTGGTAACCATTGGGTTTAGGGGCAGAAATATAATCTTTAAACCGCCCGGGTATAGCTTTAAAGCGGTCATGGAGAAGCCCTAAAACCTCATAACAATCCCGCTTGCTGTCCACCATCACACGGTAGGCAACAATGTCGGTCAACTGGTCAAAGGCAAGGCTCTTCCTCACCATTTTAGAATAGATGCTGTAAAAAGCCTTTTCTCGCCCATTCACCTCAGCCTTAATGCCGGCTTTTTTAAACTCGTCTTTTAAAACGCCCACAACTCTGCCCACAAGGTTGTCTTGCGTGCGCCACTCTTCCATTTTAGCACTCAGGTTGGCGTGCTCTTCAGGTTCTAAAACCTTAAAGGCGCGGTCTTCCAGTTCGGCTTTCAGGGCATGTAAACCGATACGGTCGGCGAGTGGCGCATAAATCTCCATGGTTTCTTTGGCGGTTTTTTTCTGGCTTTCTGGCTTTTTGGCCTCAATCGTCCGCATATTATGCAAACGGTCAGCCAGCTTGATAAGCAAAACCCGGATATCCTGGCTCATCGCCAAAAGGAGCTTGCGGAAGTTTTCAGCCTGCTCAACAGATTTGTCTTCAAAGGATATTTTAGAAAGCTTGGTCACCCCTTCGCATAAATCAGCAACCTCTTTACCAAATAATTTCAACAACTCATCGTAAGATGCTAAAGTATCTTCTAAAGTATCATGCAAAAGTCCCGCCGCAAGGCTTGCTTCATCAAGGCGCATATCCGCCAGAATTTCGGCCACCGCCAAGGGGTGAATAAGGTAAGCCTCACCACTGGCCCGGCGCTGGTCGCCATGGGCCTTCATAGAGTACACATACGCGCGGTTAAGCAGCCCCACATCCGCCTTGGGGTTATATTTCCGAACCTGCTCAATCAATTCATATTGTCGTACCATTCTTTCATTTAATCCTAAATCTTCCTTAAAATCCAGCTTAATCCCCCACAAAAACCGCTCTTCTATGCACAAATCCCACAAAAAAACCCGCCCCCGTGCCAAAAGCACAGGGGCGGAGTTTGCGGTGTCAAGCCGTCACCTCAGCTGATAACACCTCCACTGAAAGCATCCTGACCAGGACGCTTCGGCAATTGGTCAAGATCCACCACCACAGGCTCATTGTCACCCCATCCTCCACTCGGGATGGTCATAGGGCGCTCTGCCGAATCAGAAGAGGGCCCCATCTCTTCGGCAGAAGTCAGAGTC
>PFND01000066.1:1043-1744 GCA_002791805.1 Alphaproteobacteria bacterium CG_4_10_14_0_8_um_filter_53_9 | reverse complement strand
AGCCAGCCCAACAAATCCGTGTCCAAATTCATGAACAAAAACTTTATCCGCTAATTTGTTGTTGGCAGAAGTAATTGAGTAATAATTATAAATTCCGCCACCGCCGTATTTATCAGTATTTGTCAATATAAATATCTGATCGTAAGGAACATTTGCAGCAACATCACGAACAGTCCACATGTCGGTTGTCATTAAATATCTTTCCGATCCAAAAGTATAAAAAGTTGAATTCACCAAAGTGTTTTTCCAAATATTTTCACCCGGTATATCACAACCCGACTCTTGTGATGGAGAAATTATTAACCAAAAATTTATTTTGTCTTTAAACTTTTTGAATGGATCTATATCAAGCAAATATTCAGCAAGTTCCCAACTTTTTTCCCTAAATTCATCCATCTCATTTTCAGTATATCCTTCAGGGATTAAAACTATATCAAGTGCAGTATTTGAAGCAGTTCTATTTATCAATTTCTCGGTTTCAAAAACTAATTTCTTCTCTTTCGATATATATATATTTTTAGGATCAATTTCCTTATTAAATAATAATTCAAACTCATTACGCCGATTACGCTTAAATATTTCTATCACAATATTTTCTTTCGGGTATGGAAAAACAATAGTTTCCTGAAAAGTACGTTTATTATTTTTGGCTTCTTCTGTGGATTGCCATTCCTGAAATAAGGATGAAAATCCGCGTGAAT
>PFND01000066.1:0-956 GCA_002791805.1 Alphaproteobacteria bacterium CG_4_10_14_0_8_um_filter_53_9 | reverse complement strand
CCCACCCTTGGCTACTAATTTACCATTAGCAAGAATATCTACTGATTCACCAGTCATTCTGTCTAATTCAACAATTGAACCAACGCCAAGGTCTAATATTTCCCTGACATTCATCTTTTTGCGACCAAGCTCTACCGTAACATCCATGGGAACATCCATGATAAGTTTTATATTCCCTGGAATAGCTGGTCCTCCTGTTGATTTCAATGAAGCAAATTGAACAGGGCTTACCCCTGAGACAAAAGTCGGAGATATCTCTGTGTTCATCGTTTCACCCCCAGCCTTTTTTTCACCCAAGATACTATCAATAATAGGTTTTGCAATATCTACAGGCATTAATTGGATTAAATTGCCACTTGATAGATCCCCTAATTTCAAATTATATTTAACCTTAACTATTTTTTGGTGTTTCAGAATAGGGAGATCTACCTGTTCTGAAACAAAATTTACAATCTTTATTTTTGGTTGCGAAGCACTTACTGTTTTCCCTAAGGTATGGGATATGGACGCTGCTGAAGAATCTATCATTTGTCCCAATGCCTCACCAAGGGCACCGAGATAAAGATCATTTATATCCTTTGGAGGTGCCGTCCCATCTCCACCCATCATAATATCAGCAATAAGTGTTCCCTGCTCTTTTAAGAAGATAAGATATGTATGCCCCTTAATCCCTCCGGAATATTCCACCTCTACGGCAATAGCTGAGCCAGGGATATCAAAAGCCACCTTATCCGGGGTTACAGTTTCTACCTCTGGGGCAGAAATATCAACCTGTTTATTTAAGATAGTAGAAAGGGATGTAATCGCAGCCTGCATAGCCGGAGCAAGGACGGTCGATAATACCTTCTTTTCTTCCCCTGACAAATCCTTAACCGGCTTTGTTGTTTCAACAGGTTGCATTGGTTCCATCTGTTGCTGCCCACCCAGAAGAGCATCTAATTCTTCTTGAGAAACCT
>PFND01000006.1 GCA_002791805.1 Alphaproteobacteria bacterium CG_4_10_14_0_8_um_filter_53_9 | reverse complement strand
ACCGCCTCTATTGTTCACGGACAAAATCCTATGGAACGCAAGGCCGCCTACGAGGCCGATATTACCTACGCCACAAATAACGAGCTTGGGTTTGATTATTTGAGAGATCATATGGCTCTAAGTGCCCACACACTTGTGCAGCGTCCGCTCCACTTCGCCGTGGTCGATGAAGTGGATAGCATTCTTATTGATGAAGCCCGTACCCCACTTATTATTTCGGGTCCTACAGATGATTTGACGAACCTGTATGTCGCCATCAATCAGCTTATCCCCAGCTTTATAGAGGGTGAAGATTACGAACTGGATATCAAGCAAAAAAGCGCCAACTTAACAGAATTGGGGACAGATAAGGCCGAAGCCTTCCTGCGCGAACATGATCTGATGCCGGAAGACGGAAATTTGTACGATGTGCATAACATAGCCCTTGTGCATCACGTCGGCCAGGCCTTGCGGGCGCATACCCTGTTTAAGAGAGATGTGGAGTATATCATCAAGCCCAACGAAGAGGGCGTAGAAGAAATTGTCCTGATTGACGAGTTTACAGGCCGGATGATGCCGGGCCGCAGGCTATCAGAAGGCTTGCATCAGGCAATAGAAGCCAAAGAGGGCGTGCCGATCAAGCAAGAGAATCAAACACTGGCAAGCATTACCTTCCAAAATTATTTCCGCTTGTACAATAAACTCGCGGGGATGACAGGTACCGCCGCCACCGAGGCCGAGGAGTTTGAGAGCATTTATGGTCTTTCCGTCATTACAATTCCCACCAACGTCAGCGTGGCACGGGTAGATGAAGCAGATAAAATTTATCTTAATCAAAAAGGCAAGTTCGCGGCCATCGCGCAGGATATTCAAGAGGCTCATGCCAAAGGTCAGCCTATCCTGGTAGGTACCGTCAGCATAGAAAGCTCTGAGGAGCTCTCAGCGCACCTTAAAAGTAATGGCATTGCCCATAATGTCCTCAATGCCCGCCATCATGAGAAAGAAGCGGAGATCATCTCTCAGGCCGGCCGTAAAGGCGCCGTCACCATTGCCACCAACATGGCAGGACGGGGAACAGATATTAAGCTCGGCGGCAACCTCGATTTGTTGTTAGAAGGCGTAACAGATGAAAAAGAGATAAAAGCTGTCACCGAAAGCTGGAGAAAAGAGCACGAAGAAGTTATGGCCGCAGGGGGGCTGCGCGTGTTGGGGACAGAGCGCCATGAATCCCGCCGGATTGATAATCAGCTGCGCGGCCGCTCAGGCCGTCAGGGAGACGCAGGGAGCAGTGTGTTCTATCTCAGTCTGGATGATGATCTGATCAAGCGTTTTGCGCCCAATCTGGGTAGCCTGATGACCCGCATGAACATGCCGGAAAACGAGGCGATTCAGCACGGGATGATTTCAAAATCCATCGCCACCGCCCAGCGGAAGATTGAAGCGCTGCATTTTGATATGCGTAAACATGTGCTTAAGTTTGATGATGTGTTGAATGAACAGCGGAAAGTCATTTACGATCAGCGGCACGAGATTTTGCACGGAGAAGATCTGACAGAAACGATCGACGCATTCAGAGAAGATTTGTTGGAGGATATGCTCCGGGCCGCCATGCCTGCAGGCTCCCTGCCAGAGCAATGGCAGCTTGAAACACTCAAAGAAGATCTCGCCAAAGTCTTCAATGTAGATGCAGATGTCGTGGCATGGATGAAAGAAGCAGATGACGCGGATAACATTCAACAAAAAGCGAAAGAGCTGACTGAAAAAGCCTGGTCGCACACCCTTTCCAACTTCGATGCACCTCAAAAACAAGCCATCTTCCGCATGGTTCTGCTTCAGGCTCTGGATAATCATTGGCGCCAGCATCTCCAAAGTCTGGATTATTTGCGTAAAGGGATAAACTGGCGGGGTTACGCGCAAAAAGACCCCATTAACGAGTTCGCGAAAGAGTCTTATCTTTTGTTTGAAGATCTTCTTGCCAACATCAAGTTGGAAACGGTAAGCATGCTCTCCCGTGTCCAGAAGGTTAAAGAGGAGCAAATTGTGGATCCCGCAGCAGAAAATGCAGCACCACCTCCTCAGGTAAAAGCAGCGCCTCAAACCGCACCATCCATGCCAACACCATCTATGTTTGGTCTTAAAAGCTGGGATGAACTTAATCCGCTGGATGACCGCATCCCCCGCAATGCACCCTGTCCTTGCGGCAGTGGGGTACGGTTCAAGCTTTGTCACGGGCGTCTTGCTGCGGCCCCTCAAGGAGAAGAAATTTCCTCAGGCTCTCCCAAAAAATCTGTAAAAGATAAAGCTGAAAAAACGGTAAAAAAGGCCTCGGCAAAAGCCAAAAAGTCGCCAGCTAAAAAGCTCGCAAAAACGAAAAAATCGTAAGTGTAAATAATATGACAAAACCTCGCCTTCGCATTGCTCCCTCCCCAACAGGAGATCCCCACATCGGCACCGCCTATACAGCATTGGTCAACATTGCGTTTGCCAAACGTCATGGGGGAGAGTTCATTCTTCGTATTGAAGATACAGATCAAGCGCGGAGCACTCCTGAAAGTGAAATAGCCATTTTTGATAGCCTTCACTGGCTCGGCCTCACATGGTCAGAGGGCCCGGACGTCGGCGGCCCCTATGTGCCCTACCGCCAGTCAGAGCGTCGTGAAAAGTATGATGAAGCCCTGCAGGTGCTGCTTGATAAAAATGCGGCCTTCAAATGTTTCTGCACGCCAGAGCGGCTGGATCTCATGCGCGCCACCCAGCGTAAACAAGGCATTAGCCCCAAGTACGATGGTGCGTGCCTGCACCTGACGCCCGAGATGGTGGCCGAAAAAGAAGCCGCGGGCATCCCCCACGTTGTCCGCATGCGTATTCCTAAGGAGGGCACCTGCACGTTTGAAGATGGCATTTACGGCACCATTACCACTCCATGGGAGGATGTGGATATGCAGGTGCTGATGAAGTCAGACGGCATGCCTACATATCATTTGGCCAACGTGGTGGATGATACCGCCATGGGTATCACGCATGTGATACGGGGAGAAGAGTGGGTCCCCAGCACGCCCAAACACATCAAGTTATATGAGCATTTTGGCTGGCAAGCTCCCCAGTTTACGCACCTTCCCGTGCTCCGCAATCCGGATAGAACCAAACTCTCCAAACGTAAAAATCCCACGTCCATTCTGTGGTTTAAAGCCCAAGGCTACCTTCCGGAGGCCATGCTCAACTACCTCGGCCTGCCCTTTGTAAAGCTGAACGAAGGCGATGAAGAGCTGATGACCGTAGACGAGTTTACAGATAAGTACGATTTTGCTGCCGTCAGCAAAGCGGGCTCCGTGTTCGATATTCAAAAGCTGGATTGGCTCAACGGCCGCTGGCTGCGGGAAAAACTGACAGAGGAAGATTATCTCGCCCGCGCCGCCGAGTGGTTAGAAGGCGATATCCCCAAAGCAGCGCTCCTGCTCGCCCAGTCTCGCATCGTAAAGTTTGCGGATCTATGGCCGCTGGTGGCCTTCATGCAAACAGGCGCAAACCTTAGCTTCACCCAAGAGACTTTCTCCTCGCTCAAAACAGACGCGGCCACCACACAAGCCATCCTCCGCATGGCCGTAGATGTGGTGCAGAATCTCACTCCCGAAACACCGGAGAATCTGTTCGAAAAGCTGAAAGAAGGCGGCGAGACGCTTGGCCTCAAACCACGTCTCGTCACAGCCCCGCTCTTCCTTGCCATCAGCGGCAGTGCCCAAAGCCTCCCGGTAACAGAGAGCATCCTCCTCCTCGGAAAAGAAGAGTCCGTAAAACGGCTCCAATCGGCACTCAATATCTTAAAATGAGATTAGAAAAGAGTTTCTTTGAAAGGCCACCGGAAGTGGTTGCGAAGGAACTTATTGGGAAAAAGCTTCATCACCAGTTATTAGATGGAACGATTCTGGAAGGACTGATTGTCGAGACAGAAGCTTATCTTGCCGAGAGAGATGCCGCTGCCCATAACGCGCGAGGTCAAACAAACGCGAACAGGGCGTTGTTTGACGATGCAGGAACACTTTATATCCATCCCATGCGTGCTTATGTAGGTATGGACATTGTGACAGAGAAAAAAGGTGTCCCCAGCTCTGTTCTTATTCGTGCCCTGCAACCGCTTGCAGGTGTAGAAATCATGCAAGAAAACATAGGCCAGACAGATGAAACAAAGCTCTGCAATGGTCCCAGCAAACTCTGTAAAGCCATGGGGATTACGAAAGCATATAACGGCTTCTCGGTATGCGAGGCAAAATCTCGGCTATATGTAGAAGATACAAAGCAAAACATGCCTGTAACAAAAGGTGAAAGAATAGGGGTGACTAAAAATCAAAGTGCCCCGCTCAGATTTTTCTTGCAAAATAGCCCATATGTTTCAAAGTAACTCAATGAATTATAGATTCTGCTGTTGTTGTTAGTCTCCTTTGCCTCTCAGGCACTCCTGCGTGTATCTTAAAACTTAATACTTAAAGCTGAAAACTCATGAAACTCTACAACACCCTCACCCGAACCAAAGAAGAGTTCACTCCGTTAGATCCCCAAAACATCCGCCTCTACGTCTGCGGAGTCACCCCGTATGATGATCCCCATCTTGGCAACGCGCGCCCCATGGTGGTATTTGATGTGCTCTTCCGCCTCCTCCGCCACACCTATGGAGAAAGCGCCGTCAAATATGCCCGCAATTTTACAGATATCGACGATAAAATCATCGCCCGCGCTAACGAGCTGGGGGAAGACCCCGCCACCTTGGCCGAGCGTTTTATTCACTCTTATCATGATGATGCCGCCGCTCTAGGCTGCCTTCCCCCCACGTATGAGCCCCGCGTGAGTGAAACTCAAGTGATGGAGGGCATTATCACCTTTATAGAAAAGTTGCTCAAAAAAGGTAGCGCTTACGAAATTCCGGGCGATGGCATCTATCTGGATATTACTCAAATAGATGGAAATGATGGCTATCAATACGGCAAGCTCTCGGGTAACAAGCTGGAAGATCTCGTCGCAGGTGCCCGCGTGGAGGCAAACACCGCCAAACGCAATAGCGGAGATTTCGCCCTCTGGAAACTCGCCAAACCGGGAGAACCTCAATGGAAAACCCCTTGGGGAGCAGGCCGTCCCGGCTGGCATATAGAATGCTCGGTGATGTCCGAGCAGTTGCTTGGCGATAAGTTCGATCTCCACGGCGGCGGGGAAGATTTACAGTTTCCTCACCACGAGAATGAAATCGCGCAATCCGTGGCCTGCCACGGACACATTCATGCAAATGTGTGGCTGCACAACGCTTTCATCACTGTGGGCGGCAAGCGTATGGGTAAATCTATGGGTAATTTTACGACCATTAAAGATGCGCTGGAAAAATACAGCCCGGAAGCCATCCGCCTCTGGCTCCTTCAAACCCATTACCGCAAACCGGTGGATTATTCAGATGAAGCGCTAATTGCCGCAGAAAACAGGCTTAAAAAGCTGCTCCCCAAAGCTCTCGCGGTCACCAACCCTGCACCTATGCCACAGGGCTTTTTAGATGCTTTGAAAGATGATCTCAACACGCCCAAAGCCCTTGGTAAAATGGGAAGCATAGAAGAAACAGCCACCTGCCTCCGGTTCCTCGGGTTGCTATAAAAAAAAGGAGGTTTTTGCCTCCTTTTTTTCAGTTTAGCCTACTCCTTCACATAAGTTCCAGGCGCAGCGCCAAGTATCTTGTACCCGTTACCACCTTGGCTCTTGGGTGCGGCTATATCTTTACCGCTTTGGTCCGCAAGCCATGCCTTCCAATCAGGCCACCAGCTGTCGGGCTTGGTTTCGGCCGTGGCGCTCCATGCTTCACCTAAGGGTGCCTTGGCATCCGCTACCATAAAGCTACGCTTCACAGGCTTGCCTTCGGGGGTAGGGGGGTTGCACACACCTGCCACGTGGCCGGCTTTGGTCAGGGCAAAACGTTTGCTGGTGCTTCCCATTTTGGCAAGCCCTTGGTAGCAGCTCTGCCATGGCGTAATGTGGTCGCTCTGGGCACCCACCATGTAAATGGGGGCGGCAATTTTGCCCATATCCAGCTTTTCACCAAGCATGGTGACATTGCCTTTGGCAAAACTGTTGTTCAGGTAAAGCTCACGCAGGTACCAGCTGTGCATCTTAAAGGGCATGCGGGTGGCGTTGGCATTCCAGAAGAGAATATCAAAGGCGCTGGGTTTTTCACCAAGCATATATTGGTTCACCACAAATCCCCAGTAAAGGTCGGCACTGCGCAGAGCGCTGAACGTTCCCGCCATCTCCGCACCATCAAGGTAGCCTTTTTCGGACATTTTTGCATCCAGCTTGGCAAGCTGTTCCTCATCAATAAACACGCCCAAATCACCCGTATTGGTGTAGTCGGTCATGGTGGTCATAAAGGTAGCGCTTTGCACAATATCTTTTTTGGCCGCAGCAAGGTAGGCAAGAGTATGCGCCATCAACGTGCCACCAATGCAATAGCCGGCAAGGTTGATTTTTTTCACATCGCAAATGCTCTGCACCACACCCATCGCAGCCAGCAAGCCTTCTTGCATATAGTCCTCGAAACCAACATCGCGGTAGGTTTCATCAGGGTTTTTCCAGCTCATCATAAACACACGGAATCCTTGATCAACCAGATAT
>PFND01000087.1:4510-7259 GCA_002791805.1 Alphaproteobacteria bacterium CG_4_10_14_0_8_um_filter_53_9 | reverse complement strand
AGCCAGGAACAGCGTGCCGAGATTGCCGAAGGTATGGAGGTTCTGGTACGCCCCCTTTCCGGTGACCCTGTAGCGGCCACCATACGTTTTGTGGCCACGGATGCGGATGAAGCGACGCGCACCTACCGCGTGGAAGCCATTGTGAGTGCTGACCACGCCCGTGATTTGCCTACCGGTATGAGCGCCACGATGGAGGTAAGCTTAGCCCCGGTTCAGGCTGTTTATGTCTCTCACTCCACTTTGGTTTTGGATGATGCGGGCCGTGTGGCGGTGGCGGAGGTTACGGAGAGTGAGGCCGGATCTATCGTGGCGAAACGCCCTGTGACGGTGCTTGCGGATACGCCTTCCGGTGTGTGGCTTGGTGGCCTTGGAGAGGGTGTGCGCAAGCTGGTGGTGCGCGGTCAAAACGGGTTATCTGACGGCGTTACGGTGAAAACAGGTGACGAGAACGAGAGTGATGACGGTGCCTAAAAAAACGGTCTCTGAACATTTTTGGTCCGGCATGACGGTGCCTGCGCTTATAGCCATTTTGCTGGCTGTGGGGGTGGTGATATGGGTTTTAGGAAACCTTCAGGCAGCCTTGGCCCCCTTTATTATTGGCTTTGTGCTGGCCTATATTTTACAGCCTTTTGCAGGATGGACCGAGCGTATGAAGATGGGCCGTGTGCCCGGTGCGTTGCTGGGATTGCTGGTTTTTATGGTTGTCTTTGTAGGTTTGGTGGCCATGTGGGTTCCGCTTTTGATCGGGCAAATCAAGGCTTTTGTGGGGCGCTTGCCTGACTATGCTGTGCGCGTGCAAGGGCATGCTCAACCGTGGTTGGATACTCAAGTATGGGGACGCGATTTAACCAGCATGATGAAAGGTTTTGATATGCAAGACATCCTCTCTAAGCTTACGGATTTGAGCAGCAGCGCGGCAACGATGGGCCTGAGTGTAGGACAAGGTGTTCTGGGTGGCCTTATGGGTTTTGCCGGCGTGGTGACGTTATTTGTTTTTGCTCTTGTTGTGGCGTTTTACATGTTGATTGACTGGCGCCGTTTGATGAGCTCTGCAGAACATCTTCTGCCTGAAAGCTGGCGGCCCGAGGTGCGTCATGTGGCCCACGATATTGATACCAAGCTTGCGGCGTACTTGCGTGGCCAGATGCTGGTGTGCCTTGTTCTTGCCGCGTATTACGGCCTTGCGCTTACCTTTATGGGGCTTGAGCTTGGCTGGATGATTGGCCTTGTGACCGGGGTTCTTGCGTTTATCCCCATGTTGGGTGCCACTATTGGTGCCATGATGATGCTGGTGATGGCGGCGGTTCAGTTCCAGCTTTCCTCGTTTGAACCTTACCTTATTGTGGCCGTTATTTTTGTGGTGGGTCAGCTTTTGGAAGGTTACCTTTTGACCCCTTACCTTGTGGGAAGACAGGTGGGGCTTCACCCCCTTTGGGTGATGTTTGCGTTGCTTGCGGGGGGCGTGCTTGGCGGGTTTATCGGCATGTTGATTGCCTTGCCTGTGGCGGTGATTCTGGCCGTGATTTTGCCCCGAATGCTCGCGCTGTGGCGCGCGGCGATTGAAGAGAGAAACTAGATTTATGCTCCGCACGATTATTTTGCAAAGCCGTGTTCTTATCACGGTTTTGATTTTGGTTTTGGTGGCCGGGTTGATGGCGTATCGGGATATTCCGAAAGAAAGCAATCCGGATATTCCTATCCCTACCATGTATGTGAGTGTCACCCTTGAGGGAATTGCCCCTGAGGATGCTGTTAATCTGCTTGTTAAACCCCTTGAGACCGAGCTTAAAAGCCTTGATGGTTTGGATGAGCTGACCTCTACCGCTTATGAAGGGGGCGCCAATATTGTGGTGGCCTTTGATGCCGGATTTGACCCCGACCAAGCCCTGACAGATGTGCGCGCAAAGGTGGACGATGCCCGTGCCGACTTGCCTACTGAGGCTGATGAACCCCGTGTTTTTGAAGTGAACATGGCAGAGTTTCCGATTTTGGATATTATTTTAAAGGGAGATATCTCTGAACGGGCTTTGAAGGTGATTGCCGAAGATTTACGTGACCGTTTGGAAGGTGTGAGCGGTGTTCTGGAAGTGCCGATTGCCGGGATACGCGAAGAAATGCTGCTTGTGGAAGTGGATATGGCCAAGCTTGAGAGCTTTAACTTGCCGCCTGCGACGATTCTCTCCGTTGTCTCGGCCAATAACCGTTTGGTGGCGGCGGGAAGCCTTGAAGTACAAGGCGGAAAATATGCCATTAAAGTACCCGGGCTTTTTAAAACCCGTGAGGATGTTCTTAACCTTCCCTTGATCTCTGACGGGACACGCACCGTGCGTTTGCGCGATGTGGGAAATGTTTACCTTACGTTTAAAGACGCACAGAGCCTTGCCCGTGTGGACGGAGAACCGGCTGTTACCCTGCGCATTAAAAAGCGCAGCGGCGTGAACCTGATTAGCACGGTTGACCGTGTGAAAGCCGAAGTGGCCAGTGTGGCGCGGGCCTGGCCGGAAGGGGTGACGTATCAATACAGCGGGGATGAGAGCAAAAATATCCGCAATATGGTGCGAGACCTTGAAAATAATGTTCTGATTGCGGTTGTTCTGGTGATGCTTTTTGTATTGCAGGCGGTGGGCTGGCGCACGAGTACGCTGGTGGCGATGACGGTACCGGGGAGTTTTCTTCTGACGATGCTTTTGATGTACTTTGCCGGATTCTCGGTGAATGTGGTGATTTTGTTCACCCTTATTCTCACCGC
>PFND01000087.1:0-4451 GCA_002791805.1 Alphaproteobacteria bacterium CG_4_10_14_0_8_um_filter_53_9 | reverse complement strand
AAAAAATACCCCCGCGAGAGGCCTATGTGCGCGCGGCTCAGGAAATGGCGAGGCCTGTTTTTGCCGGGACGATTACCATTCTCATTGTCTTTATGCCACTTTTGTTCTGGCCCGATATTGTGGGGCAATTTATGCGATATATGCCCATTACCCTGCTTGCCACTTTGACCGCAAGTTGGCTGATGGCGATGATTTTTCTCCCCGCTTTGGGCGCGGTGTGGCCTATGAAAAAAGCGCCGAAGCCTTTGGATGAAGACCACGGCTTTTATGGCGCGCTCGTGAACCGTTATGAGCGTGTGATGCACTGGGGTTTGAAGTATCCGATGCGAGTGGTTTTGGGAACTTTGGGTGTGATGGTGGGTATTATCGGGCTTTATGTGGCGGCGGGGCCAGGGGTTGAGTTTTTCCCCCGGATTGAGCCTGAGCGTGCCAACGTAAATCTGACCGTTGTGGGAGACCTGAGCCTTGCCGAAAAAGATGCAATTGTGCGTGAGGTGGAAGCCCGTATGGGGATGCCTGAAGGGGTGAAAACACTGATTACTGAAGTAGGGAAAGGGACCGGGCGGCGTAACGTTGGGAACGAGCAGACGGGCCAGATTACTATGGACTACGTGGAGTGGGAGGACGGACGACCGCCCAGCACAGAGATTATTGCCGAGGTGCAGCGGCGCATTGGTGACGTGCCCGGTGTGGAGATCAACGTGGCGGAACCCAAAGACGGCCCCCAAGAAGGAAAGCCCATTGAGATACAGCTTGTAGGAAACCGTTTTGACGACCTTGTGCCTTTGGGCGGTGTGCTTAAAAGCATGTTGGCGGAGATTCCCGGCACGCGAAACATTGGCGATGATATGCCTGACCCCGGCATTGAATGGCGCTTGATTGTTGACCGTGAGGCGGTGGCCCGCATCGGGAGCAACCTGAGTGAAGTGGGGAGTATGATACGCCTTGGCACCAACGGGGCTATTGTGGGCACCTACCGCCCTGATGGCAGCCGCGACGAAATTGATATTGTTGTAAGATTAAAAGAAGAACAACGCAGCCTTGATACGTTGGAAAACCTGACGGTTCCTATTGCGGGCGGCGGACGTGTGCCCCTTGGTGATTTGACGGCGCGCATGGCTGAAAACAAAGTGAGCACTATTAACCGTGTTGACCAGGACT
Organism: Alphaproteobacteria bacterium CG_4_10_14_0_8_um_filter_53_9; assembly: GCA_002791805.1. Lineage (GTDB taxonomy): Bacteria > Pseudomonadota > Alphaproteobacteria > UBA2136 > UBA6156 > UM-FILTER-53-9. Next base: position 3,290 of record PFND01000087.1, on the reverse strand, counting down.
ATGCCGTGACGGTAGATGCCGACCTGATGCCCGGTGTGCTGGCTGAAGATGTGACGAGAACCCTCCAGGCCAAAATGGCGGCTTATGTCGAGACGCATACCCTGCCCGCAGGTGTGCGTGTGGTGTTTAAAGGAGAAGGTGAAGATACGGCAAAAAATGCCGGATTTTTGGAGTACGCTTTTATTTTAGGGCTGGCGGTTATGGGGCTGGTTTTGCTGATTACGTTTAACAGTTTTTATCAGGTTTTTGTGATTCTCTCTGCGGTGTTTTTCTCTACCACCGGCGTGTTGCTTGGCCACCTTATCTTCATGAAGCCTTTTGGAATTATCATGAGCGGTGTGGGAATTATTGCCCTTGCCGGAACCATTGTGAACAATAACATTGTGTTGATTGATACCTATAATTCCAGACGACGCGAGATGCCGTGGCGCGAGGCCATTATTGCCACGGGACGCGAGCGTTTGCGCCCTGTGCTGCTGACGGCAGCAACCACCGTGGTGGCGATTTTGCCCATGGCTTTCAGGATTAACTTTGATGTGGCGACACGCAGCGTTACCTACAACGCGCCCAGCAGCCAGTGGTGGGACCAGCTGGCGACGGCTGTGGCTGTGGGGACGACGTTTGCGACCGTGCTGACCCTTGTGGTGACCCCGTGCATGCTGGCGCTTGGCGAGATTGCCAAAGAGCGCTGGGCGGCACGACGACGGGCCTCTTAACCCCTTTTGTGGGACGATATGCTTTTTGTATAGGCAGGGGAGGGGACCGGAAGGGTTGAGGTGTGAAGGTGAGAGGCGTATACTTTGCCCCAACAGGGCTGCAACCGAGGAAGGTATAGAGACGATGAAAACATTTGCCGGATTTTTGTTAAATAACCGTACCCAAGAGCATTTTGTGGCTCCTGTGGCTGCGGAAGCCTTTGAAAACGCTATAGGAGAGCTTTCAAAGGCCTATAAAGCCCCCTTTTACACGGTTTTAACCGCCTATGAAGTGGGTGAGCTGCGAGGGATTTTGGATGATATAGCCCGTTGGCCCGGTGTGCCCAGCAACGTGCAAGCCGCGCGCGAGGCCACATTGGATGAAAAGCTGGCCCGTGTGAGCAGCCATGTGGGTAAGCTGCCCCCGCTTGTGCGCGAAAAACCCAATGCCGGCCATGTAGACTCTGCGGATACGGCTGCCAGCCTGACAGCGATGATGCGCTTGATGGAAGAACAACGCAAAATGCGTGAAGCTCAGTTAGCGAAAGTGATGAACAAAAGCCCTGCTATGGCGCTTAAGCCTGCGGATGCTCAGGCAGAGAAGAAGGTTGCGGCAACCGAGAAGACGGCAAAGGTGCCGGTGGAAACGGCCCCTGCACTTAAACCCTCCCCTGCGGTGGCGGCCAACAACGGCAAAAGTGTGCTGGAAGTTTTGCGGGCCATGCGCAGCTAGGCTCTTAAATACACCAATAAAAACGGGGGCTTAGCCCCCTTATTTGTGCTTTAAATACGCCCTGTATGAAAGGTGGGTTTGGACGCGGTTTTAAGGCCGAGTTTTTTACGCAGGGAGCGTGTGAGGCGGCGGAGTGTTTTGCCTTTTTTCTGATGTTTTTTCCATGCAAGCATTCCGTGAGGAACAGTCAATGTTTCCGGTGTGGGGCAAAAGGGGAGAAGGGCTTGCAGGAGAGCCTTGCCCGGCTTGGCACATATGAGGGCCATGCCGCTGGTGGTAGCGTGCATGATGTGAGCTGTGGTGCCGTACATATTTTCTATTTTATGGAGGCCTTGTTGCAGGCCGAATTCCAGAACATCGTGAAAAAGAAGAGCGGTGGCGGGCTTGGTGAAGGGCTTGAGCGCTTCTGCATCTATCACGACTTGAGTGTTGGTGTGCAGGCCATCGATAAACGCAAAATCTATATGGCCACCGAGATGCTTTTTAACGACAGAAGGAACATCCTGAGGGGAGGTGGCAAGGAGAACGGTGACGTTTTTGAGCCCGAGTGATTTTGCCAGATCTCGTGTCAGCTCCAGGCCTTTTTCTGAGTGGGTATCCACCCCTGCATCTATGGCCACAACTTTTGATTTGGGACAGATGAGCGCAATGGCGAGCGTGCTGAAGCCATAAGAGTTGCCAATGATGAAAATATTTTTGGGAGCGATGGCGGGGAGGACGGCCTCCAGCATCTGGACTTCGTTCAGGCTGATGCCATAGCCATCTGTGACGCTTTTTCCATCGCGTATTAACCATGTGAAGGCGGCTTGTTTGAGGCCGTTATAACGGGCAGGGGTGAGGCCTGAGAGGAGGGTAAGTCCCCGGCTAGCGTAGGCTTCGTAAAGAGCAGGAAGGATGGACATGGGCGAGGGTGTTCGTTTTGTTACAGAAGGATGTGCTCACGCTCGGGCGCGAGTTTTTGGAGCATGCTGGTGAAGGTGCGGACTTTACGGGGATCCTGCTGATCTATCGGCATGTTGATGACGAGTTTCTCCGGCGTCATTTCATCAATCTTACAAGCTTTCCACGCGTTATTGACAAAGTGTTTCAGCTCGTTGTCTTTGATTTCCTGCTCGGTCTCTCCCTTGCCTTCTGGCACCAAGGTAATGCGGCGAAGGCCAAGCACTGTTTGCAGGTGTTTAACGTTAACACCGTCTTTTTCCAGCCATGCGCTCATGGTTTCGGCCTTCATGCGGATGACGGCCCAGCTGTTGCTGGCGCCCATCCAGATGCCGCTGACGCTCTCGGGATAATAGGCATCGGTCACGGCGCTGACGAATTCTTTTCCGCGCCTTGTGGCGGTACGCATTTTGCTTTTTTCATCGATGCTCGCGCACATGGCGAGGACTTGCTTGGTGCCGATGGGGGGCTTCTCGTGATAATCGGCCACGGCGAGGAGATTTTCCGGGATGATGACAAACTTATCCTCTGGCAGGCGGTACAACACGCCGCCGTCTCTGAACCCGGCGACTTCACCTTCTAAAATACGGCCGGGGGCGCCGTCTCCGTACTGCATGAGCTCCATGGTGGCGATGAGTTGTTTGACGGAGGGCAGGATGGGATTGTTGATATCCACCCAGACGCCGTGCTCTCCGTACCCGCTGCGGCGGCGCACGGTGATGCTCCCGAATTCCAGGTTGACGTCCACTTCGACGAGGAGCTCTTTATCGACATAGGTGAGGCGAATGGCGTTCATCAGGGCAATTTCTACCTGCCTGTCTGTCCAGCCGAACTCCTGCCCTAGGTTTTTGATGGTTTGAATATCTGCAATGTCCATGTCGGTTATAGATGCTTCTTTGTTTTCAGGCTGTTAGGTTGCCTTG
>PFND01000092.1 GCA_002791805.1 Alphaproteobacteria bacterium CG_4_10_14_0_8_um_filter_53_9 | reverse complement strand
CATGACACCGAGGTTCTCTCCCTCGGCACCGATAACGCGCACAGTGGGCACACGGATATCCTGATTAATGCGGTGTTCGTACTTCCGGTTGCGTTCCGGGGTTCCTTTAAAGCGTCCTATGGTCGTCGTCTCCTTGATTTATGTATGTGATACTTAACGTATGGTAACCATTTAGGCAAGGGGGGTATAAAAAGAGCCCCGCCGCGAGATGCGGCGGGGCTGGGAGTTATCGCGAACAAGCGGCTTTGATAGCGGCTTGGATGAAGGCCAGGTCAGCTGCCTTGGCTGCGGCCGCTTGGCGGCGGTTTCCGCGGCGGCTCATGCGTCGGCAGATTCGCGCTGGTGGGCGTCAGCGGTCTGGCCGGGGCGCGGGTGGCTGACGCCGGCGTTGCCGCATGTGGTGATTTTCGGAATGGGTTCATCGCGCAGAGTTGCGGATTCCACGCGCTGGCGGCGACGGATTTTCAGGGCGGCCTTAGTGGCCAAGAAGGCCTCAGTAATATCAGTCATGTCTTTTCCTTGATTGTTCCGCCCGTGGAAAGAGTTGTTCGGGGCGGAAAGTTAAGATTCCGCACCATAAAAAGGAACTAAGGTGCGGAGGTTATATAAGAAAGAACCCCTTGAGATGCAAGGGGTTTGAGGAAGAAAGTGAGGTTACTGCCTTGCAGAGAGCTCGTCTTTCAACCGCTGGGTAAGGGTGGTTAAGGGCATGGCGCCGAGATCTGTCCCATCGCGCAGGCGGACGGCGACGGTGCCGGCCTCGGCCTCCTTGGCACCCACGACCAGCATGTAGGGGATTTTTTGCTGCTGGGCGAGGAGGATTTTCTTCTGCATGCGCTCCGAGCTGTCATCCACCTCGACCCGCAGGCCGCCTGTGGCAGTGGGTAGCGCGTGGCGGAGTGTTGCGGCCACCTCTTCTGCGTAGGTGTTCTGATGATCGGTGATGGGGACCACCATGGCTTGCACAGGGGCGAGCCAGAGAGGGAACTTTCCTTCGTATTGCTCGATAAGAATACCGATAAAACGCTCTAAACTGCCCAAAATAGCGCGGTGGAGCATGACGGGGGCGAGACGTTCGCCACTTTCTGTCGTGTAATGGGCGCCAAGGCGGGCGGCGGTGTTGAAATCGACCTGCAAGGTTCCGCATTGCCAATCGCGTCCGATACAATCGCGCAGCACAAACTCCAGCTTGGGGCCGTAAAACGCGCCGTCTCCTGGGCTGAGCACATAGCCCAGTCCGCTGTTTTTACAGGCTTCGGCAAGGGCAGCTTCGGCTTTATCCCACACGTCGTCGCTTCCCACCCGTTTATCGGGCCGTGTGCTGAGCTTGACGAAATAATCCGTAAACCCGAGATCTTGATAGACAGCGTGCAGAAGCTCGCAGAAGCGGGCACTTTCTTCCATCATTTGGTCTTCGGTACAGAAAATATGCGCATCATCCTGCTTGAAACCTGTCACCCGCATAAGGCCGTGGAGGGCGCCGTGAGCTTCGTTTCGCATGCAGCTGCCGAACTCTGCCATGCGGAGGGGCAGATCGCGATAGCTCTTAATCCCAAAGTTGAAGATTTGAACGTGACAGGGGCAGTTCATGGGTTTGAGGCTGTAGATATCCTTCACGACACCTTCCCGCTCCTCTTTCACGAGGAAGAGATCTTCAAAATAATTTTCCCAGTGTCCGCTCGCCTCATACAGGCTTTTGTGCACCAGCTGGGGGCTGTTGACCTCTTCGTAGCCTGCGGTATCCAGCTGGTGGCGCATGTAGTTGGTAAGCTCGGTATAAATAGACCAGCCTCGGGCATGCCAAAAGGCCTGGCCCGGGGCAATATCTTGAAAATGGAACAGATCCAGCGCGGGGCCGATTTTACGGTGATCCCGCTTTTCGGCCTCGGCACGCATGTGGAGGTAGGCATCCAGCTCTTTTTGGGTGGCAAACAGGCGGCCGTAAATACGGGTGAGCTGCTGGTTGGCGCTGTCTCCCCGCCAGTAGGCTCCGGCAAGGCTGCTAAGGGCAAAGCTGGCAGGCACAAGGCCAAGGTGGGGCACGTGAGGGCCGACGCACAGATCGATAAAGCCGGTTTTTTCATTCCGGTAGACGGAGACTTTGCCGTCTATCAACTGGCCTTTTTCTATAGCGCCATCAATAATCTCGTTTTTATAGGTATCCCCTGTTTTGGTAAAATGCGCTTTGAGATCTTCGGGTGCCCAGAGCTCTCGGGTAATAGGGGCATCTGTCGCCAGAACCTCGCGCATTTTGGCCTCAAGGGCGGGCAGATCATCTGCGCTTAAGGGGCGTTTGGCTTCGCTGAAATCAACATCGTAATAAAAGCCGTCATCGATGGTGGGGCCAATGGCAAGCTTGGTGCCCGGGAACATCTCCTTCACCGCGGCGGCAAGGGCTTGTGCGGTGGCGCTGTGGCGGGCGATATCCAGCCCTTCGGCATCTTTAAGCGTGAGGATGCGGACAGGGCCGCTTTTTAAGGGTTCGGAGAGATCTTGCTGTTTGTCATCATTCACAATACCTACAGCAGCTTTGGCAAGGCCTGCGCCAATGGAGGCCGCAAGCTGCGCGCCGGTTGTGCCTGCGGGCATCTCCCGTACCGATCCATCCGGTAGCGTGAGTTGCAGGGGGGCGGGCATAGTGAAGTCTCCTTTATATTCATTTTGATGTACGGTTTTTTCCAACCAAGCGCTACCTTAACGGGGGAATGGTGTTTTGGCAAAGAGAAAGGCGGCCTCTTGACCAAGTTTGCAGGCTGACGCACTTTGGTGGGCATGAACCTTGGATATGAAATACGCCCCCCTTTTGCCACCCACGAGCTGGATGTGGGAGGAGGACACACCCTTTATGTAGAAGAAAGCGGAAACCCTGAAGGCATACCTGCCCTGTTCCTTCATGGCGGGCCGGGCAGCGGCACGAAGCCGGAACACCGGGAATATTTTAACCCGGAGGTGTACCGCATTGTTTTGTTTGACCAGCGAGGGTGTGGGCAAAGCCGTGCAGACAACCCTTTGCAGAACAACACGACAGAGCACCTTGTGGCGGATATTGAACAGATAAGAGAGGGCTTAGGCATTGAGGCATGGGGGGTTGTTTTTGGGAGCAGTTGGGGGAGCACGTTGGGGTTGGTTTATGCACAGGCCCACCCCGCGCGAGTGGCGCGGCTGGTGGTAGCCAGTATCTTTTTGGCAGATATGGCCGCGTTGGGGTGGTTTACCGATGAAGGGAAGTTGCGCGCATTCTATCCGAACGAGTTTAATGATATTCTCTCGTGTTTAGGACTAGACAGTGAAAAAAATATATTTACACGATTTTATGATGTTTTATCGCAGGGAGGAAATTCTGCGCTTAAGGCGGCTCAGGCATTCTCTGTATATGATGCGTTTTGCATGGAAATATCACCAAATAGGGATGAAATTACTGCTTATATAAGAGATGCTGGAGAGAGCTTGATAGGAAGTAATAGGCTTTATGCTCATTATGTCAAAAACCAATGTTTCTTGGAAAAAGACCAGATTTTAAAAGGCTGTAAAAAATTAAAAGATATGCCCGTGACGATTTTGCATGGAGAGCTGGATTTGTGTTGTACGCCCGATAATGCCTACCGCCTGCATGTGGCCTTGCCCCATAGCACCTTGACCATGGTGCCCGCCTGCGGCCACCGCAGTAACGATGCCATGAAGGCGGCGCGGGTGGCGGCGATTAATGAGGCTTGACAGCCTGTGTGCGGGGTGGAAGAATAAAAGCATGAAAGTTCAGGTTCTCCTGCTGCAACGACTTCTGGCGTAGCCAGAAATTTTTGTTGCCCCACGAGACCTTTTCTTTTTTTCCCCAGTTATTCAAAAAATGTACTGAGTTATCTTGTAACCTGAAAACGCTTGCCGTGCTTGTGCGGCCTAACCTTGGGAGGTGTTTATGAGCGAAAAACAGATGACAGAAGACGAGCTTGCCCGACTTCAATCCATTTTGGACGAAGAAAGAGCGGTGTTGAGTTGTGCAATCTTGGAAGTGCTGGTGGACGGTGTCCCTGGCATGATGTGCTCTTCCTCTCCTTCAAAAATTCAGAGGGGTGTGCCTGAAGATCAAATGTCTACTCAGCCGATGCCAGGACAAGGCTGCACACGCCAAGAATACTTGGAGCGTGTGTTGGAACGCTTAAGCCTGCGAATGAGATACACAGTACGCTTTCGTCGTATCTTCTGGAACAGTCCACAAGGAGGGGACATAGAAAGCCTTGTTTCGCGGGCCCAAGCAGAGGATGCAGATCCAGCTTTGGCATGGGCTATGCGAGATTTTCTGTAACACGAGGCACATAAGCCTCTCATATCATGATAAGAAGGCCGCCTGTTATGGGCGGCCTGTTCTCGTAGGTAGAGAGTTAAAGTTAACGACCGCTGAAGCGGGTGCCGAGGGGGGTGGGGTAAGGCGTGCCCGCGCAGGTGGTGTAGGCCAGATAATCCGACACGCCGGATTGGGTGGTGAGGCGAGGATCTTGCCAGACGGTGCAGCCGGATTCTGTGGCGGTGTGGCCGCGATATTTAGCTTGGGTGGCGGGGCTTACCCATTCTCGCCACCCTGTCATATCATCCCATGTGCCTTGCCAGCCCCGCCAATCCTTGCGCTCTCCCGCCCAGTGGGAGGGGGGAACTTTGGAGGCGCAGGCAGAAAGGGCCATAGCGGCCAGAAGGCTGAAGAAAAGAGGCTTACAGGCCGCCAAATTTAAGCTCCGCAACGCTTTGATAAACTTTACCCACTTCCTGATCCCAAATGCCTGTGACAACCGTGTGCATATACCAGTCGTTCCCGAAGCAGAGGACGGGAACCATAACAGGCTTGAAGCCGGCGTTAAAAACATCAAACCCTGCGGCCAGCACATTGGCATCTGAGTGCCCGCCGACAACCAGAACTTCATCCGGGTTTTGCTGTTTCAGCCAAACCTTGACACCTTCCGGCAGGCCAAAACCGTACTTATCAAAGACGGTGGTGATGTTGGCTTGCACGGAGGTATCCATGGGAGGTTGTTTGCCAAGAGCGGCAAGCGGAACCTCGGATTCGTTATGTTTAAAAAGAGTGGCTGCTGAAGGCATGGTGGTGGCCAGCTGGTTGACTTGCTGGATCATCCCTTGAGAGGGGCGGAAGTGGCTTTGAACATCGATAGCAAGGAGACAGCGTTTCATAAAAATCTTCTTTATTTTTGTGTTAGGCCATGGCCAGCGATAAGGCGCTGATACACGGCGATTTCTGCAGCGCAGGTGCGGGCTGTTGTATAGGTAGCTACAACGTGCGCTCGGGCATCTTCTCCCATCTTTTTCAAGGTTTTGGGAGGTGTCGTCAAGGCAGTCTCGATCGTTTGGGCGAGGGCCTGTGGCATGCCCGCCAATACTGTCGGATGTTGGACGTGAACCAGCCAGCCTGTTTGGCCGTGCTGGATCGTTTCTTTTGACCCTCCAAGGGCTGTGGCGATAACGGGGGTGCCCATGGCCATGGCCTCAATGGCCACGCGGCCAAAAGCCTCCGGGCGGATGGAGGGACTGAAGGCAAGGGTGGCGGCATCGTTAAGAGCGGGAATATCTGACCGGGAACCTGCAAGGGTGACGCGACTGGTGAGGTTGTGAGTTTCTATAAAGGTAAGAATCTCTTGTTTATAAGGGTCTCCTTCTTTTGAGTCTCCCACAATGACAAGATGCCAGAGGAGAGATGTTGAGAGGTGCGTCAGGGCCTCTAAAAGCAGGAGTTGGCCTTTCCAGCGGGTAAGGCGGCCAACACAAAGGAAGCGATTTTCACAATCTTCCGGCCAGAGGGCGCGGGCGGCGTGGCGCTCGGCAGGGGTGAGGGCGGCGGGAGAAAAGCGGGTTTCATCCACACCGCGCGGGGCCACGGCAATAGCGTGCGGAGAGAGGCTATACACCTGAGAAATGTGGTCTCGGATAAATTGGGAGTTGGCAATAACGGTACCCTTGAGCATGACCCGGTTATAGACCCGCTTGAGGGCGGAGTCATGAGAATAGGTTCCATGAAACGTAGAGACAAAAAAACCACGCGCCGCTTTTGGGGTTAAACACCAGGCAAGCCAGGCGCACCAGGCAGGCCAACGGCTGCGAACATGCACGATAGCCCCCGGGTGAGACATGAAAAGACGGCGCAAATGATAAATGTTCCATGGAAGAAGGAAGGGGTTTTTGCGTGAGAGGGGGAGCATGATATGAGGCGTACCCAGAGGGGCGAGGTGAGGGGCGAGATTGCCATCATCGGCAACAACAAGGTTGGGCCAGGCTTTTTGGGAGAGGGCGGTGGCCATTTCAAGTGCGCTTCTTTCAACGCCGCCATCGCCAAGAGCGGGGAGGATTTGGAGGATGGGAGGGAGGGAGGTCATCCCTCTTTTATACGGGAGAGAGAGGGGGTGGGCTAGGAAAGAATGGGAATGAGAGGAGTATATTGTATGAAAGAAATATCGACTAAAATACTGATTTTATATAATATGATTATTTATTATGCGACATGTAAGTATATACATACATACAAATGTTGAAAAACCGTGCAATTAAGAGAAAGGGGGAAGGGGCGACATGAGAAGGGCGGGGCGTGAAAAAAAGAGAGGGAGAGAGAAAGAGGAAAAAGACGTGGCAGGGAGAAAAATAAAGAAGGGGAAGAGGGACAGATGGGAGTGCACAAGGAGGTGTTGGAGAGAGTGTTTCACGATAAAAAAATAACGAGAGACAAAAATGAGAAAGAAGAGATGTGGAGAGAGTAAGGAGGATAGAGAAAGAAAAGGACAAGTGAAGTAAAAACGCAAAGTGCGATAAAAAAATCATACAGTGTTTTTGCAGGACAGGCGGGGGTGTACATAAGATTATTGCAAATAAATCCGTTTATTTACAATAGGTAAAAGGAGTTTTTGGGTGAATATAAAGGAAGGGGTGGAAAGAAAGCGTTTGCAGGATGTGGCGAAAAAACAAATATTTTTATAAATCATTGTTTATTAAAGATGTTCCATATAAGGCTAAAGATGGGCAAAAAAGAGGATGGACGGGGAAGAATGCTTGTGAGGCGGGGGGTTTTGCGGCAAGCTGGCCAGAGATATATAAAAACACTCAGCGAAAGAATGTTGACGACAAGATGGAAAAGAAAGCGGGAAAAATATGAGCCAGTTTACCTTTACGGTGATGGGAAATGCGGTTGTGGATGGTTTGGCCCATGTGGATGATGATTTTTTGGCATTTCATGGCCTGACCAAAGGTGATAGCAATATTTTGAGTGTGGGTGATTT
>PFND01000008.1 GCA_002791805.1 Alphaproteobacteria bacterium CG_4_10_14_0_8_um_filter_53_9 | reverse complement strand
TCAACAGCGTGGATGCCGTAAATGACAGCTACACCCTTGCCGATCGTACCGCCGCCACCCTCAACGTGCTGGCCAACGATACCGATCCCCAGGGCGATGCCTTCAGCATCACAAGCTTCACCCAGCCCGCCACAGGCTCTGTCCAGCTTGTCGCCGGCCAGTTTGTTTACACACCGGATGCCACCAATCGTGTCGCCTACAACACCACCTTCACCTACACCATCACCGATGCGCTTGGGGCCACCGATACCGCAACCGTTACCGTCAACGTTCCAGCTGCGATCAACAGCGTGGATGCCGTTAACGACGCAGTAACCATGCCATCCGGCATTAATAGCATTCTTATCAATGCTATTGCCAACGATACCGATCCTCAAGGCGATGCCTTCAGCATTACACGTATTGTAAGCGTCAGTGCAGGTATTGCAACAATCGAAGGGGGTCAGATCCGCTATATCAACCCCACGCGCACCGCCACAACCGAGACTGTTGTGTATGAGATTACCGATGCACTTGGCGCCACCGATACCGCTACTATCACCATCACCATCGCAGCCGATCCCAACAGCGTCGATGCCGTTAACGACAGCTACACCCTACCAGATAGAAACGGTATCAATATGCACGTTATGAGCAATGATAGCGATCCCCAGGGCGATAGCTTTAGTATTCGAAATATTACTCAACCCTCAATAGGAACAGTAGATTCCTACGGTCAGTATCTCTACTATAAACCAGATGCAAATCAGCGCGGCGCCTATAGCACATCCTTTACCTATACGATTATCGATGCGTTAGGCGCCACAGATACTGCTACAGTCTATATCAACGTACCCGCTGCACCCAACAACGTGGTCGCGGTGAACGATTCCGCCAGCGTTGCTCAAGGTGGCCAGGCCATTTTGGTCAATGTCACAGCGAACGATTACGATCCCCAAGGTGATAGTTTTGCCATCAGCCGCATCGTCAGCGCTCCTGCAGCTGGCTCTGCCAGTATTGTGGGTGGCCAAATTTACTATCAATCCATTGCGTGGACGACTTCCTACACAACCCAAATCACCTATGAAATCAGAGACAGCCTGGGGGCCACCTCCACAGCAGTTCTCACCATCAGCGTCCCGGGTGTAGGTAATTTTTGGAACAACGGCGGTGGCGATGGCGGCGGCGGCGGTGGAGATGGCTGTCCCCTCGTGATCGATCTCGATGGAGATGGCATCACCATGACAGGCACTCCCATGCAGTTTGATGTGACCAACGATGGCACAGCCGATGGTCTTAACAGCTGGTTTGGTAGCCAGGATGGTATTCTGGTATCAGATTATAACGAAAATGGTCAAATCGATAACTTCGGAGAAATGTTCGGGGGGTACGCCTTTGATGGTTTCGGAGAACTCGGCCGCCTGTTCGATAGTAACGGAGACGGCGTCGTCGATGCGACAGATGATAACTTCGCCAAACTTCAACTCTGGGTAGATGCCAACAGTAACGGTATTACAGATGAAGGGGAACTTCACACGTTAGATCAGTACGGCATTACAGCCTTTAACGTAGGCGATGCAGATCTTGGTTATAATCAAGATCTGGATCAAGGCTCTTACATCAAAGGGCGCGGCACCGTAGAAACCAACACAGGTGAAGACCTTGAGGTTGTCGATGTCTGGTTTAAAGATGTTGTGGTAAATGATGAAGGCTTCTTCGGCCCCCAAGGTGATGATGTTGCAGATGTGTCAAACATCGCAGCCCCCCCTGCCCCCATGGCAGAGCCTACCATCACCATTACCGAGGCCCTGCCTCATCAGGATGATCACAATCCCGTCATCTCTTAAGGTATAAGAGAGTCCCCTCCAAAAAAAACTCCCCAATGGGGAGTTTTTTTTATCCTCAAAAGCCTAAGGCAATAAAATCATTTCATCAGGTTTTTTAAGGGGTAAAACCTGCCGTATATGCTCATCTAAAAAATCCTCATCCATCTTGCCATCTTCTGTCACTTTCAAACGCTCGGTTACAGCACTTAAATGGCTGACATCTTTTTGTAAAACCGCATTATCGGCAGAAAGCGTCTGGACCTGTTCATGCATCAAGCGCCATGTCACAAGGCCTCGTTCACCATTCCAAAGCTGGTCAAAGCTGTACAAAATAAGTAAAAGCACCCCCACAGGGAGAGCCCATTCTCGCCATTTGGGCAAGCGTCGGCTTCTCCAGGCGCTCATAAACAACATTTAAGCTGCTTTCACAAGCATGGGCTTCACCACAGCGTCCAAGGCCATCAAATCAGCCATGAGGCGCTCAAAATCGCCCAGAGGCCACTGGGTTTCCTTGTCAGAGATAGCAGACGCAGGGTCAGGGTGAGTCTCAATAAAAATTCCCGCAATTCCGGCCCCTACAGCCGCGCGGGCAAGGGGGGGGATAAAGCTGCGGTCGCCGCCACTGGCATCGCCGCGCACACTAGGCATCATCACACAGTGGCTGGCATCATGGATAACGGGGTAGCCGCTGGCTGCCATGGTCGCGTAGCTACGCATATCCACCACAAGGTTATTATAGCCAAACGTGGCACCTCGCTCAGTCAGCAGAATGGCCTCTGTGCCCGCACTCGCAATCTTGGCAGCGGCAGGTATCATGTCCGCAGGGGCCATAAACTGCCCTTTTTTAATATTCACCACCAAACCGCGCCGCGCCGCCGCCGCCGCGCCGCACGCCAGCAGCAAATTTGTCTGACGCGAGAGAAAAGCCGGTATCTGAATAACATCCACAGCATCCGCCACAGCATCCACTTGAGAGATCTCGTGCACATCGGTCAGCACAGGCACACCAAAGGTTTCCCGCACCTCCTGTAAAAACCGCAAACCTGCTTCCATCCCCATACCACGCGCACCAGTCGCACTGGTACGGTTGGCTTTGTCAAAACTTCCCTTGTAAACAACGCCAAAACCAAGCGTCTTCGCCACCCGAACAACCTCTTCCGCCGTCCGCATCGTTATCTCACGGCTTTCCAGGGCACATGTCCCCGCGATAACCGCCAATGGCAAGGCGTTGCTAAAACTTACAGGGGTCACGCCTGCTTTTCCTGCCTGCACCGTCATAAAATCCATAAATACTCCTTCATTTCATCAAATCAACAGCTAGACTAAAGCAAAAACCACCGCCTTTCCATCCCTTCAGGCTCATAAAAAAGTAACGAACAAAAATCACATAAACTTACCCCTGCCAAGGGGTTGTAATCCCATCCAAAAGCGCCTAAGTATACCATTAAGTCGGATTCCCCCGACGGAAACGGTATGGGGGAACAAAGACACATCCCCAAATCTTTTCCTGTCGGCCCAACCGACAATCACCTTCACACCCACCGCCGCCAAACACATCACGCGGCAAGGAGAACAATCATGACTGGTCATGAAAAGAAAGCAGGCGAAAGTCTTGCGGATGTATTGAGTAAACTTCAGGAGTCTGCCCGCTTCGCCACCCCTGAAGACGAAATCTTTATCAACGACCAAGAGGTCGACGATAAAGCCCTCGACAAAACGCCCGTCGTCACCATGGATGAGGAAATCGAGCTCGGACGCTCCATGGGAGAATATCCCCAAGGCTTCGGAGATGAAGGCAACGCCGATGATGATGGCGATGACGCACTTGTTGCCGCCATAGCCAATGACGACGGTGTCGTCGGCGAAGGAGACTTCAACGAAGAAGGCGAAGACGATCGCTCCGCCATGCTCGATAATGATGGAGATGTCACCCTCGTCGGCGATGAAGACTTTGATGGCCTTATCACCGCTGCTATGTCCAATGATGACGTTGTCGGCGAAGAAGATATCGACGTCCTTGAGGCCAAAATCGACTCCCTCCCCCCTTCCGTTGAAGATGATGCGAAGGCTTTTGGCCCCTATCCCGCTGATTGGGCTGAAAAGATGGCAGCAAGGCACGATGACAAACCCGCCCCCGTCGAGATGACGCCAGCGGATAAGTCAGACGAGTTCGCCAACTCGCGCCGAGCCACAAGCAAAGCCCAAAACTTGGGTGACAATCCTAAAGCAGGCAGAAGCTCCCGCCGGGCAGGTTGGTTCGTCGCCATCGCTGCCATCCTCATCGTGATGGTGTGTGGGGGCGGCTACTGGTTCACCCAAATGGGGGACAAAGCGCAGGTGACGTCAAATGGCACCACCATTGCTGGCGAAGCGGCGAGGAAGCTCGTCCAAGCCAGCAATGGTGGAGAAGTGGGCAAAAAAGCCGCGTCGGATGACGCCGCAAGAAGCGTGATGGGGGTAAACACCCTGTCCCAGCGACTCCTCGCTCTTGAAGAGCAGCTGGCCATTTCCCCCGCAACGGTGCTGCCAAAGGTTGGCCCCGTACCACCAACACGGAAAGAGGTGGCGGATTCCAATCCCGCCACTGCCAGCGTGTCAGCACCTGTCGTCACCGCCACACCCAGCAAGGCCAAAACAACCGACCCCGTCGGCTGTTACGCCCCGTACAAGGATGACCTGAGCACCT
This sequence comes from Alphaproteobacteria bacterium CG_4_10_14_0_8_um_filter_53_9, assembly GCA_002791805.1. GTDB lineage: Bacteria > Pseudomonadota > Alphaproteobacteria > UBA2136 > UBA6156 > UM-FILTER-53-9. The sequence goes on along the minus strand of PFND01000008.1, from coordinate 3,009 downwards.
CCGTCTTCTACCCCGGTCTTCCGGGAGAAGCTGGAAATATGAGCTCCTGTCAGTGGTGGGTGAACGGCGAAAAGGCACCCCGGCAACAGCAGCAGGCAGCCCCTGCGCCTCGCAAGCCAAAAACCGCACCCAAGGCCAAGCCGCCCGTCCAAACGGCGGCAACGGTACCAGCGTCATGCTTGGTCACGGTCACAACAAAGGGCTTGTTCAGTACAAAAACAAGCACCTACAACCGCTGCAACTGAAGGCAGCGAGAGACGCGAACAAAGCCCGCCGAGAGAAATCTCGGCGGGCTTTGGCTATGTCAACACAAAAAAAATCAGACCCCATAAGGGTCTTCCATAGCCACACTTGCCGAAGGCAATAAACACCTTGTAGCTACTTACTATTTTTCTAGTTCTCTACTGTCCTGAAAAAGGGCAAGGGCCCGGAGATGTCTTTCAACATCTCCAGGCCCAAAAGCCCACGCGAGTCAACCCTTAACGACAGCCAAAACAGGCTGCACGTTGGTGGGATTGATGTATGTCGGAGTCACCGGCATAACCGATGTCCCCGTGGCAGTGCCAGCGGTAGCAAAAGTGAAGTGACGGCCAGCAGGACGTTCACCACATACCTTGCTCCAAGCCTGGTAAGTCGCCTTACCAAACTTGTTCAGATACACAGGCACCCAAACCCGGTCGCCCACGCGCAGGGTTTCGCAGCCACCAGTGGAGCTATGTGCTCCGCCAGTGAAGGTTGCCCTCACCCAGCCAATCTTCTGATCGGAAGGCTTGACCCCTCCTTCCAGAATGGCCGCGCCGAAGGCAGCCAAGTCAGCCTCTTCCAGCTGGAGGTTACAAGTCCCCTGACGTGCTGGCTCGACTTTCACCGAACCCGCACGGTAGGTGGAACCACAACGAGTGGTACCCCCTTCAACCGCCACAGTGGCGGTGGTGCCATGCGGCACCATAGACGGGGATGAACCCGTAGTGCTGCAAGCCGAGACGAGGCCAGCAATGACGAGAACAGCAGCGATTTTCAGATTACGAAGAAAATTTGTCATGGCTACACTCCTTGTGTTTGCCCCGCGTCGGCGGGGTGCCAGATTAAGAAATATCGCGCAAAGCACGGCAAAAGAGTTGATGTCGCGAGCGACAACATAAATTTGCCGCAATTGCGTTACTCCTTATATAGGCCCACCCCTTAGCGTATACAAGCATATTTACTGACATTTTCTCATAAAATCATCTTAAAACAAGCGCCTAAAACCTAAAGCCGTAAAATCCGCGCCACCAAACGCTCACGGCTCACCACATCCTGCCCGCACGCACGGTATAAAAAATGCCCCGTCACCCGCAAAGCTTTTGCCACCTCGTCGGCCTCCCCGGTCCAGTCAGCCGCCTGCCCAGCCCACACAGCAGGCAAAGGCAGTAACTTATCCGCATAAGGTTCTCCCGCCAAAGCCCCTACAGCCCGCCCCGTGTTAGGAGAAACCCACACAAGCACATCATCCACCCCCTCGCGCACCGCATCTTCACCTAACGCAAGGCCGTATCCCACTTCTTGCAGCACCAAACGCTCAAACTCGGCCACATCACGGCCCAAAGCAGTCATATCTCGCGGGCAATCGGCAAGCATTCTAAGCACCGCCTCATAAATCACAGGGTAAGCATGTTCTTCAGGCATTAAAACAGTAAGAATTTCAGCAAAATACCCTACAAGCAAAGCACCCACACCATCCTCGCGCATCACCAGCGCGGCAGATGAGGAGAGAAGCTCCAGCGTCAAACTTCCCAACTGGTTGTCCAAACGCCGCCAGCGCTCCACACGCACAATGTTCCCTGACAGCATATCCGCCGTAGCTTTCTTACTCACCCTCACCATTCCACGCATTAAACCATTTTCATGGGTGAAAAGGGTCACAACACCCCCTGCCCGCTCACCCAACGGCTTCAGCCGTAACACCACCCCCTCATCGGGCGGAGATTGCGTCATTATTTAGCCACCTTAACTTTCAAAAACAAGCGGACAGAGCGTCCCAAAGCCTCGCCCATAGCAGCCCGAGCCAACGTCCCCAGTTCTTTAAGCTGTTCACCACCCTTGCCCACCAAAATCCCTTTGTGTTTCTCGCGCGCCACCATAATATTCTGCACCACTTCCAGCACCCCGTCTTCGGCCTCGCCCAAGCTAAGGGGCTCCACCGTCACACCATAAGGTATTTCCTCATGCACACGGCGCATCACTTGCTCCCGCGTCAGCTCGGCAAGGCGGGTCTCAATAGGCATATCCGTCACCATATCCGCTGGAAAAAGCCACTCACCCTCAGGCAAAACAGAAACAAAGGCTTTCACCACATGCTCAAGCCCACGCTTTTTCAAGGATGAAACAGGCACCACATCAGCAAAGCATCCCGCCTCCTGCGCCACCACCATCAAAGGCAGTAAAGCTTCTTTGTTTTTTGTCTTATCAATTTTATTAATAATCAAAACAGCCGTTTGAGAAGAGTCTTTCAAACGTGCCATCACATCTTTGGCGCGGCCATCAAAGCCCCGCTCCGCATCAATTACAAGGGCAACAATATCGGCATCATCCAAAGCGCCGCGCGCTTCTTGAACAAGAGATCGGTCAAACGCCTTACTGCTGTTATTAAGCCCCGGCGTATCCATAAAAATCAGTTGAGCATCACCTGCCGTCAAAACACCGCGCACCACAATGCGGGTAGTATTGGCTTTGCTGGATGTTATGCCAACTCGCGCGCCCACAAGGGCGTTCATCAAGGTGCTTTTCCCCACATTCGGGGCCCCAACCAGCGCAATCAGTCCGCATGTCTTTTCACTCATAAAAATCTAAACCTTTATATGTTTCATTTGAGAAAGCGCTTGTTGCGCCGCGTCCATTTCAGCTTCTTTTTTCGTATGCCCCTGCCCCTCGGCAACAACATCACCGGCCTTCACGCTAATAACGAAGCGTTTGTTATGTTCAGGACCAGATTCAGCGACAACCATATAACGCGGGAGAGAACTCCCCACA
>PFND01000040.1 GCA_002791805.1 Alphaproteobacteria bacterium CG_4_10_14_0_8_um_filter_53_9 | reverse complement strand
AAAGTTTGCGCCTGAAGCGGCTGCCCCCGGCGACATTGTGATGGAAGACGGCACCGTGGTGGGCCGGCACGAAGGCATTGTAGGCTACACCGTAGGCCAGCGAAAAGGATTGCCTGGGGGGTTTGCGGAGCCGATTTTTGTGGTGCGTATTGACCCTGACAATAAACAGGTGATTGTGGGGCCGCGCAGCAGCCTTGGGCGCAGAGCTTTTTATTTGAAAGAAGTGAACTGGTTGGGGAATGAGCCTTTGGAGGCCTTGGAAGGTACGGTTGTATGGGTGAAAGTGCGTGCCCAGCATGAGCCTGCGCGCGGTGTTATTTTTTGGGAGGAAGACGGCCGACTGCGTGTGGTGCTGGATGAAGCGGAAGAGCAGGTAAGCCCCGGGCAGGCCGGTGTGCTTTATGATGAAACCGGCGTGATGCTTGGTGGTGGCTGGATTACGCTTGCAGGTGCGCATGAGGCGCTGCCTTTGCCGGAGGGGCGTGGGGTCCGGGTGGAGATTGTAGGGTAGGGGGGATAGGGCGAAGGCCCCGGGGACATTCATCCTCGGAGCCTTTACGTGGTGTGATCAGTCATTGTCATCCAAGCCGACAATGACGGCGCGGGGCAGGGCGTTGAGCGTGGTATCGACGCGGGCCATGATGCGTTCGCTTTGGCTTGCGCCGTTCAGAACCCGTTTGATGGATGTGTCGACCCACATCATGATATTCTTCAAAGGGCGAGTGCTGCCCCGAAGGTGTTTGGGGAGAAGGCGCGAGGAGGGCATTTTCACAATGATGCCTTCGGAAGCCATGCTATTGAGAATCTGAGCGTTCATGCGGAAAACCTCTCGGTGTTGGAGTAAACGTGATGCGGGATAACGTACCTAGTCTATTCACTTTATTTATTCTGGCAAGTGCTTGACGGGATGGGGGTTTAGCGTTAGAAAGCGGGGGCTTAGAGGCTTGTGCCCCTAAGTTAAAACACACCTTGGGCAGATTTGGTTTAGGGCTTGGGAGCAGAAATGCTTTACCAGCTTTAATATTGTGCCCCTGGGAGGAACAAACCAAACGAAAGACAAACTGATGGCTTTGCCCGCTTTTACAATTTCTGAGATGATGGCTGCCGGTGTTCACTTTGGCCACCGCACCTACCGCTGGAACCCCCAAATGCGCGATTATATTTTTGGCGCCCGTAACGGTATCCATATTTTTGACCTGACCAAAACTGTTCCCCTTACCTACAGCGCCCTTGCGGCCGTAGAAGCGACAGTGGCCCGTGGCGGCCGCGTGCTTTTTGTGGGCACCAAGCGCCAAGCCCAAGGTGTTTGCAAAGAAGAAGCCGAACGTTGCGGTATGTACTACATTAACCACCGCTGGTTGGGTGGTTTGCTCACCAACTGGAAAACCATTGGTAAAAGCATCAAGCGCCTCCGCGATTTGAACCAGGATTTTAACGACAGCGCCGCTGCCGCGACAAAATTTGCCGAAATGCAGGCTGCTGCCACACCGGAAGCTCCTGTGACCCGCGAAATGGTGCGGGATCCGCTCGCCCACCTTACCAAAAAAGAACGCCTTATGCTTGAGCGTGAGCGCACCAACCTTGACCGCGTGCTTGGTGGTATTTTGAACATGGGTGGCCTGCCTGACATTGTTGTGGTTCTTTCTGTCCATGAAGACCGTATTGCCGTGCAAGAGTGCAACCGTCTTGGTATCCCCGTGATTGGTGTTGTGGATAGCAATGCCAGCGATGAAGGTGTGAACTTTGTTATCCCCGGTAACGATGACAGCATCCGCAGCCTTGGCATGTATGCCCGCCTTTGTGCGGACTCTGTGATCTCGGGTATTGAGATGCAGGCCCAGAGCTCTGCCGTGAAGCCCACGGCGACTGTAGGTGGTGTGACCGAGATTAAATCGGCCCCCCGCAAGGCGACAACCGTGACGCTGAGCAAAGCCGCCCAGGCTGTTGCTAATGCGGATGAAGCTGCTCCTGCTGAAGCTGCTCCTGCTGAAACGACAGCGCCTGCCGCGAACGCTTAAGTCGTTCTCGCTTTTAAAAACCCCTGCTCTGGCGGGGGTTTTTCTTTTGTGGTAGGGCAGAGGCATGAGCGATAAAATTGCGGTTGTTGGTGGTGGCGTGGGCGGGTGCTTTGTGGCCCTTGGCCTTGCGGTGCGCGGTGCGGATGTGACCCTTTTTGAGCGCGAAGAGGCATTGCTGGCGGGCGCAAGCGGGCGGGCGCTGGGCGGCCTTTTTCCGTATTCTGCTGATATTAAAACACGGCTGGCCGAGGTGCAGCGGGCCAGTGTGGCAGGCTGGGTTGACATGAGCATGTTTCTGGAGGCGTGGAGCGGTGTGGCACGTGGTGAGTTTTTTAGAGATTTTGGCGAGATTAAACAGGTGCGTGTGAGTGCCATGCGTGAGATTCTCTCCCGTGCTTTGGAGGGGGCGGGAGTGTTGGTACGGCTTGGTTTTACCCCTGCCGCTGTGCCTGATGAAGCGGCGGATGCGTGGGCCGGATTTGACAAGGTTATTTGGGCGTGCGGTGTGGGCAATGCCAGCTTTTTTGGTGAAGATTTTGATGTGGTGGCGGGAACGGTGGTGCGGGTGGCGGGTATTTCTGGTACCTTAAAAACGCCCCTGCGCGGGCTTAAAAACGGTGTTTATGCTGTGCCTGACTGGGATGGCACATGGCTTGTGGGCGGTGAAAAAGAGCGTGTGAGTGCTGTGGGTGAGGGCTGTGTTGATGATGCTGTGGTGGCCGCGCTTTTGGCGAAAGCCGAGGCGCTTTTGCCCGGGGTGCGTGAGGCCGAGATTGTGGAGAGTTGGGTGGGATACCGGCCTTCTGTCCGCCGTGGGGCGGCCATGTTGCCGCTGGTGAGGCAGGTGAGCGAACGAGACTTTGCCGTGGCGCCGCTGGGAGGGATTGGGTGGTGTTTGGCACCTGCTTTGTTTCAAAATCTCATTTAAACTATAAAAAAATCTCCGCTGCGTGGTGCAACGGAGATTTCTTCAGGCGGCAGGTTTTCTTGGCTAGCGCCAATTTTTGAGATGATCGTCATAAGCTTCGATGGCTTGAGCCATGATAGGTGTGACCTTACCTGCCTTGAGCCACTCTTGGTATTCGGCTCGGCTTATCGTGAGGATCCTGCCTTCCCCTTGAATCAGGCCTTCTTTGTTATCTACTTCTGACAGGAAGTAGAAAAAACGCTTTCCTTGGCCATCATTGATATCGATGTACCCGAGGAGTTTGGAGGATTTTGGGGTTAGGCCTGTTTCCTCCTTGGATTCTCGGCGGTTGCACTCTTCAGGGGTTTCATTCCCTTTGGGATCTCCGCCAATCAGGGTGAGGTGTCCTTTATACACGCGGGCGTTTTCATCACGTTCCTGCACGACCAGTCGGCCAGTGCTCAGATCAACGATGCACGCTTTTACGGATATTTTCATGAGAGGTTCCTTTAAACTAAACGTCTAGGTGATTGTTAAATTATTATTATGATTATTTGGTATACAAGTAAAGTTTTTTCTATGGATTATTGATATATTTTTGAAAGAATAATGTTCTTATGGGCTTGTATTGGCTGTGGAGGTTCTTATTTAGGAGGAACAGGGAGGCGTCGGAACGTAAGCGATTCTGTAACAGGAGTATGATTTATGACGACGACTCATGATAACATTTATTGCCCGCTTTTGAGTGAGCGGGAGAGCACCGAGGTTTGGCTGGAGATGTGGCGTGATTTGCCAGCTTTTCTGGCTCAACAATCGGTTGAAAAAATCCAGCGTGGCTGCCGTGTGGCCGTGGCGCTTGCCGAGGGTGCACCCAGCCCTTTGCAGCGTCAACGCTGGATGATCATTGCGGGAGTGATTGCCTTCCGCTTGATGCGCATTTAGGTGCGCGAGGCCGCCGGGCTTTTCTCCGGCGGCTTTTTTTTTATAAAAATTTTTCCCCGCAGACTGGATGCGGGGGAGAGGGATGATTCAGGGACATCCAAAGATCATGGGTAGCATGAGCATGACGGACTTGGCCGCTGGGGAGAGTTCTCCTGTTTGGTTGAGTTCCCACAGCTTGTTTGCTGACAGGGGCATGAGATTGGCATATTTGTCTTTTTCGTGATGTCCTCCTGGTATGCGGGAGGGGATTACGATCCCTTTTTGGTAGCCATAGGCTTTTTTCCACTCGTTATTTGCCGCATTGTCTGCGATGCCGAGATCTTTCCAATCTTGTGGACTGGTGATAAAGCCAAGGCGGATTTGGGCCTGTTCTACGACTGCGCGAATATCATGACCGTCGGATCCCGGGAACGATATCATTCCTGAATTGTTGAAATTGCCTTGCGTGCGCCGGATACACCAGAACGATTTATCAGGTGCCGGAATGATGAACGCGGTGCTGAGTTTTCGGCCGTCTGGGCCGTAGAAATCGGGCATGGGGGTGTCCTTTATTAAACGTGTGATGTTTTTTGTATAGCTTTAAGTATACATTGAGTTGACTTTTTTAGAAAGGACAAAAAAATTCTCCGCAGCACGAGGCTGCGGAGACATAATCGTTTGATGTAGCTTGTCTTCTACGCTTTGGTGAGCGTGAAAGCGTAGCTGGGGGCCGGAATATCTTCTGGCGGGGCGCCGAAGATATCTGGGAAGGCATAGAGCAGAGGCTCCATACCTGGGGACATCATATCCTTGCGGACAAATTCCCACAGGTTTTCCGGCTTCTCGGCCAGAAGACCACCACCGAAGCCGGGAATGAACTGAAGTCTTTTGACTGGGGTGCGCAGCCGCATGACGCGAATACTTTCCGTTTCGGCCTCGACGGTTCCCAAGTCTTCCCAATCCTCGATCGTGCTCTCAAGCCCGTATTTTTCCCTTGCTTGGGCCACCAGAATCTCATCATCGAAGAGATCTGTTCCCAAACCGGAGAACTTTCCGGGATTGACCCATGGGCCGAAGGCCCTCCATGCACCGATAATGCCCTTGTCATTACCCTTTTCATCTGTGGCGTGGATGAGAAGTTTCGTTGTCGGCTTTTTGCCGTTAGTCATAGTTGTCCTCGTGCGTCTTGGCTTTTTGTCCCGTGCAACGCCCCCTCGAGGGCTGCTTACGCGTAGACACCAAGATCATCTGAAGACCGTTTCCGCCTTGTGCCCTTGCGGGCTTGCTGTTGTGCTCCAAGGCGGAACACGGCGGTGAAAAAGGAAATCGCGGATGCGGCTGGATGGCATGCATCCGTTTCCTACTCACTCTTTAACCTAAAAAATCCTATATGTATACATAAAAAAGACAGGAGGGGCAAAAAATTGCTCCTCCTGTCTAATTGAACATCCACTGGGCTTTTTCGGTCGGGTTGCCATGCCAATCGATAAAGCCTTGCTGACCCAGCCAGATCATGGCTTCCCGTGCGTACAGACGCACAGGGCTGTGCCGATCTGTGATCTGGCGTGTCTCCAGATCATCCACCCCTTGGGGGCAGAGATCTGCCAGCCATGCGCCTTTGCCCTCTAGCACGGGCGGTAGGCTTTGCGCGAAGATGCCGACACCATACTGGCTTGCGCAGATGGTGTTGGTGGTCTCCCGCGTGCCTACAGAGCCTTCCACGCTGCCCGAGAAGGCAGAGCGGGGGCGACCGCCGAGGTTGAACTCCAGCCAGCGATGGCCAGGCATATCCTTCAGGCCGAAGCCGAGCTCCTTTTGCAGGATGCGCTCGGCTGCTTTAAGGAGAGAGCCTTTATCGCTCTTATCCATAAAGCCCGACGGGGCAGTGGGCAGATAGCCTTTTTCGGCGAATTTCCACTCCTCGAACATAACAAGGCTGAAGCGGCCCGTTTCCTTGTTCGGCACGATGAGGATAACGGTGAGGCTATCCATCAGACCGACATCGGAGAAGTGCCTCTCCTTGCCATCTGGAAAGATGACCCTGACGTGTTTGGGCTCGAAAAATTTATTTCCTTTCGCCTTGTTCCATATGTACTCTATTATCTCTCGCACGGGTTTTACCGAGGAGAGGGGGACACGATTTTGTGCCATTTTGATACTCCTTGGTTGCGCCTGGCCCTCCGTGAGGGTAGCGGGAAAAGGGATGATTAGGCTTTGATGTGGGGTGGTGATGGTCTTTTTTCAAGGGTTTTGGTGGTATCTGTTGGATTTTTTAGATAAGGTTTTTTTATGACATTTGAAGAGCACATAGAAAACCTGGAGATTTTGGAGGGCTGGGAGGCCCGGTTTGAGTATATTATTGAGCTGGCAGAAGAGATGCCCGCGTTGGCTGATGCCCTGAAAACCGAAGAAAACCTTGTGCGCGGGTGCACCAGCCGTGTGTGGATGGTGGAGGGTTTTGATCATGAAAACCGCCTTAACTTACAGATGGATAGCGATGCGGTGCTGGTGCGTGGCCTGCTTGCTTTGGTTAAAAGTGCCTACGAGGGCGTGCGGCGTGATGAGATTGCCTCTGTTTTGTTCATGAATGAGATGGAAAAAATAGGCCTGCTTGCAAACTTATCACCTAACCGAAGGAGTGGTTTGGCCAGCGTTTTAGCCAAAATATCCTCTCTTTCCTGATATTTAGGTGCGCAGAAATATCACACATGGTTGTGCTTGCTGCCCGAGAATGGGGCGAGGGGGCTTTTCTTTTTAGTTGGGCTGTTTAAGGATGTGAAAGTTAACAATAAAAGGAACTTAACTCATGCCCGCGTATGTCATTACCATCGCCCAGCAGAAAGGTGGTGTTGGTAAATCTACTCTTGCCTCTCATTTAGCTGTCGCTTTTTCTAAAATGGGTTACAGCACCATGCTGTTTGATACCGACCCCCAAGGCACAACCACCCATTGGCATGCGCAACGCAAAAAGAGCGATATTGGCCTGATGGCAACCAGCGGCTGGAGACTCACCCGCGACCTGGCCATGGCGAAAGAATCCAACGATATTATCATTATCGACACGCCTCCTCATGCGGAGATGGATATTAAAGTTTCTACCCGTGCGGCTGACCTTGTTCTGGTGCCGATTCAGCCTTCTCCTGCTGATTTGTGGGCTGTGAAAGAAACCTTTAGCACGATTACATCTGAGAGCCGTAATTCCCTCGCCGTGTTGAACCG
>PFND01000037.1 GCA_002791805.1 Alphaproteobacteria bacterium CG_4_10_14_0_8_um_filter_53_9 | reverse complement strand
TGGGATCCCAGTTCACAAGGCGCATACCACGGTAAATAAGACCTCGGTTATAAAGCTCTACAAATACTTTCTCCACGGCGCAGCTATAGGCAGGGTCCATGGTAAAGCGTTCATTTTTCCAATCACAAGAAATGCCAAGGCGGCGCAACTGGCCCGTAATCACACCATGAGAATAATCTTTCCACTCCCAAGCCTTTTCCATAAAAGCTTCACGGCCATAATCAAAGCGGGTTTTGCCCTCTTTAGCCCACTGACGCTCAAGCACAACGTGCACAGCAATACTGGCGTGGTCAGTTCCAGGCTGGTAAAGCGCAGCCTTGCCCTGCATCCGTGCACGACGCACCAAAATATCAGGCAAGGTGTTATCCAAAGCATGGCCAAGGTGAAGAGTACCCGTCACATTAGGGGGCGGCATCATAATGGCAAAAGGCTCACGCCCGTCCAGCACAGGGGTAAAACAATCGCTCTTTTCCCATGCTTCAGCGTATGTCTGTTCAATCGCCGTAAAATCGTACCGCGTGGTCGCCTCGCTCACAGTATCTCTCCTTGTCATATAAATAAGGAAAAACTTAGCTTTAGAAGGGCTTCAAAGCAAGAAAATTCAAGAGAAAACAACAAAAAAAGGCGGAAGATGCGCCCATAAGCACATCTCCCGCAAAAATAAATTTAGTCTTTTACAAGTTTAGAGATTTCATCTGCCACGAGTTTTTCAACAATAGAAGGCAAGTTTTCCGCAACCCAATCTTTAATAAGGGGGCGCAGGGCTTCCGCTAAAATCTCGGCAGGCAAGCCCACTTGCAAGCCCGTGCTCGCAGGTATCATCGGCAGTTGAATCCGCTTCGCCGCAGGCGCAGCAGGCACATCTTCAATCTCCATCTCATCCAAAGCATCTTCCGGCGCCTCTTCCGCAATTTCAACTTCATCAGCAACTGGCGTGTTGTCGGCGGGCATTTCAGCAATCGCCGCTTCCATAACATCTAAAGGCTCTTCCTCAGGCTCGGGCTCAGCCGCAGGGGTATCTTTGGCCGCGCCGTCGTCACCATCTTCTTCCTTAAGCTCTGCAAGCAAACGGTCAAAATCATCGGAGGCTTCGGCCGCCGCAGGCGTCTCTTCAGTTTGCTCTTCCACAGCAGCTTCGGCGGCAGACACATCAACTTCTTCAACAACTTCGTCTTCACCCAAGCTCGCTTCAGCTTTAGCTGCCGCCGCCTCTTCAGGTGTTAAAACTCTGGCTTCTCCGCCTGTTGCAAAAGCATTGATGTCAAAAACTTCTTCCGCAGGCCCCTCAGGCGCCAAAGGCTTCACTTCAGGCAAACCTTCTTCAGCAGGTGCTGCAGGTGCTTCCTCACTCGCCTCAGGCTCATCAGCAACATCCGTAGAAGCCTGTTCACTTTCAATACCTTCGGGTGGAGACGAAGCCTCAGATTGCTCCATCGCCACAGGCGCATCTGTCGGCGCAGCCTCTTCAACCATCGGCACATCAGTCAAATCCAAAACATCATCTTCTGCATCATCGATGCTTCCGGCCTCTTCAGCAGGAGTCTCAACGGCGGTGGCCGCACCTTCAGGCGCAGCTCCTTCCTTGTCTTTCATCACTTTACCCGTTTCTTCTTCAAGGGTATTCCGAATCGAGCTCAAAATATCTTCCATATCCGCTTGCGGCGAAGGGTTGTTCATGGCCATGCCTTTGTTATTACATATGCTTATTAGCATACTCAAATTGCCACCGTAAAGCCACCCCCTCACCCCACAGAAACGCTCACGGGAGTGGCATTTTACCAACAGCCTGTGGCTACTTTCCCACGCGTTTGTCAAACGGACGAAACCCAAACCAAAACGCGACAATCCCGCCAATAATGGCGTAATCCTCAGGCATAAGGGGCAAACCCGTCATACGTGCATAAACGTACCAGGCAAAGGCCGCAAAGGTCACCACAGGGCGCACAAGCCCTCGCAAAAGGTTTACAAAAGGCTCTGTTCTGTCCCATGTCTCCACATCGTGCCTGCGGGCTTTTTCCATCTCTGCGGCGGCCATAGCGGCAAGCGTTTCGTCTTTTTTAACATACTCTTCCACCACAGCCGCTACCCGTTCCACCGTATCCACACGCACGCCTGCCTTCTCTGCAACATCGGTTTTACGGCTGCGCATAAGCTCTGTCACCGCCTGCATAATAGGTAGGGCAATATTCAACCAGGCCATTCGGTTACCTTTTCTCGTACATTAAAGTTAGGGCAGGTCTTGCCGGGGTTAAAATCGCGGTGACCATAAAGCTCAAGGCCCGGGAACATCCTGGATAGCGAGTCATGCAAACGGCGCAACGCCTCAAACTGGGCCTCACTAAACACATCTCTCCCAATCAAGCACGTTCCAAGGCTGTCAGCATTGTGGCCATAGCAATGGGCGCCCATCTCGCTCATCATGCGCCCCACCTCAATCTCACCATCGGGGCGTATCACAAAGTGATAGCCCACATCGCGCCATCCTCGCTCCTTGTGCCAACGGCGCACATCTTTAACATCGCCCGTCAAGCTGTCAGAGCAATGGATGATATGGCGCCGTATCATTCTCATCGGCTTATCCATGGTGGCTGAAAGCTCCCCACATAAAGCCCACAATAGCCGTAAGGGCCGAGAGGCTCCACGCCACTCCTCCCACAAAACCTTTATAACGCTGCAATTCATGCTTCAGGCTTTGTACATCCTCGCGCACAGCTTTTATTTCTTCAAAGAGAAGATCAAAATCCATCCCACACATCCTTTATTTATGTTCATAAAATCAACAGGCCCTTGCCTCACAGGGCATCACAGGCTAACCTCGAGTCATCATGAGCACACAAAGCACCACCACAGCCGAGAAATATATTTCCGGCACCGCCCTCGAGCCCTTGCGCTACAACATTGTCCTCACCCGTGAGGGCGACGAAATTTCGTTCGATTTTCCCCCCGCCACGGCCGAGCTTATTACCCGTTTTGGCTATCTCACCCCGCACGATACACGGTGCGATTCCTCTCTGGTGCAAGATGAGGAAGATCTCTACACCGCGCTGGAGCCTATCCTCGGCAAGGGCTACAGGGGCACACTCAGCTACCACACCCGCAAACAGGTCATCATCTCCCTGCACGATACCGCCATCCTCGGTTATCAAAGGCAGGCGATTATCGATCCCCGCCTCAGCAACGAAATTGCCTTTTTCTGGGAAATTTATCTCGATCAACGCATCTTCCCTCAATCGCAGGAGGAAGATTGGCAAACCCTCCTCGGAGAGCTCATCGTCACCGAGAAAACAGACGAAAATGCGGATAAAGCGCTGGCAGAAGATATCAAGTCCCGCCTCCTCGCCCAAGCACAAGAGAGCGATTAAGCAGCCGCAGCCCCGTCCTGCGGCACTTCACGCTCACGGAGCAACCCTTCAAGCTCCGCCACAACATCATCCATCCGTAAGGTAAGGTTTTTGCCGCTCTGTTCGGTAAGGGCAAGGCTGTCGCCATTATCTGCAAGGGCAATGGCCGTAAGCGTCGGATGAAGCTGAAGCGCATTCCACGCCATCAGCGCACTTTTGGCTTTCCCGTCCATCAGCATGGCCACAATCGTTTGCAGCTGGCCAATATGGCGCTGGAGTTTTACTTTACGCGCCTCTTCATCCAACGTCACAGTACGCACAGCCTCGCGCCAGGGTAAAAATTGCTTGTCGTACCATGCCGTAATATCCATTTCAGCCTGCGCACCTGCTGTACCGGCTTGCTTGCTTACCACTTCTGTTTTTGTCATTGCCCTATCTCCTTTGTTTCCCTAGCTCATCCACTATTTTAACGATGCATGTAATGCTGCAACCGGCTATCGTCGCCACAACCAGCTTCCCAGCATGCCGCCACTGCCGGCACCCACCACATTGGTTGCCGTCCCCACCAGCTTGCCTAAAACAGAGTAGTTACCGCTCGTCGTCGTACTTTGCTGGCGGCTGTAATAATCCAGCAAACTGGCTTGTCGGGCCTGGTCCTGAGCCACCGCAGCAGAAAGCCCCCGAGAGGCCGAGGCACTCGCCGCAGCTTTATCGGCACTTTCAGCGTTCGCCGCCACATTAAACAAGTTCTGCTGCAAACCATATCGCTGGCTGCGTATCTGGCTTCCCAACTCCTCGCGGCCATCATCAAGGCGCTCCGCATCATCTTGAGCATCCAAACGTCGCTGTCTGCGTATCTGGTCACCCACCGTGCTGTCATTCAGGCCGCGTCGCGCAAGAGCAGCTTCTTCGTCTTTGGTGCGCGCACGCTGCGTCTCCAACAAGCGTTTTTCCTGTTCTTTTTCCCAGTCTGCCAAAATTTTCTGTGTGGCCTCATCGTGTTGATAATCCGTAGAAGAAAGCTTTTGCATTTCGGCAAGCGCCTCATCCATAATGGCATCAATCTTGTCTTGCCGTGCCTGTTCCTCAGCGCTCAGGGGCAACTTGCGGGTAATATACGTTACCGTGCCATCAGGCTGGGTTACAGGTATTTGTTCAACGTTGTTCACCTCATCGCGGTAGGTGCTCAGCGGCACACTCGGCGGGGGCGGAACCTTCTGTTTAGGGGCGAATAAACTTCCCATCGTCATCTCCTTTATATATCTGTTATGTCTCCAAATAGCGCCGGGCGCCAAAAGCCGTCAGGGCCAGTACAGGGGCAGGACAATCCAGCGGCGTGCTGGGCACAAACCCCGCCTTAAGCGCCGCAGTAAGCCCTTCTTTTTTATGAGCCTGCACCCACAAACACCGCAGTCCCATCTCGCCAAAAGCGGTCTGGGCAAGCGCCTTCATCATAGGTCTACTGGCCCATTTTCCTTCTTCGCCGGGGGCGCACACTACATCCAAAAAGGAGACGCCGTCGTCAGGCGCTCCCACCACAAAGGCGGCCACAAGGTCGCTGTTTTTCTTTATTCCCCACATGTGGACACTCTCAAAGTAGGGCAAAGCTTCCTCATAGCAGCTCGGCACGTGAGGAAAATCCTGCGCCACCATCCAGCGGTACACACGGGGCCAGTCTGTCCTCGCCAAAGGCACAAAAGCGCGCATCATCGCCTTAAGCCTTAATCATATAGCTGAGCATCATGGCAGGCGGCATATTCTGCGCATCCCCTGCCCCGCTGTTTTCAAGCGTAATACCCGTCACCGCACTTTGTGTTGAGACTGTCTGAATATCAGGCCCTCCAGAGGTCCCCCAACTCATCGCCGTGCCTCCATTTGTATTGGTGGAGATGCTATGGATGTGCCCGGGGTCGGTCACAGTGTGCGTGTGGGCCTGTAAGGCCTCATGCCCACCTGCCGCGCCCAGGGTGTTCCCGGCAAGGCCGCTCACGCCTGCGGTCACACGGGCAGCCGCCATACCCCCCATGGTGTCCACCCCAAAAACAGCCCGGCCACGCAGGTCAGGCACAGCAAAGGTCGTGCTGCCGTCACCGGCACCATAGGTGGTGCCAAGCACCGCAAACAAAGCGGCGTAGGTCGTACGGCTTACCGCTTGCCCGGCACACAAAAGCCAGCCCGTGGGAGCCGCCGCCCCTGCAAAAGGCACCACCGTTCCGGTTGGGGTCATTTTTTCCAGCACCGCACTGGTGAGAGCAGCCATATCCACAGCGCCCGCCGCCACACCGCTAAGGCCCGCAGGGGTAATAAGGGCACCCCCACTCCCTCCCGCAGGCACCACAGCCAAATCACTGCCGGATACTTTAAAATCATACCCCGCAATCGTCATCGCCTCGCTCACGCGGGGGGTGTTTCCTGCCACACTCGGGGTCATCGGGCCATAGGCAACGCTAGTCAGGCTTGTTCCCAAAACAGAAGGCGCACCCGCAAGCGACACAAGGTTTTTAAACACCACCGTAGTGATACCACCCGCGTGGGCCACACTGGCCACATCGCCCACCACAGCAGGGCTTCCTGAAATTTTTATACGACGGTTCACCGCCAGCGTCCCCGTAAAATCTCCCCCTCCTATCGTAAGGGTCACATCATCCACCCGGGTAAGCGTACCCGCGGCAAGAGAGATCCAGTCATCAAGGCTCGCCGTCACACTGGCCTTAAGCGTACCATCCGCATTCAGCACCACACTCATGCGCTCGTCCACGCTGGCGCGGCTGCCTTTAGCGGCGTTCAGCACATTCAAGGCATCCACAAGGTAGTTGATATCCCCATCCATCTTGGCAGAAGAAATCGCCACTTTAGGCACAGCCAGCGCATCGTCCTGGTATTTGCTGCGGTTGGCCAGTCCCGCCTCACCGGTATAAGCCCCGCTCGGGCGTTCAAATGTTGTCATTTTTCGTGTCTTCCATAAAGTTGAAGTCCAAACAGGGTCAGCGCCCCATCGCTGGTATTTTCCACCGCAAAGCGCGCCACCTGAGAGACAAAGGCATCTCGCAATAACGGAGAGATCAATCGTCCGTTATCCCACCGCGCCATGTCCCAATCCGCATCATCCCAGTAATCAGGGGCATTCGTGCTCTCAAAGGTAAAGGCCACCCCGTTGCCCGGGTCATCATTCCAGTAACGGGTGAGGGTAAGGGGCTGGGCCACCCCCGCCTCGCACAGCACTTCCACGTAGGCATTGGCCCAGCGTTTGCCCGCACGGTTGCCCAGCCACGGGCTTACCCAGCGGCAGGTATAAAGCTCACCTGCGTCCGTAAAAAGGCTTTCATCGTAGCGTAAAACCTGCCCGTTTTTGGCTGCATAAACACGCCCGTCCAACCCCTCGCACAAGGCAGAGGCTTCGCTAAACGCACCGTCAAACATCACCCAGCCAAATCCTTGGCTGGTTACCTGAAGCACAGCCACCGTGCTTCCCACACCAAAAGCAAACCACCCCTGCCCTTCATGCCGCACGGCGCGCACACGTAGGGCTGCGGGGTCACCGGTCTCCAAAACCCGCACCAGAGCCTGCCATGTAGGGTCAATTTCGCCCCCCACATCGCCCACATCCAGTTGTTCAGTTTGCAGAGCACGGCTTAACGTTCTCGCACCGTTAGGGGCCACAAAAAGAACATCATTAGGCAGTTCCGCCACAAGGTCGCCGTGCACAAGGCCCACAGGCAAGGTTTTGCTCCACGCAAAATCGCCACTCGCGCGGGGGTCGCTCCCCACCCAAAGTTGTGTGGTGCGAGAAAGAAAGAAAATCGTCATCCCATCCTTCACCGCCATCCCGCGCAGCGTCTCAAGCCCGCCACTTTTGTCAGAGAGGTTCACATGGGCAAGGTTGCCCTCTGCATCAAACCAGGCACTCGGGTCATTAAATCCGCTGGTAAAGTACACGCGGGCGGCATCACCGCGCGCCGCGCCCACCTCACCAAAACCCCAAAGGCGGTCATGCGCGGCATAAATACGGCCAAACGGCGGCGGGGTCGCGGTGTAGGCTACAGCACTCAAGGTGGCATCCAGCACGGCCGTATCCAGCACCACCGTCACCACACCCAAACTCTCGCTCACACTATTCACCAAAGCCAAAACCTCGCCGCTGGCAA
>PFND01000013.1:1235-7553 GCA_002791805.1 Alphaproteobacteria bacterium CG_4_10_14_0_8_um_filter_53_9 | reverse complement strand
TCAATCCATGATGGCGGAAAAAGGCCTGTTCTCGGATATTCACCGTGCGGCGATTCTGGCTGGGGAAGCCAGTAACAACATGCAAAAGAGCTTTGAAGTTTTGCGCGTGCTGGAAGAAAAAGCCATTTCCTCCTCCCGTGCCGGTATGGCCGAGCTTCTGACGCCTTTTTTGATGCTGATTCTCTCGGTGGTGAGCATTTTTAATACGGGGTTACGCACCTTGCCGGTGATGGCCAACCTGCAAGTGCAGCAGGGTAAGCCTGTGGGGATGATCCCCAAGGGGATTATTAACACCACCGCTTTTTTTAGCGATTACTGGATGGTGTTTGTGGCGTTTGTTCTGGCGGGAGCCATCATTATCTGGTCGTTTACCTCCAACCCGCAGGGGCGTACGGCCTTCCACGGTTTGCAGCTTAAAATACCCGTTTATGGTCGTTATCTTACGTATTACACCTATACGCAAATGCTGCTTTACTTCCCTTACCTTATTGCCAGCGGGGTGAAACCCAAACAGCTTATTCCCATTATGGAGGCCCTGGCCACCAACATGGTGATTAAAAAACGGATTGATATTTTCAACCACACCATCACCACGGGGGGGAGCCTCTCGGAGGCCATGACCCGTGCGGGATTCCCCGATCTGGTGGTGACTCCTGTGGCGGTGGCCGAAAACTATGCCCCCACCGAGGGCAACACCAATGATGTGCTGATTGAAGGTATGCAGCACGCCCACGGTATTTTGGAGCGCATGCTCAACGATACCCACAAGCGCTTCATCTCTGTCGCCTCCACCATTTTGTGGATTATGGGAGGGGCAGTGATGATGATGGACATGTTGTCAATTGTGATGACACAAGGGTAGGCTGGGCACATGAGTTTCAACCTCCCCCCCGAGCTTAAAAGCCGCGTTGCCCATGTGCTGGCCGATGTGCGCGAGCTTTTTGTCCCCGTGTTGGGGCCTGTGGCGGCACCGCGTGCGCCTGCGGGGGAGGGCTCACCTTCTCAAAATGGAGACGCCGCCAAGAAGGCGCTTGCTGGCCTGCAAGATGCTCTGCGCAAGTTTTGGGAGACCCTTAACCCGACATCTGCCCGCACACTTGGCGGAACGTTTAAGCATTTGGCCATTGTGGGCCTGAATAAAACAGAAATGCTGCTGGCAGGCGAACAAACCCCTATCAGCGCGGCCAACTGGCAAGAGATTACCGATGATACGATGCGTAAACATCTGGGTATGATCTTTTTTGCCCCCCGCGGGCTGGATGGCGAGCCTGTGAACCCCTACCTCTTTTTGACCGAAAACACGTTACAGGATCATACAGCCCTCGCCCCTGAGGATGATGAAACAGGGATGAGCATTGCAGAAGCCCAGCTGGATGGCTTTGCCCTGCTGGATTTTTGCCGTATGTCTCCCGCCATGCCCAACACGGTGAACATGCTGGTGGGGGCGGATGTTCTCTTTCACTGGGATGTGAAGGATAGCTATGTGTTGCCCACAACGCCCACCACATGGGTGCGCGATGTGGAGCAGGTGCTCAAAACCTACCCCCGCACCACCCGTGCTCACATTTATACCCAGTGGGATACGGATTTAATGCCCCCGAACGACCGCATGACGCTTGTGAACCTGCGCGATATGCCCCTGGATGCCATGACGTGGGTCAACCAGCCCACCGTGCAAGAGGCGTATGGCGGGCAGGCGCTTCTAATTGGTCTTCTGGCCGCAGGGCTGGCCATAGGGGCGTTGTGGTGGCAGGCAGGTGTGCTGGGGAATGTGGAAGAAGATGTGCGAACGCTGGAGCAATCTATCCCGAAAGAAGGCCGATTTGCCGAGATGAACCGCTCTATTGGCGAGCTTGAAAAAATGCTGGCCATGCGCGAGATTTTCTTTCTAACGGTGAAGGATACCGCCCGGGCGATTGACCAATCGGATACGCAGATTGCCAATTTTGAAGTGAAAACGCCCGATGCCAATGAGGTGCCCACACATCTTGTGGTCACTGTAGAGACCGCTAAAAATGCCTACAATGGCTGGATTGAAGAAGAGCCTGTGGCTAAAAACCTTATGCTTCACTCGGCCCTGCTGGCGGGTATCCGCAAACCCCCGAGCACGGTTTTCCGGCTTGAAGGCCTTGTGGAGATTCGCCCCAATGTGCGCGAGTATAAGCGCCTCATGGAAGGGAAGTCCCTGAAACCGGGGCAGGCGGGTTATGTGACGGCTGCCAAAGCCTTTGCCGCAAAACAGCTGGATGATGCCCGTGTGCAGGACGCCAAAACAGAGGAGAGCAGCGAATGATCCGCTTTGCCATAGGTCTTACGCTTCTTGTGTGCAGTATCCTCATTGGCGGGTATATGTTCTGGGATAATACGGGCAAAATTGAACGTGCCCGTTACGAGCTGGAAGATACCTACAGCAGGCAGGATGATGCGGGCAAGCTTCAACAACGCATCCGCACCGCACGCCGTACCGCCATGGTGGCCGGAGATGACCAGAAGTTTACCATTGAGCGTTTGCTGGATATTGGTGCCCCCGGGCTGGAGTGGCGCTTTGTGGGAACACCTCGCCAGTATGGTTCCACCCGCGCTCTTTATCGTCATACCTTCCGCATTGTGGGGCCCACCACTTATGCGGAGAGCCAGGAAGTCATGCGCAAGCTTGTCACCCTGCCTGGCTTTGTGCCGTATAAATACTGCTTTGCGTGCACGGTGGCCCCCAAGGATACCCCCCCCGAGCTTCAAATGGTTCAAATAGAAGGATATTTGTATGTCTATGATCCAAATACCCTCTATTAACCCCCGCACGGGGCTGTGGTTGCTGCTGCTTAGCGGTATGGCCTTGCCTGTGCTTGCCCAGCAAACCCGTCTGGATTGGCCTCGCACCTTTACGGGCCAGCCCGATTTTGAGTTTACGCGGAGCGACATTATTAAAGATGCGACTGAATCTGCCACCCGCCAGGGCCAGCCTGTGCCTACCCCACCCACACTGGAAGATTTGCTGGATGATGTGGAGCTGACACCGCTGGATGCGCCTGTAATCGCCTCTCCCGCGGGGACAGAAGAGGTGCAGGATGCGACCGCTGATGCGGCAACAACCAAAGCGGCGCGGGGTAACATTCTGCCCTTGTTACAGGCCGAGCGCGAGGTGGATATGAGCGAATTCAAAACCATGCTTCACGCGGCGCTTAAACAGCAGGTAGATGCCTACCATATTGACCCTGTGCGCACAGATACTTCTTATCTTCTCCGAAACCTTATCCTGCAAACCGTGGTCACGAGCCCCATCCAGTACGCCATGATTAACGGCAAACGATACAGTGTGGGCGAGACTTTGCAGGTGCCGCTGTCTCTTGGCCCTTCGGATGTTGAGCAGCTGGCCTTGCTGGAAACCCTTATGCCCCCGCCAGAAAGCATGACTCCCTCTCTTTATGCTCAATATGAAGAAGCCAAGGAGCAGGTTGTGGCCACCCTTGCAAGCCGTAAGCAATCCCAGCCTACCGTGTATCAAAAAACATTTACGCTGCCTGTTACCCTTGTGGGTGTTGCCCCGCGTAAGGTTCAGGTACAATTTCAGGGGCAGAGGTATGAGCTTGCGTTACCGTACCGCTATTAAAGCTATTTCCTCGCAACGAGGCCAGCTTTCTCCGTTTATGTTTGGGCTGCTGATGGGCATGTCCGTGTTTTCCATGGCCTCCCTCAAATGGGCCCAGCAAGAGATGGCGGAACAGAAAAAACGCAATGCTGCTCTGCAAGAGGCCTCCGCTCAGGATCTTTCCAAGGCGCTTGAGTTTGCCACGCTAACCGAGACAGAAGGCACCTATTCTGATGATTTTACGCTGGAGCGTGCCCGTGCTTATACTACCCGCACCTCCGGTCAAACCCGCGGCGGGCAGGATTATCTGGTGGTGGCGAGAGGGAGCGGGCGGACCGCTCTCGGTAAAGAAAGCCAGGTGATTGCCATTACAGGATCGGACGATACGCTGAGACGATCGGACGTGTACCGCACGCTGGATGCGGACCGGCTTCAGAAACTGGCGGGAGACAACAAGACAGATGGGGTGGTCACCTTTGAGACCAGCGCTGTGCGGACACGACAAGTGACAAAATCCAGCCAAAATATGGCCGCCATGGGAGAGCAGATTTATGCGTTTTTTGCTGCCCACATGCGCATGCCTACGGGTGAGGAATATGATCAACTCGCCGAAAAGCTTACTATACGAGATGTGTGGAACCGCAAGTTTGATTATAGTTATCTCGATACAGAGCGCGCCCGCCTTGAGTTTACAACCCCTTGGGGCTATACTGTCCCCCTGAACTTGAATTTGAAATAACATAAAGAAAAACCATGCGCTTAACCCTCTTTTCTAAACTGTCTTCCCCTCTTTCTCAACGAGGTGCCATGTTTGGGATGGATGCCCGCATTGCCTTGATTGTGGCCGCTATTTTGGCCGCCGCCGGGGGCATGACCATGATGAGCCGGCTGGAGCGCGGGCAAACCGAGCAGGCTGAAGTAATGCTGGAAAGCCTGCGCCAAGGGGTTTTGAAACATTATACGACCGTGGGGATTAACCAGCTGGCCCCGAGCGTGGAGGATTTGTTCCGCTCCGGTGTTCTGGATAACCCGAGCCTCCAAAACGACCCGTGGGGCAAACCCTGGAGTTACGAGATTATCAGCAGCAATGTGATGCTGGAAGGGACGCCGATTACGGTGCACTTTGCGATTATCGCCTCGGCGGGGAAAGACGGTGTATTTTCATCTCCCGGTCTCGCGTCCGATTTTGATTATGCCCAGTGGGAGACCCGCGGGGATGATGTGGGGATCAAACTTTCCACACGGGATATTGAGATGGCTCGCAAGGAAGAGTTCGATGCCCGCGGCAGCCTGATTATTGACAAGCTGGAAGCGGTGGAAAGTGCCGCCTATGTTGAAGCCCAGAACGCTTGCGAGGGCGATGCCCCCCCCAGCTGGTGCGAGGATGAAGAGAGTAAAAATTACACCCAGTTCAACTACTACCCCAAATCCAGCATGGATACGGCGGAAGGTGTTATTTATTACGCCACCGATATTCTCGGGAAAGCTCCGCTGACCTCGGGAGACCCGACAGACATGGCCGAGTTTCTCTCCCAGCTTGGCTTGCCTCCTGCCTACGCGCAAGATCCATGGGGGCGTGTGCTTATGTACCAATCCAACGCGACGGCGCGAACAGATCCGCCGTTTTCGGCCTCTATCTGCTTCTCTCGGTTTGGGGAAGATTGCTTCGCACCTGCGTATTAATCACAGCTTAACAAAAGAGGAGGGGGCCATAGGCCCCCCTTCTTTATTCATATGAAAGCCTAGCTGCCTAAAATAAGCGCGGCCAGTTCGGCTTTCAGGTCTGTTATTTTGACACGCTTTTGCGCCATGGTATCGCGGTCTCGCAGGGTGACGGTACCATCTTCCAGCCCCTCAAAATCCACCGTAATACACACGGGCGTCCCTACTTCATCGTGCTTGCGGTAGGCTTTACCCACATTGCCGCTCATCTCCAGCAGCACGCGGCCTAACCCTAGAGATTGCAGGTCATCCTTAATTTTCTTGGCCACACTCACAAGCTCCGGCTTGTTTTTGGCCAGCGGAATGATGGCTGCCTTGATGGGCGAGAGGTGCGGCTTGAATTTAAGCACCGTGCGCATATCCCCATTTTCCAGCGTCTCCTCTGTATAGGCTTCATTCAGGATGGCAAGAAACGCGCGCTCCACGCCTGCCGAAGGCTCAATGACAAACGGCACCACCCATTCCTTGCTTTCCTGGTTTTGGATCGCCATCCGCGTGTTGCTGTGTGTGTTGGCATGCACCTTGGCGCTGATGTTCAGGTCTTCCTGGTTTTTGGTATGGTTCCCCAAATCGTAGTCGGTTCGGTTGGCAATTCCTTCCAGTTCTTCAATCCCGTGGGGAAACTCATATTCCAAATCAAACGTGCGTTTGCTGTAATGGGCCAAATCATCTGCGGGCACATCCAGCACATGGATTTTGCTGCGTGGCACCCCTTGCTCTTCCCACCACTTCAGGCGGTTTTCAAGCCATGCTTCGTGCCACTGTTCATCGGTGCCGGGTTCTACAAAAAACTCCAGCTCCATCTGTTCAAACTCTCGCACGCGGAAAATAAAGTTACGGGCGATAATCTCATTCCGGTAGGCTTTACCCATTTGCGCAATCCCAAAGGGGGGGCGCTTGGCCGTCGTGTTCACCACGTTCATAAAGTTGGCAAAAATATGCTGAGCCGTTTCCGGGCGCAAGTACGCCACGTTGCCGCTGTCTTCCACAGGGCCGTAATGCGTTTTAAA
>PFND01000013.1:0-1205 GCA_002791805.1 Alphaproteobacteria bacterium CG_4_10_14_0_8_um_filter_53_9 | reverse complement strand
GTCGCAGGCGCCACATTTTGGACAGGGTATGTTGTGCACCTTAATCAGCTCGGCAATATCCTTAAGTGAGATACCCGCTACAGCTTCAACCCCAAGCTTTTCCTCCAGGAGCTTATCCCCACGAACGCGCTCCTGACATTTCTTGCAGTCCATGAGGGGATCGGTAAAGGAGCCAACATGCCCAGAAGCGACCCAGACCCGGGGGTTCATGAGAATTGCCGCGTCGATACCGACCATATCCTCCCGAGACTGAATAAAGTACTTCCACCAAACATCTTTAATATTACGCAAAAGCTCAACGCCGTAAGGACCGTAATCCCAGGTATTGGCCAGGCCGCCGTAGATTTCAGAACCGGGGAAGACAAATCCTCTGCGCTTACAGAGTGAGACGATCTTCTCCATTGTTGCATGTGTACTCATTGGGCACCACTATACTCCTAGAACTGAGCGGAATCCAGAACGATTGTCACGGGACCATCATTGATCAAGCTAACCTTCATATCCGCGCCAAAACGCCCCTCTTCCACCTTCTCCACTCCCGCCTCTCTTATTCTCTGTATAAATTTCTTGTACAAAGGCTCTGCAAGCTCGGGCCTTGCTGCGCCGGTAAAACTGGGGCGCCTTCCTTTTTTGCAGTCGGCAAAAAGTGTGAACTGCGAGATGACGAGAACCTCCCCTCCTCTATCCAGAAGGCTCAGATTCATCTTTCCTTCCGAGTCCTCAAAAATGCGCAAGTGAACAATTTTATTGATCAGCTTTTCAATCTCACTCTCAGTATCCGAGTGAGTCACACCAAGAAGTATAAGAAAGCCGGAACCGACCTTTCCGATAGTCTCGCCACCGACGGCGACCTCGGCCTCAGATACCCTCTGGATAAGTGCAATCATGGCACCATTCTACTCCGGAAAATCAAAACAAGAAGAGAAGTTAAGAATAAGGCAACAAAAGTGCCCCGACGAAACGGCTCCGCCGGGGTATACTCAACCTATGTTCACAAAAAAGAAAAAACCTGTCTGCGCTTCCTGCGCCAGAGGGTTCCAATGGCTCACCGGCCTGACTCTTTTGGCCCTTGGATCAGTTGGGGTACTGGAGCAGCTGGGGCTCCTGAGTCTGAGTCCATGGGGGTGGATCCTATCAGTCCTGGCTCTTATGTGGGGACTCCTTCTCCTCCTGAACGTAGGGTGCAAAAAATGCGCTGCCTAGAC
>PFND01000024.1 GCA_002791805.1 Alphaproteobacteria bacterium CG_4_10_14_0_8_um_filter_53_9 | reverse complement strand
CTCCATGTTTGTGCGCGGCGTTGGCGAGGAGAATATCTGACCCTGCAAGGCCCAGACCCATGAGGGCTGCGGGAATATAAAAGCTGAGCTGGGTTGGCAGGGTGACAAAGGGGAGCGTTAAGACGGCGGCGAGCAGCACCCCTGTGTACCGGTGGAGGGTGAGATGGCGACCATCTACCCGTGCCCACTGGTTGAAGCCGATGATGAGGGCGCCCATAAAACTAAAGAGAAAGGCGAGGGCGGCCCATGCGGGGATGAGGGAAGCAATGTTCATGAAAAGAAGGTAGAGGGAAACAGCGTATCTTGTATCTTGTATCTTGTATTTTGGGGGTGGGGGTGTGGTTTATTTAGGAGGCGAGGAGGCTTGCGATGAAATCGCTTTTGAAGATGTCCGCGGTATTATCAAATTGATAGGCTTGCCAGCCGTGAGCTTGGGCGGCGCCGATGTTGCCGGGCGAATCATCAAAGAAAATAGGCGGCTTTGACGGGTTGCCTAAACGGTTGGAGACTTCTGTATAATAGGCATTATCTGGCTTGATGTGGCCGATGCGGGCGGAGTGGAAAATATCTTCAAAATACGTGTTGAGCCCCAGGGTCTTCATGAGGTATTCCGCTCTATTATGCTCTTGATTGGTGGCCAGATAGAGCCGCACTTTGCCTGAGGCTTTAAGCTTTTTGACGTGCGTTAACAGGCTATGATTAAGATGGGTATCCTTTTGCAGCCAGTAATCAATAATATCCTGCACATTCCCTTTGTAGTTTAGCTGCGGAAGGGCGCGGGTGAGGGCCGTGTGAAGATCTTCTTGCCCGATGAGAACCTTGTTGATGAAATCTTTCAGAATAAATTCTTTTTGAAAATTATCCGGCTGGATGCCCAGATCTTCCGCGAGGGAACGACTCCATAAAAAGCTTTTTTCCGGCGCTGGTGTTGTGCTTTGGATAAGAACGCCATCGACATCGAAAAGTACGGCTTGCATGAGGAAAACTCCTTTTTAGAATGACGTTGTGACGAGGGCCATGGCGCCGAGGACGAGAATGAGGCCGGAGAAGGGATCGGCATTATCCGGTATGCCGCGAGCCTTGTGATAAAGCATGAGCCAGAAGGGGGTGAGAAGCGCGATGAGATTGACATACGCCGGGTTGGGCGCATAGGCGATGGCGATGAGGAAAAAGGTGTGATTGATGCTGCCCCCGATGGCGGACAGACTGCTGGCTTTGACCAGGTTTTTATTGAAAAACGGTTTCTCTGGCTTGGGGCGCCACGGATACATGGCGACCCCTGCCACGGCGCATGTGGTGAACACAATAAACAAAAAGACGGGGACATTTTGAAAGAGCGTTTCCGGTGGCATGACGAGGCGAGTGAGAATGGTGGCGGCGGCGGCCAGAAAGATTTTGGGAATAAGCTGGACGAAGATGGCCCAGCTGACATCGTGTCTGCGCATTTTAGCCAGCGCGAAGACCATGATGAAGCCTGCGATGAGGGCAATGATGACATCTTCCGGTTGCTCTATGAAATGAAGGCGCGCTTTCTCGGATATCAGAAGCCATGTAATGAACACGATGACCCCTGACAAAGGCACGTGAAGCAGCGCCACCCGCCCATTATGTTTGGCGGCAAGATTGCTGCCGATGGTGAATGTAACCATCATACTTAAGCCTGCGAACAGCGCTACAGGATAAAAATAGATGTTGGTGGGCCACGGCGAAATGATGACCATGGGCAGCCAAAGCAGGGCGGCCAGAAAGGACCTGAAGGTATTGAGGCGGTAGCCATCCTGCTTGTAGCGCCGGTTGATATCCGCATTGTGCGCGGTAACGATAGAGTGGGCGAGAGCGGAGGTGAGCCAGAGCATGAGATTAAGGTGTGAGGCCTTCGGCTATAAGGTTTTGCACGACGGCGGGGGTGGTGGGTTGCAGGGTGCCGAGCTGCTTTTTATCTCCGACAATAATGCCTGTGGTGCTGCCTGCGGGGATGAGGTATTTTTTAGCGGCGGCTTGGACTTGCTCAGTGGTCACATGATCCAGATCATCCAGCCACTGGGTGTACGTTTCTGCCGTGCCACCGGCCATGAGCCAACTGCCGATGCGGTACATGAGGCCATCGGCATCGTCCTGCGCATAAATCTCGGACGCTTTGAGGCCCACGATGGCACGCTTCAGCTCTTTTTCGGTTAGGCCATTTTTAATGAGATGGGCAATGGTTTCTTCTGCGGCGGCTTCGATTTTATCCAGCGTGACGCCTTCTTTAGGAGAGACATAAATATCAAAAGTTCCCTCGGTGACGGCGATGCTATCGTAATCGGCGCTGGCGCTATCGGCGAGGTCTTTCTCCATAACAAGAGACTGATAGAGGCGGGCGGTATCTCCGCCGCCGAGGACTTCTGCCAGAACGTGCAGGGCGGCAACGTCTTCTCGGCTTGTGAGGGCGCCTGCGATGCCGACAAAGCTGCTGGGGGCACGATAGATATGATAGTACACGGGCACTTGTACGTCTTTATCTACGGCGATGTAGCGGGTCTCTTCCTGACGGAGGGGCTCTACGTGGGTGACGCGGGGCGTGATGTGATTCTCTGTGGGGAGGGGGGCGTAATACTTATCTGCAAGGGGTTTGAGCTCTTCCAACGTCATATCTCCCACCACGATGAGGGTGGCGTTGTTGGCAGCGTAGTTACGGCTGTACCAATCTAGCGCTTTTTCTCGCGTGTAGGCATCGAGATCGGTTCTCCAGCCAATAACAGGCTGGCCGTAGGGGTGTGTGGGGAAGTGGGCACGGAGCATGCGTTCAAAAAAGCGCGGCATGGGCTGGCTCTCTGTCCGCAGTTTACGTTCTTCGCTCACCACTTGTTTTTCGGGTGTGAAAAGCTCTTCCGGAAAATCCAGATTATTAACGCGATCCGCCTCGATTTCCATCATCAAGGGCAGCTTTTCCTTCGCGATGGTTTGGTGGTAGGCGGTCATATCTCTGCTGGTAAACGCATTTTGGATGCCGCCGTTTTTTTGCACCAGCTTATCCATGACACCCGGGCCAAAGTTTTTTGTGCCCTTGAACATGAGATGCTCCAGCATGTGGGAAATGCCGGTGAGGCCTGCGGGCTCATCCACACTGCCGATGCGATACCAGACGCTATGGGTGACGACGGGCGCCCTGTGATCGGGCACCACGACAATGTTCATGCCGTTTTTGAGAGTTTCTGTTTGGATGGTCATGCTGTTTGCTCCTATTAGCGGTAGTGTGGCACAAAAAAGCCCTATGGTAAGGGCTTTGGAAATGATGCGAGGACTAGTTTTGCTCACCTGATTTACCCATAAGGCGATCCATTATGGTGGGCTTGGCCACGGGTGTGGTGGGTGAGGCGGTAAGCGTTTCGCGGATATTCTCATCGGCGGTGCCTGCCTGGCCGAGAAGCCAGCTCTCGGTTGTGGTGCTTCCTTCTGTCTCGGTCTCTAGCGGGGCACCGAGGAGGAGCGTTTGTGCTTCCCGTGTTTTTTCTGCACGCAATTTATCGGTTGCGTCTTCTCCCTGACGGGGGGGGCGCAGGGCAAAATCTGGCGGGACGGCGAGGGTGGGGCCATCTATCACGCGGGTTTCATCTGGCAGGGTGCGAGAAGAAAAGAGTGGTGTATCTGACGCGCAGGAGGCGAGGGTGCTTGCCAGCAGCAGGCAGGACACAGGATAAAATATTTCGTTTTTGATGGTCATTTTGCTTTTCTTTCCGTTACAAACCAGTGCGCACATAACAGCACGACACCCACGGTGATGCAAGTATCTGCTACATTAAAAACGGGAAAATACGCCTCTCCCCCCCATGTGGGCATAAAAAAATCGACCACGGCACCATGTTGGAGACGATCTATCACATTACCGACAGCTCCTCCGATGATGAGACCGAGGCCGAGCTGGTGAAGTTTATCCCTTGATTCTCCTAACCAGTGAACAAACCACAGACTGGCGGCGATGCCGACAAGTGTAAGGGCATAGGGGCCAAGAGGGGTTTCTGCCAGAAGACTGAAGCTCATCCCCCGGTTATACGCCAGTGTGAGTGCCGCAAAATTGGGATGAAGCGAGATGGGAAAAAGACCCTGACCTGCTGCCCAGAGAGCGGTGGCTTTGGTGGCGGCATCTACCCCTAAAATGAGGGCTGCCGTAGCAAGGCCAAGCTTGCGGAGAGAGAGATATGATGATGCGTTAACCATGGGTTTGTTTTAGGCGGTTTGGGGTGGGGTGGCAAGGATTTCTTCTGTTTTGGCGAGAATGTCCTCCCAGTCTTCTCCTTGAAGTTTGGGGGGGAGGATGGTGGCGAAGCTCCGGGGGAGTTTGGGGGCATCCTTAGGGGTGGTGACAAGGGTGGCTTTATGTTTTTTGGCGAGAGCCTGAAGGCGACCAAGATCTTTTTGTGTGTAAACGTGATGATCCGGATAGGCTTTTGTGGCTTTGAGTTTGGCGCCCGAGGCCTTAAGAGCATCAAAAAACTTGGAGGGACGGGCGAGGCCTGTAAAGGCGACCAGAGGTTTATTTTTAAGCGGGGCGGGGAGCGGTGTTGTGAGGTGGAGGCGATAGGTGAGGAGGCCGTTCCAATCTTTCTGCTTGCTTACCTCAGCCTCTGACATGCTGACGGCAAAATGGGCGCGGGGGAGGGCTTCTTCCAGAGGTTCTCTCAGCGGGCCTGCGGGCAGGCACAGGCCGTTCCCGAAGCCTTTCTTGCTATCTATGGTGAGGATGTTCACATCGCGCGCGACGTCTCTTCTTTGGAAGCCATCATCCAGAATAATAAGCGTATTGCCTGCGGCCTCTGCCCGCCGGACAACAGAGGGGCGGTGACGGCCTACCCACACCTGAACAGGGAGGGCGGAAAGCGCTGTGGCGAGGGCGTAGGGCTCGTCTCCCACCTCTCTTGCGCTATGGAGGTGCGGGTGGACGAGGAGTGGTTTTTTCTCGCTCCCCCCGTAACCCCGAGAGACAATAGCGACGCGGTGACCGCTTGTTGCATAGTGGTGTGCAAGGGCCTCCACCAAGGTTGTTTTGCCCGTGCCGCCCACCGTAATATTACCTACGCTGATGACGGGAATAGACGCAAAATAGGCGCGTTTTGCGCGGTAGGCTCCGTGCCAGCGGGCGATTTTTCCGTAAAGTTTGGCGAGGGGGGCAAGGGGGTGCATGGAGGGAGGATAGAGGGAAAGTGTTACAACGTGCAAGTTGTAAGTTGGCGACAGGCTAGAGAAGATCTAGAATATGGCGGGCAGCTTTGCCGGCGGTGCCTGTGAGTTTTGGCATGCTGGAGGCGATGTGCGTGCGTTGTTTGATGGCTTCGCTCGGGTTTTGGAGGAGGTTTAGGATGGCGGTGGCAAGTTCGGCATCTGTATGGGTGAGGGTGATGAGTTTTTTCTCTATCAGCAGGGGGGTCATATCTTTAAAATTAAACATGTGGGGGCCGGTGACGGTGGGGGTGCCGAGTTTAAGGGGCTCCAGCGGGTTGTGCCCGCCGACCTTAACCAGTGTGCCGCCGATAAGGGCGACATCTGCCAGGCGGTACCAGAGGCCGAGTTCTCCGAGCGTATCCGCAATATAAATATCGGTATGTTTGGGGCCGCCGAGGTGAGGGGTTTCTCCCGTACCGCGGCGCGCCACCGCCCGCACGTGGCGCATGGCGGCGCCGACAGCTTGGGTACCCCTGTGGGGGTGGCGAGGGACGATGACGGTGAGGAGATCGGCCACGTGAGCTTTAAGCTTGTTGTGAAGCCCCGCGATAATCTCTTCTTCTCCCTGATGGGTGCTGGCGGCGACCAGAAGTGGACGGCGTCCCAGAGTGGCCTGGAGCTTTTCCAGCGCGGCATCATCTGCGGGGAGGGGGGCGGCATCAAATTTAAGATTACCCCCTACAATGACATTGGAGGCCCCCATGGCGCTGAGGCGAAGGGCATCTTCTTCTCGTTGAGCAAGCACCAGTTTGAAGCGTGAGATGAGCGGTGTGAAAAAGCGGTGGAAGCGTTGATAACGCGGCCATGACCTATCGGATATGCGGCCATTGAGAAGGATGGGATTGGGAGCGTGCGTGAGGAGGATGGGCCAGAAATCACTCTCTGTGAAAACGGAGAGGCTTGGCTTCCAGTGCGACATGAAGCGTTTGACGGCGAAGGGGATATCTAGCGGGACATATTGAATAAGAGTCTCTCCTGATCCGCCAATATGCGGTTGGAGACGGTGAAGGGTAGCAAAGCCTGTGCGGGTGCCTGTGGTGAGGAGCAGGTTGATATCCGGCTTGTTTTCCCGGAGGGCCTGAAGGACGGGGAGGAGAGAAGTGACCTCTCCCACGCTGGCGCCGTGAAGCCAAACAAGCGGACCTGGGGGACGGGGCAGGCTTGCGTTACCAAGACGCTCCCCAAAGCGGGTTTTATCCTCTTTTCCTTTTATGAGCCTTAACGCCACGTGAAGGGCGAGAAGGGGGCTTAAAAGAATGAGAAGGGCGCGGTAGAGCGTGTGCATAATGTTGTTTACCTTAGCGGCGTGGCGGCGATTTTAAAAGGTTCTCTGCCCCGAATATGGCGCAGAAAAAGGCGGCTTTACAACCGCCTTTTTAAGGGTGGAGATGGCTATTTTTTGTGGCCTTTACCCCCGCAGCCGCCAAAAGCTTTACCTTGAAAGCACTTATGGCGAGATATCCATGTGAGAAGAGCCCCGAGGAGGAGACCTTGGGCCAGGCTTTCTGCCGCCCATACCCAAAGAATATCTGACGGGATGGGCATGGTGGCAGCGGTGATAAGATTCATCGCCGCGAGGGGTGCCATGAGAAGCATGCCGAGCCGCAGGCCCTCGTTATAATCCTTATATTTTTGGGCCGTGAAAAACAGCATGGTGAAGACGGCGGCGAGGATGATGTTGAACAGATAAATAGGGCCGATGCTCATGGCTTCTTCTGGTAGCCAGAGGGCGGAAGAGGCCTCGTATGCGGGCATGAGAATGGTGCCGTGGACCATAATTTGCACGGCGGTGATGAGAATGAAGGCCAAGGGGACGGCAACAAGCCCTTTCTTTTGACGGAATTGGCCGAGATAGGTGCAGCCCAAGATGGTTTTGCATGGGCAGCGACCATCGCACCCGACACAGGTGCCGCCTGTGCTGCATCCGCAGGTGCCTGTGCCACAGGTGCCTTCTGGTGAGGCGGCGGGTTTCATTCCTTTTTTTACAGCTTGCGTTTTGATGGCCATTTTTTTGTTCCTTGATTGGTGACGTTGTTTTTAGCATGAGATGAGGGAATAAGAAAGCCCCTGCGTGCGGGGCTTTTTTGTTAAGAAGAGGTGGCTGTTTACTCTGGCCCGATGTTGAGGGTAACAGAAGTGCCGCGTGTGCCGTTTTGCGAAATGGTGATGGCCACGAAGGTACCCGGGCGGGCATAATACAGGCTGCCGACGCTGGAGAGGAACCCGTTGACGAGGGTCCAGCCTTTGGTGGGCATTTCGGTTTCGTAAAAATTATAAATACTGGCGATATCGCCGCTGCCCGAGGTGACGATTTTACCGACGCTTTGCTTTTGGCTATGGAATATGACGCTGCGATCGACATCTATCCGGTGGTTGGCGGGGATGGGAATCTCCGGGAAGGCTTTGATGATGCCGGCTTCTACTTCTTTGAGGCCGCCGATGGTCTCCGTCTCTCCCGTTTTGGGGTTGATGCGGGTGACTTGAGGTGACCAGCCCTGAGTGCAGGCGGTAAGGCTAAGCAGAGCGGCGGCGCTAAGCGTGAGAGCACAGATGTTGAGTATTTTCATGCAGATGAGAATGGCGCGATTTGGCGGGAGGGTCAACCTGCAAGGTGCTTTGCTGCGTGTACGGCGGGCAATTTTGCTGAGGGGTTGAAATGGCGTTCTTTTTAGTATACATACTATGACAAAGCGTAACAGGAAACATCTACAAGCTGCCATGGGTGGCTGATTTTTCTTTTTGCGCGCCATGCGGTTTTTTCCCTGCCGACTTAGGGGGTTTTGACGGGGCTTGACCCCGATGGAGGTTTTCATGGGCATGAGCAATGTATTATTTGACACCCCTCCCATGCTGAGTGTGTGGTTTACACCTCAAGGGGAGGGTTTGATTCCTTACACCCTTGAGGTGAGTACAACGGGTATATTCCAAAGTACCTCCAAGGAGGTTGTGGCTGTGGCCGATGATGAAGGCAGGCCTTTGCCGAGCTTCGAGGTTCCCGACAAAGAGCCTAAGCCTCGCGTGGAGGTTCGGAAAGGCTTCTATGTGATGTCCTCCGAATTGATGGACGATGGACAAACCCGGTTTGGGCTTTTCCGTGTTTTAAAACCACCGAAGCCGCCTCTGAAAATTGTGAGGAAAGATAATATCTTCTCCTTGGTTGAGGTGGAGGAGCTTGCTTTGTTTTTCCTGGACAGCCAGTCTCTTCCCGATGAGCCTCCAGCTGCTGTTATTAAGCATGCTTTGACAGCTATGTATGAGGCAGTGAGGCGGGAGTATAATCATCTTTTTTCTCCCAAACCGGGGACGGGGAAGAAGGGTGGATGGTTTTCTCGCGGCGAGCCGCCGGAGCTTTACCGTCTTTCCTCTCGGGAGGATGGGCGCGTTTTTGTGGCCACGGCCTAGCGCCTTTGATTTCTCCCCTCGCCTTTGGGCGCGGGGGGCTTTTTTATGCTGGCTTTAGGTGTCAGCTTTGCTTATGCTGGGGGGTATAAAAACCCACGATAAAAGGCGAATAACAAGAATATGAGTGGTACGATCCTTCAACAATCCGGCTCGGCGCTTACGCCCGAGCTTGAGGCTATTGGCCAAAAATACCTGCTGAACAAGGTGGAGGTCCGCTACCTTGGGCCATTGCTTTTGCGGCTTGAGGCGGTGAAAGGTATTCGCGAATTTGTGATTAATGAGCCCGGTATGGTGGGCTATGAATTCTTTGACGGCACATGGCAGTGGGATGAGGCCCCTGAGCTTACCCTTGAGCGTTTGGAAGATGCGGCACGGATGCTCGCCAACTTTAGCGGGATGATGTTTACGCCCGACCACCCCATTTTGAGCTGCAAAATGCCCGGTGGCCACCGTGTGCAGATTGTGGCGGGACACCACACCCCTAAACACTTTAGCCTGACCGTGCGTGTGGCGGCGCGAAAAGATTTTAACCTTGAAGACTTTGACCTGGACCCTGCGGTGCAGGCCGAGATTATCCAGGCCATTAAAGACAAAAAAACCCTCCTCATTTCTGGTGGGACGAGCACGGGGAAAACCAGTTTTATGAATGCGGCGCTTAAGCATATTCCCATGCATGAGCGCCTTGTAACGCTGGAAGATGTGCCCGAGCTTGTGATTGGCCATAAAAACTGGGCGCCACTTATTTTTGGTGGGGCGAGCCGTGACCCGAGTGGGAAAGAAATCCGCGAAATGTTGAACGCGACCTTGCGGATGCGGCCTGACCGTATTCTGCTGGGGGAAATCCGGAAAGAAAACGCCTTTGCTTTCTGTTCTGCCATTAATACCGGGCACGAGGGAAGCATGGCGACGATACACGCGAACAGCCCTAAAATGGCCATGGAAGCCGTGATTAACCGCGTGCTTTTGAACGGTGAGATTAGTGAAGGGGCCATGGTGAGTTTGCGGCGTCAGCTGGAAGAAGATATTTATGGTGTGGTGCAGCTGGAGCGTGTGGGTGCGGGCGTGAAGGCGCGCTTTGAAGTGCTGCACAAAGGCTAGGGCATGGACGGGCTGCACACGTTTTTTATCTCTGGCATGTTGGCGGCGTGCATGATTTTGATCACCTGCCTTATCCATTATGAATTTATGGGGCTTGTTACGCGTGTGTTGCCTCGTTTGCGCGGGCGGGCGCGGCGTGTGAACGTTCTGCTGGTGGTGGGAGGTATGTTTGTGGCCCATACGGTAGAGATTTGGGCGTGGGCAGTGGCATATGTATTGGTTTTGAAAATGAAATGGGGTGCGCTTTTGGGGCAGGTGGGCGCCCAAGATTTTTGGGAGTTGCTTTATTATTCCACCGTTTCTTACACATCGCTCGGGCTTGGTGAGATTTACCCCCAGGGCGCTTTGCGTTTGCTTACGGGCGCTGAGGCGCTTGCCGGGCTTATTATGATTACATGGACGGCCTCGCTTACTTATTTGATTATGGAGCGCGACTGGGGTTTCCGGAAATAGGGTACGCAAAAACGGCTCCCGAAGGAGCCGTTTCTGTTTCGTGAAGCTCGGTTGAGCTTAGTCGGCAATGTGAGCGACGGAATTGCTCGCGCCGGTTGCCGCATTGACGATGGCATTGCCAGTGCTGGCCGAGCTGATCGTCGAGGTGACGAAGGTGCCGGTGGACACCGAGGTTGCGCCGTTCGTGGCATCCTGGGTGGTGCTGGTTGCGGTCCAGGTCGGAAGCGCCACGCCAGTGTAATCGGTCTTGACCGAGTTGCTCGACGCGCTTGCCTGATTGGCGATCACACCGTCGCTGCCGTCGCTGATCAGGGCCGTGCCCATGCTGCCGTTGGCGAGCACATCGGCACCCGCAACGTTCATGGACGTCTGATCGATTGCGCCGGTTGCGACCTGTGCGAGGGCGGAACCAGCGAACAGAACGGCAAAAGCGGTGGCGAAAATCATCTTTTTCATGGTAGTTTCCTCTTTGAACGAAGCACGCGGAATGCGTGCTTTTGGTGAAGGCCCCCTCAGTGAAGAAGGGCAGCCACTTGATCCCCGCAGGCCTGCTTGGCCGTGGGGAACTCGTTGACCAGCGCATCGGCTGCTGCCAATGCGATGGGACCGTTGAGCGCCTCAAACTGGAGACGTTCTTGGTTGGTGACGGAAGCATTGCCCGTGACGAGTGTGTTTCCGAAGACTTTGCCAGTGCCAGCACCGATGCTTGTAAAGCGTACGGTGCGTTCCACTATGCTGATTTGCTTGATGACCTTAGTGCCCTGTTGCACCAACTGGGTGCCCAGCGTTAGCTGTGCATAGCCCGTGGTGGCGGTGGGGCCGAGGCCTGCAACTCTGACATCCGCATTGAGCGTACTGCCAAAATCCAGCGAGGTGAAGATTCCATTCATCATGAAATCAATGTTAACCTTTGCCGGTTTGGCGCCCAGCATTTGCCGGGCGTTTGCTTCAGTTGAGTTCTCGTAGAGATCCACGACTTTCGCCCCCGTCTCTTTCAAGGCTTGTGCGAGAACAATGGAACTTCCTCCTTTCGGGAGATAGCCACCTGTTGAGCCGGGCGCAGAGGCATTGCCTTTGTCCGTGCTGTCGGTGAAGACACCGATGGCGATGGTCGTGTTCTTGAGCGCACCGCTATTGCGGATACAGGCAAGGACACTTTTCACCTCGGCATAGCCTTCTACTTTGGATGGCATTTCCGCACGTGTGACCGAAGGCCCTCGCGCCGATGGCGAGAAGGTTTGTGCCTGTGAGGCACACCCCGCCAATACTGCGGACGTGAGGAGGCTTGCCATAACTTTTAGCATTCTCATGGCGTGTCTCCTTAGTTGCCGACGGTAACTTGACCGAAGGTGCCATCTGCCCGGATACCGCCGGTGTTGGTGCCGGTCTGATCCGAATTGATCGTACTGCCATCACCATTGATGCTGTTGTTGTTTTGAACTCCAATCGCATAATTCATAATGTTGGCGGTGGTGAGGTTGCGACCGGCAAGGGCCTGCGCTGCGGCTTCACCATTGTTGCGGTGAGCCGCGGCACTTTCCAGATTGCCGGGGGGCTGGCTTGTGGTTCCCCACATGAATCCCGCCTGATTGTTCTGCTGTGCCATGACAGGCGCAGCGGCGAAGAGTGACAGGGCCGCGAGTGCCCCGATGAACAGTGGTTTCATGACGAAACGCTCCTGGTTAGGGGCTTGCGCCCGTTGAACATACCAGTTCTGATGACTGGCGAGAAACTTGCTGATGTTGTTAGGAAAGGACTTAAAAAAATCTTTTCCAGAACTTGCGTTCAGGGTGGGTCTTAGTAGGTGTTGAGATGTTTGTCAACAGCAGTGTGTACAAAATATATTACTTTTTAACAAATAGAGGCAAAAGCTTTAGTATTTCCCTACAATATATGACATTTTATGGAGTTTTACTGTTAGAGGAGCGAGGAATTTTTGAGGGCGGCCTCTATAAAACTTGAAAAAAGCGGGTGGGGGTGGAGCGGCTGGCTCTTAAACTCCGGGTGAAACTGGCAGGCGATGAAGTGCGGGTGCTCTTTTAATTCTACCATTTCTACCAGATCGGTATCTTGCGGGCTGGTGGCACTGAAGGTGAGGCCTGCGGCTTCCAGCTGATCTTTATAGGCGGGATTGAACTCGTACCGGTGGCGGTGACGCTCGGATATCATACCCGGGCGAATGAGATGCTTCTTGTAAATATCCGCGGTTTTTGTGCCTTGTGCCAAGGCGGCCTCGTAGGCGCCGAGGCGCATGGTGCCGCCCAGATCGGCCTCTGTTCCCTTATGTTTACCATGGGTGCCTTGCCACTCGGTTATCAGGTTGATCAGCGGGTGGGCGGGTTCTCCTTTATCGGCAATGAACTCCGTACTATCGGCCCCGGCAAGGCCGGCTACGTGACGCGCGAACTCCACAATGGCCATTTGCATGCCGAGGCAAATGCCAAAATAGGGTACCTTGTTTTCTCGTGCATATTTAATGGCTTTGATTTTTCCTTCTGTCCCCCGTGCGCCAAAGCCGCCCGGCACTAAAATGCCATGAGCCTCTGACAGGCGGGTGCGAAGCTCTTGCTCCTCCATGGTTTCCAGTGTTTCTGAATCGACAAAATCAATCTCTACCTTGGTATCGTGAGGGAAGCCGCCGTGGACGAGGGCCTCGTTAAGGGACTTATAGCTATCCCCCAGCTGCACATACTTACCGACCACGGCAATTTTAACCCGGCGGGGCGGTTTGGTGGTGAGATCTGCAATTTTCTGCCAACCTTCCAGATTGGGCTTTTTGGCTGTAATTTTAAAATGATCCAGCACGGCGTCATCCAGCCCGTGGTTGTGCAGCGTGACGGGGACGCGGTAAATGGTATCTGAATCCGGACAATTAACGACATGGCTGGTGGGCAGGTTGGCGAATTGCGCGACTTTGGCTTCATCCGCCTTATCCAGCTCTACCTCTGACCGCACGACCACGACATCGGCCTTGATGCCGAGCTGGAGCAGATCTCTCACCGCGTTTTGGGTGGGCTTTGTCTTAAGTTCTCCCACCACGGACAAATAAGGGGCAAAGGTGAGGTGCATATAAAGGGTACGCTCGCGCCCGAGATCGAAACCCAGTTGGCGGATGGCTTCAAAAAAAGCGCCGCTCTCTAAATCTCCGACCGTGCCCCCGATTTCTACCAGCGCGATATCGGCAGCGCCTTCCAGCTTGCGAACAAAATCTTTAATCTCGTTGGTGACATGTGGCACCACTTGTACGGTTTTGCCGAGGTAATCTCCGCGCCGCTCTTTGCTTAAAATATTTTGATAAATACGCCCTGCAGTGGTGTTGGACAGGCGTGAGGTGGGGACGCCCGTGAAGCGCTCGTAATGGCCGAGATCCAGGTCGGTCTCGCAGCCATCGTCGGTCACATAGACCTCTCCGTGCTGGAAAGGAGACATGGTGCCGGGATCTATATTAAGGTAGGGATCCAGCTTTTGCTGGATGACGGTGAGGCCGCGGGCTTGTAAAATAGCGCCTAATGCGCTTGCGGTAAGGCCTTTGCCGAGGCTGCTCATGACACCGCCTGTCACAAAAACGAAGTGGGTTTGAGGGAGGCGGGAAAGTCCGGGGAGGGGAGGGCTCGCCGGACTCATATTACTTGCCCTCCGTCGGACTCGGCGTTTGAGGTGCCTCCGGCAGGAGTTCTTCTGCGGGGGCGATATCTAACAGGTGAGTTTCGGATTTGGGCTCGGTTGTGGCAGCGTCTACCTCGCCTACCACGCTGTGGTGTGTGCCGCCGCCCTTGCTGGTATAGGCAATGACCAAGCTAAGAATGAGAAAAGCCGCTGCAAGATAGGCGGTGGGTGTTGCCAGAGGATTGCGAATGGCCGGGCCGCCGGCACCGCCTGCGCCCCCAAACATGCCGCCTGAGGCAGGGTCGTTCCGCTGTAATAAAATAAGAATGACAAGACTGATGCATACCAAGGCGTTGAGTGTCAGCAAAAAAGCGGTCATATGGTGTGGGCTCCCCTGTGGTCTTTTATAATCTCTCCTTTTGGCGGGAATGGAGCGTGTTGTCAACGATATTGCTGGAGGATTGGGCGATGGGGTTGATATAAAAGCTTGGTGGCGCTACACAAGCTTGAGATATTGTTGAAGAAAGAAACCCCTTTATGCTTACCGCTTTTAGAAACTTTGGTGCCAGTAAAACCTCCAAGGCGTTGCTGCTTGTTCTTGTTTTATGCTTTGGGGCATGGGGCATTGGTGATTATCTTGTTAACAGCGTTGGCAATGATGCTGTTACCGTGAATGGAGAGGGTTTGAGTGCGGCTGAAGTTCAGCGCCTTTACGAGGCACGGACAAGCCAGA
This sequence comes from Alphaproteobacteria bacterium CG_4_10_14_0_8_um_filter_53_9, assembly GCA_002791805.1. Taxonomy (GTDB): domain Bacteria; phylum Pseudomonadota; class Alphaproteobacteria; order UBA2136; family UBA6156; genus UM-FILTER-53-9. The sequence continues at coordinate 14,651 of PFND01000024.1, read as the reverse complement.
TTACCACCTTGCTGGGACAGACCCCAACCCCCCAAATGCTGGCTGAACTGAATGTGCCTGCGACGGTTTTGCAAGAAGCTACGGGCCGTGCCGTGATGCGCCAAAGTGCTGCAGAAGCTTTGCTGATGCCTGCGGATAGTGCGGTGAAAGACGAGATTATGGCCTCTCCCGAGTTTGGTGGTACTAGCGGCTTTGATGTGACGCGCTACCAAGATGCGCTGGCCCGTGCGGGGTTGACGATGGCAGCTTTTGAGAAATCTGTCTCGGCGGATATGAGTGTGCGGCTTTTGGGTGAAATTGCCCAGACTGTGCGCCCTGCGCCTGCTGTGGCCGCCTCGCTTGCAGCCCTTGAAGATGCGACTGTGATGTTGGATGTTGTTACGCTTCAAGCATCGGACATTAAAGATTTGCCCCCGCTTGCCGATGAGGATTATCAAACATTTTTAAATGATAATGCTGCGGCCTTTGAGCGCCCTGAAGTGCGTGATCTTGAAATTCTCATGCTGACCCCGGCTGATGTTGCGGCGACGCTGACCCTTAATGACGATGATGTGAAAGCGGCTTTTGAGGCTGCGAAAGACACGACCTATGCAGATAAAACCTTTGAAGAGGTGCGTGCCGACCTTGAACGCGAGATGAAAACTGCGGAAGCGGACAAAGCTATTTTTGATGTTCAGAACGAGATTGATGACCGTGTGGCGGCGGGTGATGACCTTGCTAAAGTTGCGACTGACCTTGGTTTTTCTACCACTGTTCTCCGTAAAACACCTCGTCAGTATGTGGCGGGTGTGGACGCTGCGGTGATGAATGCCGGTTTTGAGACAGAAGCTGGCGATGTGAGCTTTCCTGTTGATATGGCGGGCGGTGGTGTTGCCTACGTGGCCGTGCGTGAGGTGGTACCCGCGTATGTACCGCTTTTGGCAGATATTAAAGAACAGGTAAAAACCATGGCGCAGGCCGCGCAACAACAAAAAGCCTTGGATGACCAGAGCCTGGCCTTGCTCTCTCGGGTGAAGAGTGGTGAGCTTTCTTTTAATGATGCAGGCGCTGTGACGACGTTGAGCCTTGCTGATAAACAGAACATTCCAAACTGGCTTGAGCCTGCGATGACGACGCTTTCAGGCTTGCCTGTACAAAGTGTGCTGCCTAACGTTTTGAGTGAAGGTAAAACGCGTTATCTGGTGCGTGTGGCAAGCCGCACGCTGGCCAGCCCCGATGCGGAAGCGTTGGACGTGGCGGCAGGCGCCCTGAGACGCCGGTTGCAGCAAGATTATGAAACGCTTTTGATTGCAGAGCGTGTGCGCGATGCCGATATTAAACTGAATGATGTGCGGCTTAGACAGATATTTGGTGCCGTGCCAGAGGTTCGCTAGGTTAATGAGAGCATGGCTGGCCCTTCTTATCTTTTTAGGAAGTGCGCCTGCGGTGTGGGCGGAAACTTTTGTGCTGGTTTACAATCAGGATAACAAATGGGTGGCGGCTGAAGATAATGCCCCTTTACGCAAGGCTATGGCCAAGGCGCGTGGTGGAACGCATCACTTTTATATCAAACTCCCGATTGATAAGCGCCCTTTGAGTATTGTGCGGCTTGAAATTATCCGTGATTTGCTGGCCCGTGAGGCGGGGCGGGGCGTGGTGCTGGAAGAAGTGCCCGGCACGGCGACGGTGAGCACGATTTGGTTGAGTGATAAACCCTAACGTCAGTCCTCGTCAGGCTAGATTTTTGCCGACTATACAGCGAATTTATAAACGGCTTTAGCCTTGTAGCGGGGGGGGGCGCTTAGGCGATTTTTTTCAGATAGGTGCGGATGTGGTGAAGATCTGCCGTGGAGGTTTTAGCCTCGCCCCATGTTTGGCTGGTGAAGGGGTTTGCTGGCTTAGCCAGGTTAAATGACGTTTCAAAAGCATCTGTCATTTTATCAAACAATGACAGATGGGGAGTGAGCATTTTTTGATAACGGGCGCTCTCCGGTGCGTGGTAGTTGATACCGTTTTGCAAGGCGAACTGCGTGATATCTGCCTGCCAGCGGGCCGTGATGAATTTGGCGGTGTTTTCATCTTCTATAAACAGAGAGGCCATGAGGACGTAATCGTTTGCATCCCGCATGGTGTGGGGTGTGATGCGGGACATCACGTTGTGAAGCCAGCCCTTTTGATACCCGGAGGAAAGGGCTTTAACCTTGGCAAGATTGAGCGTGTGCATATGGCGCGCATATGCCTGGCAGTTGACGGGCACCCCTGCTGCCAAATGAATGCAGCGTGACTGAAAAGAAGAGAGTGAGTTTTGTGCCATGGTTTTATTGCCTTTTTAGCTGTTGATGCAACCATGATGCGAAAAGTTTTTTTACGGCGCAAGGCCTTGGTGTGCGGTGCACCAAAAACAAGGGCAGGCCTGTGGTTTGTGAGACGCGGTTTGTGAGAGGTTAAAGAGCTTCTACCGCGTGGATTTTATCCGGCAGATGTTGTTTGAGCATTGTCTCCACACCGATTTTGAGGGTGGCGGTGCTGCTGGGACAATCGGTACAGGCGCCGTGCATCTCCAGATAGACAATACCTTTTTCGTAGCCGCGGTACAGAATATCGCCCCCATCGTTTTGCACGGCGGGGCGGACTTTTTCATCCAGCAGGCGCTGGATCTCGGCCACCAGGGCGGGGTCTGTCCCTGCATCTCCGACCATGGGCATTTCCTTTGGTTTTTTGGCGGTGAGGACGGGGTCTCCGCTTTCAAAAAAAGCCTCGAGTGCGGGTGCGAGATACTCGTTTATTTCTTGCCAGCTTGTGCCTTCTTTACGGTTTACAGTAAAGAAATCTGACCCGATGAAGACCCCTGTGACGCCGGTGATTGCAAAGATTTTGCTGGCGAGAGGGGAGCGCTCCTCGGCACTCTCGGGCGTGGGAAAGTTGGCAGAACCGCCTGCGATGAGCAGTTTGCCGACCTGATATTTCAGGCTGTTGGGGTTGGGTGTCCGCTCTGTGCGGATGGTGAGGATATCATCTTGCATGGGTATTGTTTAGCGGTGCGGTGGGTTTTTGGCAAGCGAGCTGATGCGTTGTTTAGCTATGACCTTCTTGCAGGAGATGCTGGAGATCGGCCTCGGTAAAGGTTTCTCTTCCGCCTGTGGTTTTATCTTCCATCTCTATGGGGCCGCTTTCCAGCAGGTGACGAATATCTTCTGCCGGCAGAGAGGCCAGAGCGGTAAGCATGGCGGTGCGGGGGTTGTGAGCGCTGAAGGTGAGAGCTTGTTCTGGCTCTACCCGGAGATCATCCTCGGCAAAGAGACGTTTGATGAGATCGGTCGCGGTGAGGTTTATTTCGCTGTCCGGGAGCATTTCCTCTGCTGTGGCGGTTTGTAGCATGAGGTTGAGACGGTGCCAATCATCGCCGCTTTCATCCAGCCCCGGGAGGGCCTGGAGCATGAGAATGGCGGCGGTGTCTTCTCCCCGTGCGGCGATGAGCTGGGTGGGGATTTGGACGCTCTCTGTAAAATATCTCCGCAGGCAGGCGGCGGGGGAGGGATTATCCAGCGGTAAAATAGACTGGATGGGATCGCCTGCTTTTTCAGGCTCTAGCGTGACGGCGAAGAGGGCGGTGCCATCTGCCCATGGGGTGGTTTCTGACCCGGCGGCTTCGTTGGCGTAGGCCTTCATCTCTCCCTTTGTGGAGATGCGTGCAAACAGAAGGGCACCGCTCTGCTGATGCTGGATTTGCAAGCTGATATTGTTTTCGTTCTCCCCTTCGTGCAGGAGGAGGGCGGCGAGGGCCAGAAGCTCTGACAAGGCTTGTGCCGTTGCGGGAGGGGCGCCCCTTAGGCTGGGGACGTGGGCATTAAGGGTGCTTAAACGAATGAGGCGGCCACGGACGGGCAGGTTCTCAAAAAAGAAGGGCAGAAGCATGGACATACTTTTTGGGTTACGGGATTTTTGTGTTTTTGGCAAGACAAAGCAGGCTACGAAAGCCTGCCTTTTTTTATGGAGTTAGCCTTGTAAGGCTTAACTTATTTTTTCCAGATGGGTTTGCCGAAATTCACCTGATCTTCATTGGTGACGGCACCTGCTGCGGCCCCCACACCTGCACCGATAAGGGCGCCTGTGAGCGGGTTGCCACCTGTGACAACCGTACCGACGGTACCTGCGGCGGCACCGAGGCCTGCCCCGCTAAGGGCGCGATCTCCTGGTGTGCTACCGCAGGCGGAAACGCCAATGGCGGCAAGGGCGACGAGTGGATAAGCGATAAGCTGTTTCATTATTTTAGCATCCTCTTTAGTTGTTTATGGTGAGGGTAGCATAGACCGTAGACATATAAAAAATCTCTTGTGAATGGGGGATGTAGATATAAAAAAAGAGTAAGCAGGCCACGGGGGCCTGCTTGGTCTCGCGATGGGAAAATTAGAAGGGCCAATTCCCCGTTTTGCCATTGGGGTTTGATGCAGTGAGAAGCTGAAAGCCTGTGACAGTCTTTCTGCCATTCAATTGGGCGTTCAGCTCGTCACTTCTAGCCCCCAAAATGCCTGTTTTGGGCATGTTTTCATCAATGGTATCCTTGTCGCCATCTTTGGCGGCGCGGTTTAAAAGGTCTTGAAATCTCATGCCAGTGTCCTTTCGTGTCTGGCGGGTGGATATGCGGATAGTTTAGAGAGGTATGCCTTGAAAAACAAGGGGAGGGAGAGGTTAGTGGAGATAATCGTAAATGGTTTGGGCGAGAGGTGCGGAGATGCCCTCTATGCTTTGGAGCTGGGTGAGGCTTGCGCCTTCTACCCCGGCGACGCTGCCAAAATGGAGAATGAGGGCTTTCTTCTTTTTGGCGCCGATGCCGGGGATATTATCCAGCTTGCTTTTGGTGAGGCCTTTGCCCCGTTTGCTGCGGTGGTAGGTGATGGCGAAACGGTGCGCTTCATCGCGCACTTGTTGCAGCATAAACTTGAGCGGGCTGTTGAAGGGAATGGGGAGCTCCTCCAGCGTTTCTCCTGTGTGATGAAAGAGTGTTTCCAGTCCTTTATCCCGGAACTCTCCCTTGGCGATGCCGACGAGAGCGGGCGGGTGTTCAACCTCCAGCAGGCCTGTGGCTTTTGCCACCTGCACGAGGACGTTCAACTGGCCTTTACCGCCATCTACCAGAAAGACGCTGGGGAGGCCGCCTTCCTTTAAGCCTTTGGTGATACGGCGGGTGAGGACTTCGCGCATCATGGCGTAATCATCCGGTGTATCCTTACTTTGGATTTGAAAGCGGCGGTAACGATGCTTTTGCAGGCCTTCCGGCCCTGCGGAGACGAGGCTGGCGACGGGATATTTTCCGCTTATGTTGCTGATATCGTAGCATTCTACGCTTTCGATTTCGGGGATATTTAACAGGCCTGCGAAGACGGTCATTTGTTCCTGCCAGCCGCCTTCCTCTGCCGTTTTGCGGGTGAGGGCACTTATGGCATTTTTTTCTGCCTGAGTGATGATTTCCTTCTTTTCTCCACGGGAAGGGGTTTCTATTTTCACCTTTTTGCTTGCGGTGAGAGAGAGGGCTTCGGCGAGGGTTCCCGCGTCCTGCGGGGGGGTATTGGTGAGGATGAGAGGGGGGGGCGTGCGGGCACCTGCGTAGTGGAGGGCGAGGAAGAGACGAAAGGCCTCGGACAGGGAGGTCTCTTGAGCTATTGAGTCTTCCGATGTTAAAAACTCTTCCAGATGTTTGGGATAGAATGTGTGGTTACCTGCGTGCTGGCCCGCGCGATAATAAAAGGCCTGAACGGCGATTTTGCCGCCCTGGAGGACGAGGGCAAAGATATCGGCATCGTGCAGGGCATGAGACATAGCGGTGCTGGCGTTTGTGACGGCCCCGATGGCGCGGATGCGGTCTCTGAGCGCGGCGGCTTCCTCATAATGCTCGGCCACGCTGGCGTTCTCCATTTGGTTTTGGAGCTGGCTTGTGACCTCGGTTCTCTTTCCGCCCAAAAAGGCCTTGGCTTGCTGCACGCTTTGCGCATAAGCAGCTGGTGTGATTTTGCCCACGCAGGGGGCCGAGCAGCGTTTAATATCGTATTTTAAACAGGGGCGTGTCCGGTTTTTAAAGGTGCTTTCGGCACAGGTTCTCAGCCTGAAGGCTTTTTCCATGAGATCCAGCGTTTGATAGACCGCGCCTGCGCTGGGATAGGGCCCGAAATACGTAGCGTTTTTGCGTTTGGCGCCCCGGTGGGAGGCAATGCGGGGTGTTTCCTCTGACGTGATGACGACGCTGAGGTAGCTGGCATCGTCCCTAAACAAAATATTATATTTGGGTTTGAGGGTTTTGATGAGGTTGGCCTCGAGCAGCAGGGCCTCGGCTTCGGACGGGGTTTCTACAATCACCAGTTCTCGTGTCTCAAACACCATTTTGCGGATGCGCGTGCTGAGCCCTTCTGGCTGGGTATAGTTCGTGAGGCGGGCCTTTAAGTTTTTGGCTTTGCCAACGTAGAGCAGGCTGCCCTCCTCGTTTAACATACGGTAAACCCCCGGCGTTTTGGGGAGGGATTTCAGTTTTTCCTTGAGGAGGTGAATGCCATCTTGCATGAGGGGGATACTAGGGCAAAAGCGTGGTGAGCGACAAGGTTTTGGTGAGGGGGCTTGCGGTGAGAGATGGGGGGACTTATAATGAAAGCAATCGAAACGCCATTATAAGGAGTGGGATATGGCAAACGGTGATTTCATTTTTAGCGGTTCGCATGCGGGCCGGACACGCCACCTGACCGTTGTGGAAGGTGGGCAAAATGCTCCTCAAGCTCTTTGCTGGAGGGATGGTATTTTGTCTTCCTCTGATGAAGAGAGGAATATCTCGACGGCGCCTGCGGGTTATGATCCGCGTAACGACCCGTCTTTGACGCCAGCGGAGTTGGCAAAAATGGGGCTGCCTGATGGCTTGGCGAAAAACCCTGAACACGCTAAGCCGAAGCGTGACATGTGGTACTTTGGGCGCCGACCCTCCTGCCATTGATGCTTTTGATTTTAAGGACCGCCTTCGGGCGGCCCTTTTCGTTTTAGGTTATCCCCTGAAGCTGTGGATAAGTTTGGGGGTAAGGTTTGGGGAGGCTTTATAAGATGCTGAAATGTAAAGAGTGGTTTGGGTTTGGTTAAATCTTGTGCAATGCTTTTTGTTATATATAAAACAATACTTTAACCGAAAAATCAGACTTTTATGGGATTTTTATATTGTTGACGCGATGATTTTTTGGAGGTTGTGGATAAATCCCTACGCGGGGGTGGGTTAAGAGAGTTGGAGTTCTAGCGCTTCCAGCTCTTTCAGGCGATCCCGCAGGGCGGCGGCGTGCTCAAAATCCAGCGCTTCGGCCGCTTTGAGCATAAGTTTACGTGTGGTGTTCATTTCTTTCGGTAAATCTATAATACCCAGTTTACGGAGGCGGCCTGTGGCCTCTCGGCTGATTTCTTCGGCTGATTTGTTGCTGGCGGCGCCGACGATACCTTCGCGCACTTCTCGTATAATTTGAGTGGGAGAGGTGCCATGCTCGGCATTATAGGCCAGTTGTTTGGTGCGGCGGCGGCTGCATTCATCCAGCATGTTCTGGATGCTGCCTGTGACGGTATCTGCATAAAGGATGGCCCGCCCCTGCACGTTACGGGCGGCGCGGCCCACGGTTTGGATGAGTGAGGTTGTGCTGCGCAGAAAACCCTCCTTATCGGCATCCAGCACAGCCACAAGGGCCACTTCCGGCAGATCCAGCCCCTCTCTCAGCAGGTTGATACCCACGAGGACATCGAACACGCCGAGGCGGAGGTCTCTTACGATTTCGGCGCGCTCCAGCGTATCAATATCCGAGTGCAAATAGCGCACGCGGACGCCGTGTTCATCCAGATAGCTGGTGAGTTGCTCGGCCATTTTTTTGGTGAGGGTTGTGACGAGGGTGCGGTAGCCTTTTTCTTTTGTTTTCTCAATTTCCAAAAACAAATCATCTACCTGACCTGTGACGGGTTTGATGGTGACTTCTGGATCTATGAGGAAGGTGGGGCGAACGACTTGCTCGGCAATGCGGTTTTCTGACCGTTCGATCTCCCATTTGGCAGGGGTGGCGGAGACGTAAATGGTTTGCGGGCGGCGGGCATCCCACTCTTCAAAGGTGAGGGGGCGGTTATCTCGTGCGCTGGGGAGGCGGAAGCCATATTCTACCAGTGTTTGCTTGCGGGCGGCATCTCCTTTGGACATTCCCCCGATTTGCGAGACGGTGACGTGAGATTCATCCACAAAAAGAAGGGCTTCTTCCGGCAGATAATCAAACAGTGTTGGAGGGGCCTCGCCCGGGGCGCGGCCTGTTAAATGACGGCTGTAGTTCTCAATCCCCTTGCAGGTTCCTGCGGCTTGCATCATTTCCAGATCGAACATGGTGCGTTCTCGCAGCCTTTGTTCCTCCAGCAGTTTGCCTTGGTTGGTGAAGGTTTCCAGCCGCTCTTTGAGCTCGGCCTTGATGGCCTTCATGGCCGAGAAGAGTGCGGGTTTGGGGGTGACGTAGTGGGAGTTTGGATAGATGGTGAGGTTTTCCTGTTCTCCTAAAATGGCCCCTGTGAGGGGATCAAACTGCACGATTTTTTCTATTTCGTCCTCGAATAGAATAATCCGCCATGCCTCGTCTTCCAGGTGGCTGGGGAAAATCTCGATCAGCTCTCCTTTGGCGGTGAAACGGCCTCTTTCCAGCACCATGTCTCCCCGTGTGTAGGAGAGACGGACAAGCTCTTGCAGGAAAAGATCCCTGTCTATCGTATCTCCCACGGCTACAGGGATTTTCATCCGCTCGTAGTATTCTTTATCTCCGATACCGTAAATGCAGCTTACGCTGGCGATGACGATGACGTCTTTCCTCTCCAGCAGGGCGCGGGTGGCGGAGTGGCGCAGGCGATCTATCTGCTCGTTAATATCCGAGACTTTTTCGATATAGGTATCTGACCGCGGGACGTAGGCCTCCGGCTGGTAATAATCGTAGTAACTGACAAAGTATTCGACGGCATTTTCCGGAAAAAAGGCCTTAAACTCTTCATACAGCTGGGCGGCGAGCGTTTTATTGTGGGCGAGGATGAGGGCGGGGCGGTTTGTGTTTGCAATAATATTGGCCATGGTGAAGGTTTTACCGGAGCCTGTGACGCCCAGAAGCGTGCTGTTGTGCGCGCCTTCATTCACCCAGTTTGTAAGGCTTTTTATGGCGGCGGGTTGGTCTCCCGCGGGTTGGTACTGGAAGTTGGGCTTGAACAAATGCGACATGGATGAAGCTTTAGCATAGAGGGGGTTGTTTTTCTATGCCTTTTTACTTATATTCCGGGTACGTAAAAAATCTTTTTGTTCCCGTTTTTTTCACGCTTTTTGCGGGGACTATTCCTATGGAGAGATTTATGGCACTGACAAGAATTGAAGAGTTGAAGCGGGATATTGCCCGCAAGGAAGATGAGCTTGAAAAGGCTCTGGAATACAAGTCTCGTCAGTTCCAGTTTCACAAAGAACTGCAGGACGAGATTGTGAGGCTTCAGGTTAAACTTGAAGTTGCTGAAGCTGAGCAGCAAGTGGAAGCAGAGGTCTTGTGGCAGACTTTGCTGACACCCGATTGGAAGCTTGCTGAAGAGCAGCTTCTGGTTTCTTGAACCGCGATGAATTTGAGCACCGCCCCCAGAGATGGGGGCGGCGCTTTTTTGTGGGTTGTTTTTGTTGACAGGCGGGTGGGGATTTGGCATACACACGACTGCAACCCTTGCTGTGGTTTTTGTTGTTAAGACAAAAATGGCGATAGCGAGGCCGAAATGTGTTGCACAGATGAATGGATAAAAAGGACCGATTGGTATGACTAAAACCAAAACCGTGCTGACCAAAAGCACAACCCCCCGCACCCAACCAAAAGACAAACTTTCTCGTCGATTAGGCGAAAACCTTTGGGGAATTACCAAAGCTGCCGTTGTTAAGCGCCCTACCGGCCCCGGCCAACATGGTGCCCGCCGCAAAAAGCTGACCGACTTTGGTATTCAGCTGCGTGAAAAACAAAAACTTAAAGGCTACTACGCCAACATGGGTGAGCGTCAGTTTAGAGGCGTGTTTGCCGAAGCTATCCGCCGCAAAGGTGATACATCCGAAAACCTTATTGGTTTGCTGGAAAGCCGCCTGGATGCCGTTGTTTACCGTCTGAACCTTGTGCCCACCATGCATATGGCGCGCCAAGTGATTTCTCACAAACATATTCTGGTTAACGGCAAAGTCTTGAACATCGCCAGCTACCGCTGCATGCCCGGTGATACGATTGAACTCCGTGAAAAAGCCCGCAGCATTCCCGCCATTATGGGTTCTGTGGCCAGCATTGAGCGCCAGGTGCCTGAGTACCTGACCTTTGACCCCAGCGCCTTTAAAGGAACCTTTGTGCGTTTGCCCGTTTTGGACGATGTGCCTTACCCTGTGCAAATGAACCCCAACCTGGTGGTGGAATTTTATTCCCGCTAAGCCTTTTGGGTATGGAAAGGTCGCTTTTGCGGCCTTTTTTATTGACGTTTGTGGGGGGCTGTGGGATGGGTGCGTTCATACATAATCGCAGCGTAGAGGAGATGTGCGATGGATAGCGTTTCTACACCTGAACAGGTGATTTACGGCTTTGTGGCTTTTAACGGAAGGCTCTTCACGGTCTCTATGAAAAGAGATGGGACTAAGCTGGGGCAGGAAATACCACAAGCTGAAGGGCTTATGTTTGCAGGACATGAGTACGACTATGCTCTTGATAAGATGGAGAGCGGGGAGATGGCTCATCGGATTGATATTGTCCAAGGATCCAGTTTCCTTCTTGAAGAAGACGGTTCTGGTCTTGTCTTCCAAGATGGAAACTGGAGCAGACGTAAGTTTGATATGTCTTCTTTTTGAAGAACTTCTGGCTCGTGATGAGAAAAAGAATGCCGCCTGTTGGGCGGCATTTTGCATTTTTGGGGAGTTTATCTCTCCACGCAGGCGGCGATGCCCATGCCACCCCCGATACACAGGGTAACGAGGCCGCGCTTGGTATCCCGTTTTTCCATCTCGTGCAGCAAAGTAACCAGCACCCGGGTGCCGCTGGCCCCGATAGGGTGGCCAAGCGCAATGGCGCCACCATTGACGTTCACGAGATCGGACGGGAGCCTTAATCCTTTTGCTACGGCGAGAGCTTGGGCGGCAAAGGCTTCGTTGGCTTCAATCAGCTCCAGATCTGATGTTTTCCAACCTGCTTTTTCCAGTGCCAGCTTGCTGGCGGGGATGGGGCCTGTGCCCATGAGGGCAGGATCTACTCCTGCAACGGCACCGCTGACCAACGTGGCCATGATGGGGTAACCTTTGGCATCGGCTTCTTCTCGTGTGGTGACGACTACGGCGGCGGCGCCATCGTTAATCCCCGACGCATTACCAGCGGTGACGGAGCCTTCTTTATCAAACGCGGGGCGGAGTTTTGTCAGGGACTCCAGGTTGGTGAGGCGCGGGTGCTCATCCTGTGCGAAAATGACGGGATCGCCTTTACGCTGGGGGATTTCTACAGCGAGGATTTCATCTGCAAAGCGACCGGCTTTGATGGCGGCATCTGCACGGGTTTGGCTTTCCAATGCGAACATATCTTGTGCGTCTCGTGCAATTTTAAACTCTTTGGCGACATTCTCGGCCGTGATGCCCATGTGCGTGTTGTTAAAGCCATCCCACAGGCCGTCTACAATCATGGTGTCCACCATTTTCGCATCGCCCATTTTGATGCCGTCTCTCATGTGGATGGCGTGGGGAGAGAGGCTCATGTTTTCTTGTCCGCCGGCGACCATGAGTTTGGCCGCGCCTGCTTTAAGGCTGTTGGCGGCGCAAAGAACTGTTTGAAGGCCACTACCGCAGACGCGGTTGAGGGTCATCGCGGGGACCTCGATAGGCAGGCCTGCGCCAATGGATGCTTGACGTGCCGGGTTCTGGCCAACACCTGCGGTGAGCACTTGACCCATGAGAACTTCTGAGACATCTGCGGGATTGGCACCTGCGCGTTTAAGAGCTTCGGCAATGACGAGGCTGCCAAGTGAGCTTGCGGGGATATCTTTCAAACTTCCCATAAACCCGCCAATGGGGGTGCGGGTGGCGCTGCATATAACGATATCGGTGGCGTGAGTCATGTCAGGGGGCTTTCTTGTTTGGAGGGACGATAGCATGTGTGGCGGATTTGAGGAGGGGGCTTGATGACTTTTCTTTGACGAGGGGGAGGAGGTGTGACAGAGTTACCCTTAACAAAAAGATAAAGGTTTTACCCTCATGAGTGAGCCGTTGATTATTAAGAAATATGCCAACCGCAGGCTGTACAACACCGAAACGTCTCAATACATTACGCTTGCCGATTTGGCAGACATGATACGCGATGGCCGTGATGTGGAAGTGGTGGATGCCAAAACGGGTAAAGACTTAACCCGTGCCACCTTTGCCCAGATTATTTTTGAAGAAGAAGGCAAGGGAGCGGCGATGCTGCCGGTAAATTTTTTAAAAACCCTTATTGGATTTTATGATAACTCCATGCAAAGCATTCTCCCCCATTATTTGGATATGGTGATGGATGTGTTTAGCCAAAATCAGGCCCGTATCCGTGAAGAAACAAACAAGGCTTTGGGCGGATTTTCTCCCTTTGCGCACATGGAAAAAATGCAGGCGATGCAGCGGACTCAGCTTGCTCAAATGCAGCAGGTGATGGGCTTGTTTAACCCCTTTTTGGCGGCCAACCGCACGGGCGGAGATGACAAGGCGACGGCGGCGCGGATTGCGGCGTTGGAGGCGGAGATTGTTCGCTTAAAGGCGGGTGGAAAGTAAATATTGAGGACTAAAAAAATCCGCCCTAAAAGGGCGGATTTTTTGCTGGATAGGCTTACTTGCGCAGGCCAAGCTCGGTAATGACGGCATGGTAGCGGCCCATATCTTCACGCTTGAGGTAATCCAAAAGGCTGCGGCGGTTGGCTACAAGGCGAAGGAGGCCACGGGTACCGTGCTTATCTTGCTTATGAATTTTGAAGTGTTCTGTGAGGTTGCGAATACGCTCGGACAGGACGGCGACTTGCACTTCTGTGCTGCCGGTATCGTTCTCTGAACGGCCGAACTTTTTCATGATTTCGGCTTTTTTCTTGGCGGTGATGGTCATTTTGACTCTCCCTTTGTGGTTACGTCTGCGGGGGTATTCTCCACCGCCGGGCAGACGTCCAGCGGCAGAAGGTGTGCCTTCCAATCGCCCGTTTTGAGGGCATTGTCAAGTGTTTCTAGAGAGGTAGCCTCTGAAATGTTAAACGGTCCATGAGCTGTACGCTGGAGAGTGGTGAGATGACCCACGGTACCTGCGGCTTTTGCCATGTCTTCTCCTAATGTGCGAATGTAGGTGCCTTTGCTGACCGTGGCCTCTAGCACGGCGTAGGTTTTTTCATAGTTTAGCAAAGATAAATTGTGGATGGTGATGGTGCGGGGTTGCAGGGTCACCTGTTCTCCCTTACGGGCGAGTTTGTAGGCTCGCTGGCCGCCTACCTTAAGGGCGCTGAAGGCGGGCGGCGTTTGCTGTTGTGGCCCTGTGAAGCGGGGGAGTATGGATTCCATCTCTGTCTTGCTGGGGATATTTTTTGAGGTGAGGGTTTCCTCTCCTTCGGGGTCGCCTGTGGTGGTTTGGGTGCCAAATTGAAGGGTAAAACGATAGGTTTTTGAGCCTTCCAGTAAAGGTTGAAGGCGTTTTGTAGCTTTGCCAAGACCTATGGGGAGAAGACCTGTGGCAAAGGGATCCAGCGTGCCCCCGTGACCGATTTTGAAGGATTTGCCGAGGTAGGGTTTGAGCCTGTGTTTAATAAAACCAACAACCCCTGCGCTGGACATGCCGACGGGTTTATCGATTAGAAAAAAACCTGCAGGCGGAGTGTTTTCTAACACGTTATTTTTTAAATGGTTACGGGGTGAAAGGTGGGAGAAGGGATATACTTTGTGGCGAGATCTTTTGCCATGATTTTGCGAAGTTGGGGGGCGATATACTTGTTGAGAATCTCTAGCGTTTCGCCATTGTGGGCGATATCTTCAGGCAGGTTGATGTAGAGGCGGGCAAGCCTGAGATCGGCGCTCACCCACACATCTTGCAGGGTGAGGCGGGTGAGATCTACGGGGCTGTGGATGTGGCCGGACAGCAGGGCGCGGCCTGCGATGTGTCTCACTTCTTCTGCGACGCGGGATTGGCGTTGGCTCATACTTTTCATAGGGGGTGTTTAGCCTTAAATAGCCTTGTTTTGCAAGTGTTTATTTAAGTTTTTTAGTGTTTTGTGGCGAGGAGGGCGTGGCGTTTGGGAGGGTGACCCGGGTGTTTGGAAAGGGTGAAACCGGCGGCAGAGAGAGCCTCTTTGACGTCTCTGGATACGGAATAAGTGCTTGATGTTCCAAGAAATTTTGTGTGATTGTAGACTTCTTTGAGAAGGGGGGGCGACCAGAGGGCAGGGTTCTTTTTAGGATCGTGGCCGTCTAGAAACCAGCTATCTGCTTGGAAAGATGGTGTGTTTTTGAGGATTTTTTCGGCGTCTCCGATGTGGAGAGTGAGTGTAATGCCCTGTTTTTGGACGGTAAGAGACGGGTAAGAGGCGGGTAGGCAGGGGGTATTTTTTGAGGTGGAGGCGGGGGGTTGTGCGGTGAGCGGCGGGTAGGCGGCAGAGGGGGGCCCTTC
>PFND01000059.1 GCA_002791805.1 Alphaproteobacteria bacterium CG_4_10_14_0_8_um_filter_53_9 | reverse complement strand
CGGGGGGTGAGACGCACTATCGGCCTCTTCCTCAGGCTTTTCTGTGGGGAAAGAAAGCATGTGAAGAGAGGATTTGGGCTGTTTTTCTGCCAGTTTGGCAAGCTTGCCTGTGATGGCCGCCTCGTAGGCCTCGTTAAAGGAAGGGCCTTTGCCCCACTGCGGGCCGTAGGTGCGGATGAAATCTGCAAGGGCATCCTGCTGCTTCTCCTCCAGATCCGCACAGGATGAAGCGTTGGTGATTTGGAGATATCCATCCTCGAACAGCGCCCGCATCTTGGCGGTCGCCTTTTCTTTCACCTTGGCGTACACAATGACATTGGTGCGGGAGGTGCCGACGGCGGCCGCGGCTTTTTGCTGCGACAGGCCTTGATCCAGCAGGGCACAGATGGCGAAATACATATCCATCTTATCGGGCCGTATTTGCCTGAGGTTAAGGGCAACCCTGTACTGCATGGCGGTTGGGGTATCCATTTTATCCCGCACCATACACAAAACCTTATCGCGCCCCCGGGTGCGGGCGGCCTGCAGGCGGCGGGCGCCATCCACCACCTCTCCCTTGGCTGTCACAATGAGGGGCCAGCTATCGCCATCTTTTTCCATAATGGCTGTAATATGTACCGGCTCTGACGTATCGGCACCGCTGCGAAAGCTGACGGGGAGCAGGGTGAGATCGTTCACGGACCGAAACTCTAACCCGCGAAGGGGGAACCGGGCGTTCTCTTCTTCCGTAAAGGGATCTTTAAACGGTGAGATGACCCCCGGCGCCGTGGCGCCTGCCATGGGGAGCGCCCGCGTGGCGGCTGTGGGGAGCGCAATATTCGCAACCTCCGGACAGAAGCCTGTGAAGATGGCGCGGATTTCTCCTGCCCGCTCTGACGTGCTGTGCTGCATGGCCTCGGTTAAGAGGCGCAGCGTGCGCTTGGGAAGAAACTTCAGTTTTCTGAAATCGTACAAGACGCTCTTGAGATCTGCCCCCATGAGCCTTTGCACGTAGAAGGCATCCATCAGCTCGTTCAGGATTTGGCTGGCACGGCTATCGGTTACCCCGAAATGATAGGCAATCTCCTCAAAAGAACTGACCCCGCCAAGTTTAACATGCATGAGGGCGGCGCGGCGTTTTTCATCCCGCTCTTGCGCAATGAGTTCGTTCAGCTTTTTCTCTAAAAATCCATCTGCCAATGCTTTGGCGGCGGTGCTGCCGAGGGCACGTCTCTTTGCGTTGCTGACTTCTCCCCGTAACGTTTCCTGCATGGTGGTCTCTTGATCCAGATGCTGGACAAGAAGAGGCGGGGTACGGCGAAACTCTGCCTTTTCCTCATCTGACAGATCGGCCATGTGGGCCTGGCGGGCCTGATACTCGGGGTTTCTGTTGCGGAGCTCCAGCGCCTTGCCTTCCAGCCTCACACCAAAAAAGGTGTTGAATTGCACGGTTTGCTCCGTGCCGTCTTCTTTTATACGGAGCGGTTGAAAATCTCTCAGGCACGTAAGGAGAACCTCGTACCCTTCTTGCAGCAGATCGTCCGCATCCAGATGATAGCGGCGGGCGAGCGCAAACATGGCCTGCCTGCGGCTGTGCAGAAACTTAACCGCATCCTCCTTGGCGACCTGATAACCTTCATCCTGTGCCATCAACGCTTCCGGCTGTTCTTCCTTCCGACGGCGGGGAGCTTTGGGTGTTTTGGCGACGGGTGCGACTTTAGGCGCCACAGGCTTTTTGGCGGCCATTTTTTTCACAACAGGTTTTTTGGCTATAGCCATGCGTTTGTCTTGTCCAACGTCTTTTTATTACCCTGACCTTAGCAGGGTGTTTACCCCCTGTCAGCTTATGTGATGAGAAAACTGACAGGGGGGTGTGCGGGCTGTGGCGGAAAAGACGACCCCTTGGTGATACTGAACACACAAAAGGGCCCGCCTGAAGACGGGCCCTTTTGCTATTTTGTTCTTCGCTTTTTTCAGTCGAGCGCCGCCGTTTCTTCTTCCTTCTTGGCGGGCCCCCACACAACCTGGAGGGCATAGTTGAAGACGAGAAGGGCTGACAGCCAGCCCACCATACCTGCCAGTGGTGCGATAGGTTTGAAGTAAGAAAGAGACGCCATTGCCACATAGCCCCCCACGGCAAGGTGGGCTGCGATAACCTGCTGCCCCATCTGGAGAAGCGTTCCTTTGGAGGGAAAGGTACAATCGCTATCGTTCTCCGCGTACACGAACCCTGCATACCCCAAAGGGTACAAGATTGTCATGGCCGTTCCGACGATCATCGACGCCTCGCCGAAAATATTCGGAAATGACGGCACCCACAAAGGCACCACCATATAGCCTGAGGTGATGACGAGAAGACATGCCCCGAAAAGTAAGCGCCATTCTCTCTTGTCTGCATCCGCGGCCTCTGATGCCACACGCGTGTACAGCCATATCAGCATGACAAACAGCCCATAATAGCTGATGTTCACCGGCCCCCAGTTTTGTTCGGAAAAGGGCTCTGGCCAGAAAGGTAGCCACGGCACGATGATTTGCACAGCCTGGCCAAGGTGCGACAACATCCAGATAAACAGCTGCCCTATAGGGGCGGCCAGCGTATAGGAGATGGTACCTGCCACGATTAGCACTGCAGGGAAAACAAGCCCCCACCATGCGTTTTGTTTGGCACGATGCCAAGATTTTTGCGCAAAAGACATGGGGAGACTCCTTCTTCCCGATGAGGCGCGCGGCGGGGGCCGCGCTTCAAATAAGCCTGTTTTTTCGTATACTTAGTGGGCAGGTTTGTCAACGCCTTTTGCGGGTGCGGGCGTCTCTTCCGGTGGCTTGGGAGGTAGCGGTACGGGCGAGATGAAAAAAGCGCGGAAGCTGGCGAGGCGTTGCAAGGGAGGATTGAGGAACAGGGCGCTCCACGTTGTACTTTCTCCGCCTCCGAGATTATCGGCGGTGAGCTCGGCCGGCCAGAAATCCAGCTCCTGCCCCTTCGCATCCACCAATTGCACCTTGATTTGCGGTATTTTTTGGGCCTGACGGCTTGTGTTGGTGAGATTTCCTTCTATGGCCAGAACCCATGTATCTCCTCGTTTTGTGAGGGCGGGTTTGAGATCTGACAAGATGAGATGCTCCGGCTCAAAGGCATTTTCCGGTATGGGGGCCTGCTGTAGCGCTTCCGTTTGCGGGCCTTGCATAACAGGTGGTGTGACCAGGCGGTAAACCGACAGGCCAATAAGCCCCCCCAGCACCAGGCCGCCCAAGGCCAACAGGCCTGCGGGAGAGCCAAGCAGCCGCCTTACCCATGGTGGTGTTTTGCCGATGGTGGCGAAACTGCTTAGATCTGTCTCTTCGGGCGCTTCTTCTTCCTTGGGGGGAGCTGCCTGCTCTGTCTCTGGCTTTGTTTCTGCCTTCCCTTCCTCCAGCGTTTTGGGGGCGGGAGCCCCTTCTTTTGCCGTTTCTTCCGGCTGCGTTGCCGGGGAGGTGTTTTCTGCCTCTTCCTCTTTAACCGGTTCCATAAACCACTTGTGGCCACACTTGGCGCACTTGAGCGTACGGCCCTGCGGCCCCACCTGCTGGGCGGTGAGTTTATACTGTGCGCTGCACTCGGGACAGGTGGCGGTAATCATCTGCCGCCCACGATACGAGACTTTACCCCTGTGATGCAAGCACAGATTTATGTCAGGCCCGTTGTGTCTGCACCCATTTAGCCTTAGGATGCGGCCCTGATGATAACTTTTGATGACGTCGGTTTTTGCTACCCCCATGCAGCGGGGGATGCTGTGCATGATATTAACCTTACCCTTGCGGATGGTTCTTTCCACTTTTTGACGGGTGCCAGCGGTGCCGGAAAAACAACCGTTTTCCGGATGCTTCACCTTGATTTGCTGCCCACGAAGGGGCGTCTGCTGGTGATGGGCCGCAATGTGGGAAGCCTCTCCCGCGATGAGCGCGCGGATATGCGGCGCAAGATTGGTGTGGTTTTTCAGGATTTTCGGCTTTTGCCTCATTTGACGGTGCGCGAAAATGTGGCGCTGCCGCTGGCCCTTGCCGGCGAGATTACCCCCGGCCAGTACCGTGCGGTGGATGATATGCTGGCATGGGTAGGATTGGGCAAGAAAAAAGACCAGATTGCCAGCAGCCTGAGTGGTGGCGAAATGCAACGCGTGGCCGTGGCCCGTGCGGTGGTAAACAAGCCTGCTCTGCTGATTGCGGACGAACCCACCGGCAACGTAGATGATGCCATGGGCAAGCGTATTATGCATTTGCTGACCGAACTCCATAAACATGGCACCACCGTGCTTGTGGCCACCCACGACCCCCGCCTTACCGAGGCCTACCCCTACCCGCTTTTGGAAATGAAAAGCGGTAAAATGACACAGCGGATACGCAAGGGAGGAGACGCCTCATGACCCACGAGATTGCCCGCAAAGCACTGCGCCTTAACCGTGAGGCCGGGTTTGGCCTGCTTGTTTTTATTACTCTGATTGTGAGCTGGGTGATGAGTTTGGGCGCAGGGAGTGCCATCCTTTTAGGTGATGTTTACCATGACTGGGCCCTTGACCGCCAAGAAACCATGCGCGTGTACCTTCCGCCTGACGTGAATGCCGAAGCGGTGAGCGAGCTTAAAGGACAGATTGATGTGTTGCAGGGGGTTATCCGCACCGACAGGATGGACGCGGCTGCCGTGCGCGCGGCGCTGGAGCCTTATGTTGTGAATGTGAGCGCCATGCCTTTACCTGTGGTTTTGGATATTCAGATGAGTGAGACACTTGACCGCGAGAGTTTGAACAAGCTTATTTTACAGAACTTCCCCACCGCGGAGATTGATGAAAGCAAGCCCCTGCTGACCATGATGGCCCGGCTGGTGCGCAGTGTGCAGACACTTGTGCTTTCTTCTACCTTAGCAATGGTGGCGCTGATGGCGCTGCTGATGAGTGTGACGGTGCGGACGAGTTTGCGGGCGCATAAGGATACGATCCGCCTGCTTGTCTCTCTGGGCGCTAAAGATGCCACCGTGGTGGCTATGGTGGTGCGGCACGTGGCCACGCGCCTGGTAGGCGGCTGGGTGGCGGCGAGCGCCCTGAGTGCTGCGATGGTGGCCATAAGCATGGCCTTATGGCCAGCGGTCGCGGCAGCCGTGAGCGTGCGTGTGGGCCTTGGTATTGTGCTGGCCCCTGCGGTGATGGTGACGGTGGCGCTTATCACCACCCGACTGACGGCCCGAAGCCTTTTGGAACACAGCCATGTTTAATTTTATTCTTAAAATTTTCTTTTGGGCGCTTGTTTTTTACGGGTTGGGTTTTGGTTTGTTTTTAACGGCTGTGCCTTCACCCTATAAAGGTGATATTCCTACCACCGAAGGGCTTGCGGTGCTTACCGGAGGCTCTGGCCGCGTGGCCACAACCCTTGACCATGTGCGCGCAGGGTTTGCCGGCCCCGTGTTGATTAGTGGTGTCCACCCCCATGTGAGCCTTGAAGACCTTGAACAGGGAACTCCCCTGCCCACCGAGGCCACAGACCGACTGACCCTTGATAAAGATGCCCTTAATACCCGCCTTAACGTGGACAACACCCGCATGTGGGCCGAAGCCCACGGCTTGCTGCGGGCGAATGGAAAGCGTGTGGGGATTGTGACCTCCACCTACCATGTGCCCCGTGTTTACTTGCTCTCTTTATGGCGTGCGCCTTCCTTATCTCTTGTATTTTACCCTGTGCGGCCTGAGGCGGTGAGCTTGAGATCTATGCTTTTGGAGTATAACAAACTTCTATTTTTCTGGTGGAAAGGATTTTAAATGCGTATTCTTTTAACGACTGCGAGCAGCCTTTTCTTCTCCATGACGGCCCTTGCCTACGACGGTATTGATATCGCCGCGCTGCCGCCCTCTGTGGCACGGGATGCGGGACTTTTGGAAGCCCACCTTGGGATGTTGCGCGGCGATGAGCACGCGGCCCTTGAAGGCTACCTGCTTACCCTGAGCCATGGCGAAAACAACGGCGCCCACCGTGAACGCGCCTTGCAGATTGCCCTGCTGGCTGATGATGTGGACACGGCCGTGCGCCTTGCCAAAACCCTGCCTGATGTGCCCGAAGACCCTACTATGGTGTGGTTGCTGCGTATGGCGATCGCGGCTAAAAACAACGATGCCTCCACCACGCTTGTATGGGCAGACCGCGTGCGCCGCGAGACCCCCGAGCTTTTGCAGCTTGACCTTTTGCGCGCCTATGCCGAACGCGGACGCGGTGTGGCCGTGGATTCTGTTATCCGCCAGCTGGGTGATGCGCCTGAAGACCCTGCGCAAGCAGCCCGTTACTGGTACCATGTTGGCCGCATGCAGGCCCAGATTGGCAATTTTGACGCTGCCGAGACTGCCGTGGCTCGTGCTGTTGGCCTTGAGCCCAACGCCCTCTTTTCTACCCTGCTGCTGGCCGATATATGGCGTGCACAAGGCCGCGCGGATGAAGCCGCCGCCCTTATGGATGATTACAGCGAGGCTAACCCCGGCATGCGCCTGATGGGACTGCCTGATGCGGCGGCGCCTGCCCCTCATTTTGACACCGGGCTTGACGGTGACCTGGCCAGCGTTTTGTTTGACTTTGGCATTATTGTTTGGGGACAGGGCGGTGAAGCCCCTGCTCGCCAGCTTTTAAACCTTGCCCTGTGGCTTGCGCCCGACCAGCCTTATGCCCTCTACTATTCTGCCATTGTGGAGGAATATGGCGGCCACCTTGAGACGGCCCGTGACCGTTTTGCAGCCCTTGCGACAGACCCTTCCCTTGGCCTGACGGCCCGCTTACGCCTTGCAGAAACCCTTTTTAAACTGGGACAAACCACCGAGGCTTATGCCGAGGTGGGCCAGCTGCTAAAACACCAGCCTGAGGAGCCAAGCGTGCTGCGTGCCCGCGGTGAGATGGCCTTTGAACTAAACCACTTTGCGGAAGCTAAAAAGCGCTTTAAACAGCTGTGGCCCCTTACCCCCGAGAGCAGTCCCGCGCCTTTGCGTGCCCGCCTTGCTTTTATGATTGGTGCGGCGGCCGAGCGCGGCAAAGATTTTAAAGATGCTGAACGCTGGCTGAAAACCAGCCTTGATATTTTGCCCGAAAACCCCAGCGTGCTGAACTACCTTGGCTATATGTGGGTGGAACAGAATAAGAACCTGGATGAGGCGTTTTTGATGCTCCAGACGGCCCTTGTTCTTTCTCCCCAGGATGGCGCGATTACGGACAGTGTGGGATGGGCTTACTATATGCAGGACAACCTTGAAGCCGCCGAAGCCTTTGTGGAAAAAGCTGCCGAGCTTGAGCCTGACGACCCCGTGATTCTGGACCATTTGGGCGATATTTATGCGGAGCGAGGCCGCACCGAGGAAGCCCGCTGGCAGTGGGGCCGCGCCCTTGACCGTGCCCGTGACGCGGGAGACGATGAAAAACTTATTAAATCTCTCACCCGAAAGCTCCGCTAGGCCATGATACGCCTTGTGGTTACGGGGAAACTCAAAGAACGCTACCTTGCCGAGGGAGAAGCCGAATACATGAAACGCCTGCGCGGCTGGTGGGCCATGGACGTTTTGGAACTGGCCGGCAGCAAGCTTGCCGACCCTGTGGCTGCGGCCCGCGAAGAAGCTATCGCCCAGTTGCGGGCGCTGGATGGCTGGCAGGGCGCTGTGGTGGTGCTGAGCGAAGACGGACGGTGGGCCCCTGACAGCGTTGCTTTTTCTGGCACTTTGACGGCGTGGCGCGATGCGGGGCGTGATGTGATGATACTGGTAGGCGGGGCCAGCGGCTTTATGCCCGAGGTGAAAGCCCGTGCTGACAAGCTGATGACGCTAAGCGCCCTTACTTTCCCTCATCAGATGGTCCGGTTTTTTATGGC
>PFND01000028.1:1794-8070 GCA_002791805.1 Alphaproteobacteria bacterium CG_4_10_14_0_8_um_filter_53_9 | reverse complement strand
CTTATTGTTGAATCCACCCATCTGGCAGAATTGGTTCTTGAACCCAGACATTGAGTAGCAGCCGATGATCTTTGGGTCAAGGAACTGGAATTGGCTGAAGTAATCCTCCGGGCCCTTGGCTATGGGAGTGCCGGTCATGATGCGCTTGTATTTGGCATCTTGCCCTATGCGGGTCACTGCCCGGCTCCTCTGGCTGAATGGGTTCTTGATCTTGTGGCTTTCGTCCAGACCCATCAGGGTTGGCCCAGACTTGACAAAGTCCTCAAGCTCCTCACCAAGCTCGCCCAGATACCAATGTGACCGGGTGCCGACCTTTTCCTCGAACATCTCAAGCACATCATAATTAACACTGAGCCAGAGGAGGGATTCCTGTCGGCCGGACCACTTGCCCCAGATTTCAGGCTTCTTCTTGCCAGTCATCAGCGCATGCGCATTCAAGGGAAGGTTCTTGGGCCAGTGGTCCTCAAGTGCCTCCTCAACCCATTGCCGATGGACATTGTTGGGTGCGACGATCAACACCCGGTCAATCAACCCCTCGGCAAAAAGATAGGCAGCATTGTCAATGTGGACCTTGCTTTTGCCAGTGCCCATGTCCATGAAATAGGCGAAAGCTGGCAAGGTTGCGGAAGCATTGAAGGCGTCCGATTGGTGCTGGAACATGGGATAGACTGGGTCCCACTCAATGCCTTTCATGGGCGGGACAGGGTGCTGCTTCTTCTGCTCAAGGTCAGAGCGAACCATGACAAAGTTCGGCCATGTGCGCTTGACATAATCCAGGGCACTGTCCATCGCTTCGAACATCAGCTCGCTGCCTTTCCATCGGTGCCGACCAGGTATTTTCTTCCCAGCCTCATGCGAGGAGAGAGTGAGGGCATCAAACAGGAGGAAACCCACCCCATTCTTGATTGTCAAGCGGGGTGGGTTCTTGCTCAAGGTTTCATTACGAGCCTTTTGAGCCGAATTGAAAAGAGCGTCAATCTCAGAAGTCATGCAACGACTGCCAGAGCCTCCAGCCGTTTGATTCCGGCTTCCCGAGTGGCGAACCGCTTGATCGGGTCAAGCCCTTGGGCAGCAGCCACACGATTATATTCAGCCACCAGTTCGGGGCCGGTCATGGTTGAGAAGTCCTGACGACCAGAGCGCAGGTCTTCCAGGAAGCCTTCAGCCACGTTCCAGATGTCGCGGTTTACGCGATAGTTGCTGAATGTTCCGTGGATCGGGCTGAGGCCACGAGCCCTGCCTTCACCACCTTCGCGCTGGAGCTTGGTGTTGGTCAAGTTCTCCTGCAGCACATTGAAAGTGGTCCAGAGATCGCGGACCCCATTGTCCCGAGGATTCTCAGAAGGGCGCTGGGCGCGCAGCACCTGCTCCTCTTTGACCCAGTCAGGGCAACCACGAGAAGCAATCATCGACCGGGCGAACTTTTCCTGCAGCTCCTTGTCCAGAGTGACGCTGGCCCAGTCCACAATCCGCTTGGAGATCGAATCAACGACCTTGGGCATGTCTGCGAGGATGGCTTGTGTCTTCTCGAAGGTGTTTTCCTTGCCGAAGTGACGCTTGGCCACATTGCCCAGAACCTGATCGCCCACGATCATGCCATTGGCGCACACAAACCGGAAGACACCGGCCAATGCCCGGAACCGAAAGCGCCCATCGTGATTGTTCATGATGATGATCTCAGGGACCGAGTCGTTGATGCCGAAGTCAGAGCCTTTCTTGAAGGCTTTGGATTGGAAGCGCATGGCATGCAGCTGGGTGTGGGGCTGGCGGACAGTTGACGAACGCAGCCGCTCCTGCGAAAGCTCAACCAGCTTCATGTTTGAGTCGAGCATCTGCTCAATGATCTTGGCTGAGTCGTGAAACTGATAGTCCTCGCTCACTTGGGTGGACTTGCGGTGGCTGAACACAGCTGGGAACAGCTCTTTGATCTCAGGGGTGCACTCGATGCCGTCATTGTTGCGGTGGATGTTGCCGTTCATGTGGATTGTTGCAGACATTTCATAATCTCCTTGGTTGGTTCAAGCCTTATCCTCTGCTTTGTGAATAATTCAAAGCTTAAAATTCATCCTTCAAGATGTCGTCTGGCTTGCGGACTGCCTCACGCAGCCTTGCGGGTATCCACCCGGCCATTGGCTCTTTGTTCACAACCAGCCGGTGATACTTGGTCCCCATCTTGACGCGATCGGTTGTGAACATTCCGCACTTGCTGAGGATGTTGGCCAGCACCCTAGGACTCTCATAGACCTGATCATTGAGGCGGTCCACCAACCACGACTTGATCCACAGGATTGGGATTGCCACCTCGGCATCCGGACCAAGCTCTGCGATTGCTTCGGCCAGCTCACGAGTCATTTTCTCGGCGTCTGACCGACTTTCTTCGATCAGCTCTTTCTTTGAGGAACTCATGGGAGCCTCCTGACCACGATCAAGATATTTGCCACCGCGCTGCTCATAGGTCTTCGCCCAGAAGGCAATGCGAGCGAAGCCACCAGCACGGAGCCACTTGTGGAATGCTGCGAACTTTTCCTTGGGCCACTTCTTCTCAGTCACCTTGGGCACTAGCCACCGACGATCACCATCCTCCAGCTTCAGAGCGGCTGTTGAATTTGAGCAGAGATAATAATGGGTCCAGTTGGGTTGGGTGTATGTTGGCTCGAACTTGATGTTGACCTCAATCTCATCATCAGACACATATGGCTTCAGCTTGTTGTATGCTTTCCAGCTGTGGCCGGAATATATTTCATTCACCACGATGAGCCGCTTGTTGGCGATCCAGCCATTGAAGTCTGACCCAACGATCATGTTCTCGCCGGGGAAGCTAGAGTTGTTCCGGCCGACCAGCTCAGCCAGTATGGTGCCCAGAGTTGTCTTGCCTGTGCCTTGCTGCTCGGACATCATCAATATCCCCCAGACGATCCGGAGCCAAGGGCAAGCGACGAGCGTTGCGATCCACTGAAGCAGGTGATCCCGGTCCTCTTCTCCAGGAACCAAATATTCCATGAATTCAAGGAACGGCTCCCAGTCTCCTTCCTCTGGCTTGATTGGTGATGGCTGGTATAGGTTGATTGCTCCGAGCCCGGCAGCGTCCCTGATCAGAGTGCCGACCTTGCTGGGGTCATATGTCAGCTTCATCTGGGAGCCGGCGTAGCTTTTCTGGAACAACTGGGCAGTGTTCCCAACGTGCGAAAATGGCCGACAGAAGGAATTGAAGTGGGCAGTGCTCATGCGATATTGAGGCATGTCCAAATTCACGATCAAGTCCTGCTGTTCAATCCAGACCCACTGATTGCAGAAAACGTCTCTGGCTTCATGGACGATCTTTGGTCGGCCACCAGCTCCAATGATCTCAAATTCATCTGTGCACCATGTGGCCGGCTCGATGCAGTGCTCAATTGAGGGGCCAATATAATTGTTCACATCACCAAACATTTCATCCGGCCACTTGTCAGCGAGATCAAAAGCAGTCGGCCACAGGTCATTGAACACAATGCTGTAAGTCGGAACATGGAAGTGCTGAGCGATCTTGGGGACGACTGCCTTGCCCATATTGTCGTTGTCAGCGACGATCACCACCTTCTTCCAATTCATGCGGGCAAGGCTGGCCCAGTCAGACCGATCCATTGAGTGCACGCCGCCAATCCAACCCACATGTGCTCCCCAGCGGAAATATTCCAGCCACGGAAAACGATCATCAACTGCCTCGCCAGAGATGAGCTTCTTGATTTTCTGGACTGCCTTGGGGCCCTCATGGATGAAGAGCACGCTATGATCCTTGGCTCCTGGGAGGCCATAGAATGGAACGTGATCCTCTGGCTCCATCTTGCGCCACTTGCCATCGCTCCAGCGGGTCCAAGGGATATACATCTTGCCGTCTGGAGTTTCCACCCGTTCCTGAAGCATGACGACTCGGTTCTGGAAGTCATGAAACACAAATACGTTGTCATCCTTTGGGTTCAGGCCCTTGGGTGAATCGGCCATTGCGGAAAGGGCCACCGGGTGCGGGAACTTGGCTGTCTTAAGCTCCTCAGCGATTGCTAGGGCTTCTGCCTCGGTTGGCGGATCAACGTCCCCAGAGGCTTTGACGGTGCCTGCTGTGGTGTTGAATTTGATCCAGCCTGTGGTTCTGGGATACCCATTCTCTGTGACCTTGACACATGCGGATTTGAAGTTTACGACTTCAGCACCAACACGCTTCAAATACGCAGCAACATTGGTGAGCTCGTCAAGTTCTGTGAATGCCATGGATCAGGAGGCCTTGCTTGTTGTTTTTGGTTTCATGTGTCCGAGCAGCTTGCACCGATCAATGTTCAGTATTCTGAAGTCCGCAGAAATTGTTCCTGCGAAGACATATATCGAATTTCCTGGCCCACCCTCGTCGATGATTTTCTGTCCTTGGTCTACGAATTTGAAGCGATTGACCCGAGCTAACATCCTATCCGTGTCATCCTCAATAACTAAATTGAGAAAAAGTGCATTGCCGTTGAGCTTGTATCCGCGCTTCTGGATATTCACCAACTCATTGCCGTCCCGAGGATTGATTTCTTGAGCCTTGGCAACGATCACGACCTTGCGATCTCGGCCGCATGTTTGGGCGTCGATCACCTTGGTCGTGGCACTTTCAACCCCAGCTGTGTGCAGCCCTTCAGGGAACAGAACACTCAGCCGCTTGTTCAACGGCTCAAGCTCATCAATCGGCGTGACTGGGTTCTTGAGCAGGGTCTGGGCTCGCTTGGGCAATGGTTGGCCGGAAGCTCTGCTGGCCATGATCTCTGACAGAACCTTGGGTCCGAGGCCTTTGACATTGGTCAGTGGGCCAATCAGCCGGCCATCGCCGGACTGCCACTTGTCGGTCGATTTTTCTGGATCAACTGGGACATATTCATATCCTTCAGCAACCATCTCACGCAGCAGCTTCAGTTGTTTCTCACTGTCCTTTTCGTGGCTCAGAGTTGCGGCAGCGAATTCCAGAGGGTGGTGAGCCTTGAGCACACAGCACCAGTAGCTGATATGGCCATAGGCAACCGAGTGAGACCGATTGAACGCCCAAGCGCCATAAGCACAAAGCTCATCCCACAGATTGTCCAGCTTTTCCTGTTCGATGCCGAGCCTTGAGGCACCGGCCTTGAAGCGGTCGCCATATTGGTCAAAGAATTCCTTGCCCAGTGACTTGCTCATGGCCTTGCGCAGTGCGGTCACATCAGCCCAGTTCAATCCACCAATTTCCCGTCCTAGGGACATCACCTGCTCCTGATAGATGACAATGCCTAGGGAAGTGTCAAGATGGCTCTCGAACTCAGGGTGAAGATAGGTGACTGGCTCCTGCCCATTCTTACGGTCGATCCACTTTGTGGCACCGCCAGAGACCAACGGGCCCGGACGACCGAGCGCAGTGATGGAAACCATGTCTTCAAATTCAGTAACGGTGATCTGCTGGGTCAGGGATTGAAGGGCATGGCCATTCCACTGGAAGATGCCGGACCAGCGTTGGTCGTTCAGGATTTTGAAAGCTGCCTGATCCTCCAGCGGATAGTTGATCAGCCAGTCATGGCTCTTGCCGATGGCCTTGAGACAGTCTTCAAAGACAGCCAGCTGGGTGAGCCCCAGAGCGTCAATCTTCAGCAGGTTCAGGTCTTCTGCGTCCTTTTTGTCGCAGTGGGCGGCGTGCGTGCGCATGTCAATCGCTACGTATTTCTCAACACTCTCTTGTGTCACGACCACCCCGGCAGCGTGCTGGGTGTGGTGGCGGGGATGGCCTTCCATGCGTTGGGCGATGATGATCTCTGGGAAGTCCCTCAGCAACTCTCGACCTGAAGGAGTTTCATTGAATGTGTCTTCAATGGCTTGGAGGGCGCGACTGTCGCCACCGGACCGTTCGATGATGGAAGATGTGAAGCTAGTAACCTTCCACTTAGGTATTCGGAGAGCTGCTGCAGCCTCGTTGATGGCAGACTTGGGCTTGTATAATGAGACAGCTCCGAGGCGTGCCACCCGGTCTTGGCCATACTTCTTCTCGAGATATTCAAAGGCCAAGTGCCGGGACTGGTCGCTGAAGTCGATGTCGATGTCGGGAAGATCTTCCCGAGTGATGTCGATGAATCTTTCAAATATGAGCCCAAATGGCAAGGGGTCAATGGTGGTGATTCCCAACAAGTAACAAACGAGCGATCCGCAACTTGACCCACGAGCTGGCCCAACAAACATTTTGGTCTTGGCATCTGCGACGAGGTCGGCAATGATGTAGAAATAGTCCTCATATTTCTTCTCCTCAATCAGGTC
>PFND01000028.1:0-1767 GCA_002791805.1 Alphaproteobacteria bacterium CG_4_10_14_0_8_um_filter_53_9 | reverse complement strand
TTCCTGCCGGGTCAGGTCGCAACCAAGAGTGGCCGCACCATCAAGGCACATCTGGCGGAGGGTCTTGGGCTTCTCAGGAGTGAGCAGGGTGGCCGGGTCAAGGGTGGCTGTGCAGAGCTTGGCCAACTCGTCTGTGCGGTCGACGGCTGCTTGCCCACAATGATAAATCATCTCTGCCCGAGTGAATTGGTGCATCGGAAAGGTCTGCATGGTTGCTCCTCTGCCGCACAGCACTTCATACACTTCTCGGTCTTCAGGGCTCGGATAATAGTTATCGGAGCAGGCGATCGTCTCAATTGCATGCTTTTCCGCCCAGAGAGCCTGTTTTCTGGGTGTTGATGGGTGGGCGCTGACGCGAAGTAGCGTCCCGCTCTCTTTGATGGCCTCTGGGTCAATTTTGTCAATGATCGCATTTCTGCCGGGAATGACTATCAAGCCCGGTGGAAGTGACATCAGGTCGTCATAAGTCAACAGCGGCTCATAGCGGAACTGCATGGAGGCCAGCCGGACAACTTGGTTCAGCGGCAGGAGGCTGTCGGTTGCGATGAATGTGAAGTGGGAGCGGGTGACCTTCTTGGCGGTTGGCTCCGGAGAGACTGCAATCTCAACACCAAAGACTGGCCGCTTGCCATTTTTCTTGCAGAGCTTGCTCCAGTTGTTGAAGCCGAATGTTGAAGCCCGGTCAGTGATTGGCGCATAATCAGTTTCGATCCTGCTCATGACTTCATCCAGATGCCCAAAGGCTGCTCGGAATGAATAGCCTGTGCGGTTTCTCACAACTTGATGCTCCCATTCTTGATTAACTCAATGACACAACGACTGGTGGCCTGAACGTCTGACTTGGCCCGGTGGGCACCCTCAAAACTCTCCCCAAAAAGCTCTTGGTGAAGGTCGGCCAGAGACTGGCGGAAGCCCTTGTCACCCTCAGTGGCCTCAACCGTGCAGACTTGGTGCTGAGGGAACGGGAAACGCTTATCGAAGTCAATCCGCTTGAGGTCCAGCCAGAGCATGGTCATATCAAACGAAAGATTGTGGCCAAAGGCGTGTGTCTCACCGAGGAAGAATTCAATCAGGCTGTCAATCTTCTGGACGAGCTTGGGCTGGTCAACGAGCATCTCGGTGGTGATGGATGTGATCTTGACGACTTCATCCGGAACATTTGGTGCAAAGAAAAGGCTGTGCCAATCCCCAACATGCTCCAAGGTCTCGTTGTCATATTTGCTGGCGAACAGCTCAATGATCTGTGGCTGCTTGGAAAGAGGCAGCGCAGTGTTGTCAATCAGGCCAGTGGTCTCTGTGTCAAATATGATCATTCGTCTTCCTCCAAAAGTTTGTTCCCGACGAGCAATCTGACCATTGGGTGTTGGGTGCCTATTATCCCGAGGTATATTGTCGCACCATTCTTGATTAGATCAATTTCTTTTGGTGTCGGCTCCCAAGCACTATACATCTCATTCCCAAGATAGGTTTTTACGTCCCTTATAAAGAGGTGGCCGCAATCATCACCAGAAACACCTTCTGGTGGAGAAAGATCACGAGTGTGATTGTCAATCTTTTTGATGATCATAGGTAAATATCCAGTCCGCGCTTTTTGCTGTCAGCATTGAATTTCTGCTTGGTTGCTCTGGCCAGATTGATCTCACACATTTGGGCCACGATGTCGAGATGGATTTGAATGTCACCCAGCTCATCAGCCAGCTGCTGCTTGGCTTGCTCAAGGGTGAAATCCCCACGGCGAATTTTCTTCATGATGTTGGCAGCTTCCCC
>PFND01000027.1 GCA_002791805.1 Alphaproteobacteria bacterium CG_4_10_14_0_8_um_filter_53_9 | reverse complement strand
TTTTAGGTATTTACAAGCGACGTGCGGATGACAGTGCTGTGGATAATAGTGCCCTTGTGGACATTTTGGGCGCTTTGGTGTTGGGTGGAGGTGTTCTTGATGCTTCCTCTGCACCGTCTTCACCTGCCCCTGAAACGACAGCTGCCCCGGAGCCTGCGGCGATGAGCGATGTTGAGGTGAATGCCGAGCTTTTGGCAGAGATTGAGAATGATCCGATTTTACATTCCAGCCTTGATAAGGATGCTAAAGAGGCTGCGCCTGCTGCTGCAACGAGCGATGTTGAGGTGAATGCCGAGCTTTTGGCAGAAATTGAGAATGACCCTGTTTTGCACCCCAGCCGCGACAAGGATGGGGATGAGGCTGGAGCCTCTCCTGCACCTGCCGCTGTGGGTGGGCCGATTAAGCCTGCCGCTGCTGCACCAGACCAGGAGCGTCGTGATGAGGAGCGTCGGAAGGGTTCTGAGGAGCGTCGTAATGCACCTCGCCGTGGTGATGATGGGGCGGGAGAGACGATCCGTGTGGAAACGGCCCGTTTGGATAAAGTGATGAACCTTGTGGGCGAGCTTGTGCTTGCGCGGAACACCATTTTGCGACGCCTTAATGACTCATCGGTTCATGCCATGCTGGAACAGAAAATGAATGACGTGGAGGCGGCCCAGCTTTTTAGCAGTTTGGAAAGTATCTCTCGGGTGACGCAAGATCTTCAGATGAGCGTTCTTTCTACCCGGATGCAGCCGATTAAAAAGGTTTTTGACAAAATACCACGTCAGGTACGTGAGCTGAAAACACAGCTTGCCAAGGAAGTTAACCTTATTATTGAAGGTGAAATGACAGAGGTGGACAAGAGCCTTGTGGAAGAGCTTGCTGACCCGATGGTTCACATGATCCGCAATGCCCTTGACCACGGACTTGAAGATCCGGATGAGCGCGAAATGAGTGGCAAACACCGAGAGGGAACCCTTGCTGTACGCGCATTTTATGAGGGAAATAACGTTGTTATTCAGGTGCAGGAAGATGGTAAGGGTATTGACCCTGTAAAAATCAGGAATATCGCCATTAAAAAAGGGATTATCACCGAAACTGTGGCCCAGGCGATGACGGATGCGGAAGCTATCCGACTGATTATGGCGCCCGGATTTTCGACGGCGGAATCTATTACCAGTGTTTCTGGCCGTGGTGTGGGGATGGATGTGGTCAATAATAAAATTTCTGGCTTGCAGGGATCTATTGATATCACCAGTGAACTGGGTGTGGGGACGTGCTTTAGCATTTACATGCCTTTGACGCTTGCGATTGTGAATGCGTTGATTGTTGGTTCTAACAAAGAGGGATTTGCGGTGCCGATCGGCGATATCTCCGAGGTTATAAAATACAACCCCAGCACAATTCACCGTGTGAATGAACAGGATGTGATTGAGCTGAGAGGAGATTCTCTACCGTTGTTTTATCTTGGTAAAATTACCAAGGCGGGGCATACGCTTATGCGTCAGGAAAAGGTATCCAAACGGCATGCCTTGGCAGCATCTACTGTGGATTTATCCACCTTGAACCCTGAGACGGATTTAAGCCTGGATGATTTGGATGCGGCTGTATCCCTTAGTTTGCCTGGGAGTGTTACCGCGCCGGAGGGGATGGATACTAAAGACCCGACAAAAGGTTTTGTTGTCGTTGTGAGGGATAATGCCGGATCTATTGGCCTGGTTGTGGATGAGCTTTTGGGTCAGGAAGAAGTTGTTGTGAAGCCTGTGAGCGACATGTTTGAATATAACAAAGCTATATCTGGCGCCACGATTACGGGTGAAGGGAAAGTGCACATGATTTTGGATGTTCCCTACATGCTTAAAAACTTAAGCGGTGCGCGTTAGGGGTTTTTCATCCTCTTCCAGCTTTTGGGCAAAAGAAGGAGGGTGTCCCCTCCTTCTTTTTTGCTTTTTTTCTGGGCTTTTGCAGGATTTTAGGCGTTGCTTCTGCTAGCTTTTAACGATGACACAATGGCAGGTTCCCAGCCCATCCACTTCTGACAATAGTCAGGGTGTTGTGATGGTGATGCTGTGTTTGAATTTGATTGTTCTCGCCTTTTTTATTCTCCTTAATGCCCTTGCAAAACCTGCTGAAGAACGCACGGCTGCTGCGCTTTATTCCGTTCAGAACGGCTTTGATTACCGCACGAGTAGTGACGCTTTTGGTGACGATGCGGTACGGCTGGATAACCGGCCCGTTTGGATTCCTCGGGCGGCTGATGTGATGCGCGGCGAGGTTTTGAATATTATGCCCACCCTTGAAGCGGAGCGTTTGCGCACCTTGTCTCATGAAGTGAGGTTGGAGCTTGCGCCTGAGGATGTATGGTCTGAAGGTGTGTTGCGTGAAAATGTGCGTGCGCTTCTTATGAATTTGAGGGCGGGTTTAACCCGTGAGTGGGGTGGGGACATTGCGATGGTGGTGGATGTTTGGCTTTCTTCTGCCCGTGAAGGTGACGTGATGACCTCTGCGTTACGTGAGGTTGTTCTGGCGTCTTCTGATGAGAGCGATCTCTCTTCGGATGTGTCCGTTGTATCGTTATTAAAAAATGATGAACTACCGGGAACTGTGTGGATTCGGTTGCAAGCTAAAACGCTTGTGGGACTTCCTGATTTTGCATTGCGTGTAAAAAGCCTGGCGGGGGCTGTTGCTGTCCCGACTCTTCCTTCTCCATCTGCGGAGGCTGCAGATGGACGCTAAGTGGGCCGACCTTGAAGCGCCTTCCAAGGAAGAGAATGTGGCCCGTTGGCTGCTGACATTTACAGACCTTGTTGCGTTGCTGGTTTGCTTTTTTGTGCTGCTTTTCTCTATGAAAGAATTGGATCAGGATGCGTGGGACTCTGTACGGGGGAGTTTTGATGGCGTTTTTGCCATGGTGTTGGATGAAGAAAGAAACCCTCCCACAGAGGCACCACAGGATGACCAGGTTGCCCCTAAAAAAGGAAGTGTTCTGCCCTATCTTCAACAGGTTTTGCGATTAAAGCTTGCTGAAAATGGAACTGCTTGGGAGGGCTGGCAGGGCCGTTATGACAGAGAGCATGATGAGCTTTGGTATCCCTGGCCATTTGGTGGGGGAGAGGGGGGAGATGTTCGTCGTCCTCAAGACCTTGCGCGTGCCCTTCAGGGGTGGCGTAATGCCGTTTTTGTGGTGCGCGGTGGTGGCGAAAAAACAGCTGTGGGCGTGGAGGATGTTGTGGATAAACTCCGTGCTGACGGGGCGACTGTGGTGCGCGGGATTACGTATGTGCCGGCGGGTGTAGCCGAGGGGGTTTGGATTGTGGTAAAAGGGAACCAATGATGAGGTTTTTACCCTTTCTTTTTATCCTGTTAGGTGCGGTTGTTAGCGGGCCGGCGGTGGCATTGGATGTGGTGAGCGGCGGGGGGGGGCCTGAAGTGCGTGGTGTGGGGAATGTGGCGGTTTTTAAGCTTTCTCCGCGTGAAATTTGGGTGGTGACGGAAGAGGGCAGGCAGGGGCAAATGGAGGTACGCAACGGGTGGGAGATGGGGCCGCTGCGGGTAAGCAAGGGGGTGGGTGTTCGTTTAAAAGGCCCCGAGAAAAAATGGGTGGTGCTGAAAAAGGGAAATGCCTTTACGGTGCGTGTTCTGGTGACCGGTGAGACGGTGGCGCGTGGTAAGAGCGCGCCTTCTGCCTTGAGTTTGATTGCGCTGAGAGATGGAGAGGTGGTGGGTGACAAAGGTGTGGCGGTTTCTGATGAGGAAGGACACCGTTTTTACGTAAACCCCCAAGGGGATTGGGCGGTAGGGCTTAAGGCTGCCGATGTGCTTGCGGGGGGCGTTGTGGCGGTGGATTTTATGGCAGTGAAAATGGCCGAGGCAAAGTTGGCCGAGATTTCTCCAGCCTCTGGCGGGGGGGGGCTTAAACCCTTAAAAGGTGTGGATACGCCTGTGGGGGCGCTTGCTGTTGAAAGTGAAAATTTGGCCCCTATGGGTGAGCCGGTGGGCCTGGTTTATACCCCCGGCGAGATGATGACTTTTGTGATGCCTGACGGATTTAGATTAGTGAATGGGGCTGTTATTCGATCGGGCGATGTGCGCAATGTGGACGCCCTTATGGCGCTTGAAGACCTTGAAAACCAAGTGGAAAATTTAAACGTTAAACCTGAGACTGTTGTGCCCCCCCCTGTGAAGGAGGTTAAAAAAGAGGTGCACCATGAGGCCCCCCCTGAGCCAGAGACCCGCGACCTGCATGCCGAGGTGACCCCGGCGACGCCAGAGGCGCATGGGCCTGAGCCTGTTGTTGTCCGTGAAGAGAATGTGCCCGCCCGCGAGCCCGGCTGGTTGCCTGATGTGGGCTATGGCAAGGACATTCAAGAGCATATTATTGATGCGGAGCGGGCGACCGCGTTTGCTGAAGGTGCCCCTGCGTTGATGGCGGCACGGCGTGCGCTCGCGAAAACTCTTCTTTCTGCCGGGCGGCCCCATGAAGCTTTGGGCGTGATGGCGCTTGTGACGCCCACTCAGGTGATGGATGAGCTGACCACCGGTGTTGCCAAAGTTTTACGAGGTATGCCCCGCGAAGCGATTTTGGATTTGAAAGATATTGGCGGTGTGTGGCGCCCCCATGCCGAGCTGTGGCAGGCGACGGCCCTTAGTGAAAGTGGCAACTTTACGGGCGCTGTAAAAATGTGGCCCGACCATAAAAACCTTTTACCTACCTATGACAGCACGTTACGTGACCGGATTTTGCTTGCCCGTGCGGAAGCGTTGCTGGCGGTGGGCGGGGCGACCGCTGCCAGACCTTTTATTGAGGAGGTGTTGAGCGGGCGAGAGCGTATCTCTCCCGCGTGGCTTTACCTAAGAGGACGTGCACGCCTTGGTGCGGGCGAGACGCGCGAGGGATTGGAAGATTTGGCCGCGGCCTCTGAACAGAGGGGTGATTTGAAAACGGCGTATCTAGCCAAATATGATTTTATTCAGGCCTTGCTGGCACGGCGCGAGATTGAGCCGCGCCAGATGGTGGACTATCTGGAAGATTTGCGGATGGACTGGCGCGGCGACACCCTTGAACAGCGCGTGCTGCGAGATTTGGGCAAGCTTTATGTGCGGCGAGGCGATTACCGTGATGGTCTTAACCGCTGGAAAACCCTTGTGCGGGCTTACCCTACTTATGCGGATATGGCCTCTCTCACCCGGGAGATGAGCGATGCGGTGATGGAAGCCTTTAAGCCTGAAAATGATGCCGGATTTACGCCCCTTGAATTTATTGGCCTTTATGAAGATTTTAGAGAGCTTGTGCCTGATGATGTGCGCGGCACCCGCATTGCCGAGCGCGTGGCCCAGCTGATGACGGAAGCCACCCTTTACGAGCGCGCCGTGCCCCTGCTTGATAATGTGCTGCGCTACCGCACCCCTAAAGCCCCCATTGACCGTGCCCGGGTGGCCTTGATGCTGGCGCGTGCGAAGCGGTTGCAGGGACTTCCTCAGGATTCGCTCCGGCTTTTAGAGGCCTATGACGACGATGTGACAAACTCTGTTTTGCGAGAAGCGTGGCAGGTGGAACAAGGGCATGTTCTGGTTGATTTGGAGCAATACGACCGTGCCCGTGAGATTGTGGCGAACCTTAGAAAGCCTGCGGCTGAAAGTGTGCGCCTGAACGCGGCGTGGGGCGAAGAAAACTGGCCCCGTGTGACGGAATCTGCCGAGAAAATTTTGGACTTGCCGGCCACCACCCGCCCCGAGGATGTAACAAAGGTGGCCTTGTTGCGTGGTGCCTTTGCTCATTTGATGTTGGGTGAGGGCGATAAAATTGGCGATATGATCAAGAAGGCCAGTACGGAGCTGGAGGCGATGCCGAAGGTGGCGGATGCGCTTCGGTCTATGGCGGCCATGCAGGGACTTGCCTTTAAGGCGGATGGAAGTGAAGGGCCGTTGGGCCGCTTTGCCGACACCCTTGCCGAGATTAACCAGCTTGCCAATGCGATGGTGGCGTTGAAAGATTATCAAGTGAAATCTCGGGCTGAGCAGGCGGAATATAACGAGAAAATGCGTTTTATGGAGTTGCTGCCACCGCCTGCTTTTTAGTGCCTTTTCCGAACATAGCTTCTCGACTCCGGGCTTCGGCCCAACCGCCTTTTTGGCTTGTTGAGCCTTTCGCCCTGCGCTCGCTTTGTTTTGCTGCCCCGCTTGCGCAAGGGGGCAGCCGCATGTCTGCCTTCTCCCTTTGGTCGGCGGCATGACGTTTTTTAAAGGAACGTTTGTATGAGGTGACAGTGAGAAGGGTTACAATGGAGGGTTGAAGGAGTTGAGCAGGGTTTGGGTGAGGAGATGCCAGCCATCCACCAGCACAAAGAAAATGATTTTGAAGGGGAGGGCGATGGTGACGGGCGGGAGCATCATCATCCCCATGCTCATGAGGATGCTGGCGACGGTCAGATCGATCACCAAAAAGGGCAGGAAGAGCAGGAAGCCAATTTCAAACGCGCGCTTGAGTTCGGAGATCATATAGGCGGGGACCAAGGCTTGGAGCGGTGTCTCTGCGGCTTGTTTGGCGGCGGGATCCTCCGGGTTTGGTTGATCTGCCTCGGGCAGGAGTTTTGTAAAGAGTTCCAGATCTGTCGGATTTACGTTGGCTGCCATAAAGCGGCGGAAGGGATCTGTCGCTCTCTCAAAGGCTTGCTCTGATGTGATCTGATTATCAAAATAGGGGGCGAGGCCGTTGGTATAGGCCGTTTGAAATGTGGGCGCCATAATGAAGGCGGTGATGAACAGAGACAGCGACACCAGCACGCTGTTAGGCGGTGTGGTTTGCAGCCCGATGGCCGACCGCAGAAAGGCAAAGACAATAATGATCCGCGTGAAGCTGGTGACCATGAGCAACAGCGATGGCGCCAGGGAGAGGACGGTGACGAGCGTGATGATCTGGAAGAGGCGCTCCGGCTCGAGCATGTCGTTCCCCAGATTGATGTTGAGCGGCCCTGTGGTTTGGGCGAGGGCCGGAAAGGCTATAAAA
Source organism: Alphaproteobacteria bacterium CG_4_10_14_0_8_um_filter_53_9 (assembly GCA_002791805.1). Taxonomy (GTDB): domain Bacteria; phylum Pseudomonadota; class Alphaproteobacteria; order UBA2136; family UBA6156; genus UM-FILTER-53-9. The sequence goes on along the minus strand of PFND01000027.1, from coordinate 1,682 downwards.
AGAAGGGCAAAAGATAGAGAGAAAAGGGAGGTGAGGCGCATGTTATTTTGGTCTTTTTGTGATTGTGGGGCCGGTGTTTTTGAGGGGTTCCGAAGATTTATCCAGAGGGTGGAGTGTTGTGCCTGTGGCATCTGTTATGACGAGATGGGCTGTGTTATCGGCCTCTATCAGGTGCACGGATGTGGTGCGTGTGAGCGCCAGACTCTCCAGCTTTTTAAGGCGTTTGCTGCTGATGCCGGTGCGGCGACGCAGCTTATCCTGCGTGTTTTGCAGCAGATATACCCCGCCCAGCATGAGCGCAAGGGTAAACAAAAGCGCCCCTGCCATGCGCAAAATGTATGACGTGGTGAGAAGATCCATAACCGTTTAGCGTTTGGTTTGGTACGCGGCTGCGGCTTGCGCCCGGTTGCGAAGGCCCTGCATGGAGGCGGCGGTTTGGGACTTTGCGGCATCTAACGCGCTGATGACGAGCTGAATGCGCTCTCCCAGTTTGGGGAGGTGCGGCCTGACTTCGTCCTTCTCTTCCTGAGGAAGGGCGGGAATTTGGCCTGTGAGGTGCACAAGCTTATCGCCAAGTTCTGTGAGCTTTTTAAGCTCATTTTCGGTGCCGGGATTGGTGAGAGATTCCATCTCTGCCAGCGTTTGAGTGAGGGTTTGGTGCCAAGACATGCCCGCAGTATAGGTGAAGACGCGCGCCTTGAATAGGGGCGTTATCACCCTTTACGTTTTTGGTTGGCCTGATAGAGAAAACTGAAGATCTCGGCCACGACCTGATAAACCTCCAGCGGAATCTCGGTGTCGACCTCTACGGTTTCCAGAATTTCCAGCAGATCTTCATCTCTATGAATCGGAATATTGTTTTCCCGAGCGATTTCAAGGATCTTTTCGGCAATGGGGCCTTTGCCCTTTGCGGTGAGCTTTGGGGCGGCATCCTTGTTTTTATCATACTGAAGGGCAGCGGCCTTGGTTATGGGAGGCTTTGGCGGTTGGGTTGGCACGAGTTATGCATTCCTTTTTGGTGACATAACTATACAACGAAAGTGTGCTTGATGAACAGTCTGCCGATGATGCCAATGGGTGAAGGAGGATTAATGGGTCTTTTTGGGGGCCTTGGCGGTACTGTGACGGGTGCAAGCGGTGGTGCGACGGGTGACCTGGCAGGTATTTTCGCCTCTCTGGTAGGGACGCAAGATGCAAATGGCGTGCCTATGGATGCAGAAGCCTTGTTGGAAGCTCTTAAAAATGGAGAGCTGGGCGGGAGCGACGCTGAAGGCAATATGGCGGAGCTTCTTGCCAAGCTTTTGGGTGGTGCGGGCGATGTGCCTACCAGCCAGAGTTTTCCGCTTGCTGAAGGCCTGAACCTTGATGTTGTGGGTGGGCAGGTGGATGTGGCGATGCTCCAGATTCGGTTGACAGAGATTACGGTGACCCTGCGCCAAAACGGGATTAACCTGAGTGATTTGCAAGGCCCTGATGACTACGCTGCGGCTTTGGTGGTTTTGGGTATGGACCCTGCAGAAGCTGCTGCCAAGGCAGAAGCTCTTGACGTGATGATGGCTTACCTTGAGAAAAAGCTTGGCATTGAAAGTGAAGATACGGACGCCGAGAGCGGTATGCTGGCGTTGATGATGGCAGGGATGATTCAACCGCTGCCTTTGGGGGGTGCTGTGACGGTGACCCTT
>PFND01000034.1:5884-8822 GCA_002791805.1 Alphaproteobacteria bacterium CG_4_10_14_0_8_um_filter_53_9 | reverse complement strand
CACCCATGGGTTGCCAGCTGGTGCCGTTACACATCTCCATATAACTGCCTGTGCTGTTATACTTGAGGGCACCTGCTGTGCTGCTGCTGCAGGTAACCGTGCTTGTGGGGCTTGCTATTTGCACGATGGAGGCAGAGATGGTGGTTGCGGAGACGCGCGTGCTGCTGACCAGATTAGAGTTGAGATTTGGCAGATAGGTGGCAGAAGAGCCAAGATAACCCCATGCGGCGGCGCCTGCGGTTGTGGTCAGACTTATATAGCCTGTCCCCTCGTTTGTGATGATGGCTGATGTTGTACCACTTACGATGCGATCTGCATCACCGCCGGCAATACCTGTCAGCCGGCTGCCGTCCCCTTCAAAATAGGTGGCGGTGACAATGCCGCTGACGCTGACGCCTGTGGCGCTTACGAGCCCCACAACGGTGAGAGATGCATCAGGGGTGACGGTGCCGATACCCACGTTTCCGCCGTTGAAATAGGACAGACCTGCACTGTGGAGCTGGATTTTATCTACTGATCCTTCTGAGTATATCTTATACACACCATCGTTGGTTGAGGTGAACAGCTGGTGCGTGAGGTTGGTGCCTGCGTAGGTTGTTATGGCATCGTTTGAGGCGCTATCCTCCAGGCGGATGGTAATGCCGTCCTCTGTTGAGCTGCCGCCAACGACAAGGCCGTAATCGGCTACGGGGACGACATTCCGGATGTTCAGCTGATTTGAGATGTACGCGTTGCTGCTGGAAATGCCGTACATGCTTGTAAGACTGATGCCCGGGGCGATAAGGCGGCCTGCGGTATCAAAATACCCTGTGGTAGCCCCCCCTGTGGTGAGCGAGATATAACCTGTGGTGTTGGCGGTGACGCTTGTGGTGCCGCTTGTAATGCTATCGGCCGAGAAGAGGCCGCTGCTGGCTTGGTTGATCCACGCGCTGCCATTGTAATATAGCAGATCTCCGCTGGCGGGGCTACTGAGGGTTACGTCTGTCAGTGCTGGAAGTGTGCTTACGCCGCCGCCTACATCATTATTCCCCAATGATACCCATAAGGTACCATTACAAAATTGCATAACCCCATAATCGGCATTGTAAATAATCTCGGCCGTGGTGCCTGATGGGCTTGAACACGCCGCCCATACTGAGGTGGTAAAGCCAGATAAAACAACTATGAGACTGAGGAAGCGGAGCATTCTTTTCATATCTGATTATTGCTTTGCCTGTTTTTCTATGAGCTGCTTCAGCTCTGCCACTTCTGCGCGGAGCTGTTTGTTTTCTTCATGCAATTCTTTTACCCCTTCTAGCGCCAAGGCGCCGAGCTTATCGTAATCTACCCCCCATTTTCCTTCTTCTTTATCCAGCTCGGGCGTGTCGCTCCCTTTATAAACGACTTCTGGAAACAAAGGATAAAGCTCCTGCGCGATGACGCCTATATCTCTCTTTCCTGATTGTTTCCAGTTAAAGCTCACGGCGCGGTAGCCATCCAACTTATCCAGCACACTCAAGGTTTCAATATCTTTTTTCAGCCGCCTATCGGAGCTGCTTGTCCATGATGTTCCGCCATCGTATATAAATGGCCCTGCTGTATAGGCAATTGTTCCCCCTGCACTGCCAACTGTACCTGTTGTGAAGGTTTCAATGCCTACTCCTGAACTACCAAAGCGAATCATACTGGATTTATCGCCCAGTTGATATTGATACACCCCTGTGCTGTTTGTAAAACGGAGATTATAGCCAATACTATCGTAAGCTCCACCCGAGGTTCCCATAGCAAGGGCATTTGCAACGAGAAGGCCATTACCTGTACCCTTATTATTTACAGTTACCCCATAGCTGGCATGAGGTGCCCCCCCCATTCCCACTCTACCGCTAGCATAATATGTATTTACGCCATCTGCTGTCCATAAGCCTGATGCATAGGCTGAGGGAGCTGCTGCGCCTGTGATACTTTTTAGCATCAGGCTATTGGAAAAGGCACTGCCGCTGACTGTGAGGGTGACAGAGGGTGTGGTGGTTGCAAGACCCACGAGACCCGTAGAACTTACAAAGGGTGCATAGGTTGGGCAGCCGAGTTCTCCGCGTGTGCCTTCCCCTATACACATACTCCCGCTGTTGACACCAAGCGTGCTGGAGACGATGGCGATATCTCCCCATTCATCCGCAGCGTTAGCATTTTGCGTGACGACGACAACGCCCATAAGAGCGAAGAGAAGACTGAAGAAGATGTTTTTGCGTATCATTTTTTGAGAGGATACGCAGATTTTACCCTGACGGGAAGACGTTCTTTTTCTTCTGTGCCCGTATGGGTGGCAGAAATGTCTTTTTTAGATTTTAGAGATTCTGTTGCCAGATGTGCGAAAGGACGACTGCCGTTGCGTTACTGACGTTGAGGCTCTCCATATTGGGTGACATAGGGATGTGGATGAGTTCATCGCACGTTTCTTTCGTAAGCCTACGGAGGCCCTCCCCCTCTGACCCCATGACGATGACGGTTTTACCTTTATAATCCGGCTGGGTGTAGGGAATGGGGGCGTCTCCCGCCATACCGAAAGTTGTATAGCCTTCTTGCTGCATTTTCTCCAAAGCCTGATTAAGATTACCGACGGTGACGAAGGGAATAACCTCCAGCCCGCCTGCGGCGCTTTTGGCCACCGTTTGGGTGAGGCCTGCGCTGTGGCGCTCTGTCACCACGAGACCGCCCACACCAAACGCTGCACAGCTGCGCAGAATGGCGCCTACGTTGTGGGGATCGGTCACGTGATCCAGCACAACAATAAGGCCTGGAGCTTCTGCCAACAGTTCTTCCAAGGTGGGTTGCGGAAGGCTGCCCACGCGGGCGGCGATGCCGTTGTGCGCCATTTCCGGAAATTGTTTATCTAACAAGGCGCGGCTTGTGGTTTGCACTTTGGCGAGGGGAAATTTTTCCTGAAAGGCTTTGACCTCCG
>PFND01000034.1:0-5852 GCA_002791805.1 Alphaproteobacteria bacterium CG_4_10_14_0_8_um_filter_53_9 | reverse complement strand
TGGCGGCGGCCTACGGTGAGCGCCATTTCTACCGCATGGCGGCCAACGAGATAGCCGTCTCCTGCCAACGCCTTCTGGCTGGTTGGTGTGGTGTTGCGTGCGGGTTTGTGGCGTTTGCTCCCTTTGGACAAACGGGGAATTTGGGGGGCGTGCTGCTTTTTCATGCCTTTTCTTTAGGCCGAGTTTATCTTTTATGCAAGAGATGGTTGACGGAAGAGCATCGGATAGTTATGTTGCCGCCCGCTGCACTGTGGTGGGATACCCAAGTGGCCAACGGGGGCTGACTGTAAATCAGCTGGCTTCGCCTTCGTAAGTTCGAATCTTACTCCCACCACCATTATTTCTTCTCTCTTCGTAGGTACGTTAAAAAAGAAGCGCTTTATCAGATGCAACTTGCTATAGTTCAGAATGTTGGAGATACTCCCAACTAGCTATCGGGAGGATATAATTTTGAAAAACAAAACTTTATTTTCATTAATGCTAGGGAGTTTTCTATCTTTAACTGATGGGGTGCACTCTATGGGGCAGCCAATACATGATGAACGGGAATTTGTGTTAGATGCTCCCGCCAATAAGGCTTCTCTCAAGGAGCGCAAAACTTTTGCTGAGGCTAACGCCCAACTTGAGAAGATCGTAAAAAAGTATGATTATGATTACGAACGGGTAAGAGCTGTTGTTTTGAAGGATAACCCCTCCGCACGAGAAACTACATCCATCGTAAATTACCGCCCAGACCTATCCTCTAAAAATATTTTTCTTATTCGAGGTAGTCTAGTCGAAGAATATTATTCTGCTAGTTTTAGAATTAGCGTTGAGGGAAAAATAGTAGAGTATAATTTTTACAGTAACTACATAGGATTGTAACACGACATCTACGGTAGAGCTTCTTCAAACAAATATTTGGGGCGGATCCGCATCGCACAGGTTTTATCTACTGGTTAGCCTTCTACATCTAAAGAAAAATTGAAGCTGTTGTTGAGCATGGTCAGAGTATCCTGATAAAAATTGGTAGCCGTGAGGCTGCTGAAGAGCGAGGTGTTGGTGCTGTAGTTTGTATTTTGCAAGATGGCGCTGAGGCTTAGGCTATCCAGATTATCTGAAAACTGGGCCGTTAAGGCTTCCGGTGACAAGGATTGATAAGCACTACTGAGGATATTACTGCCAGCGCCCCCAAGGCTGGTGTTGCCCAAACTTGCCAGCAGACTGCTACTGGTGCTTGCGCTTGTACCGCTGAGCGACGGCGTGTAGGCGCTTCCACTTAAAATGGCGCTGGTAACGGCGGGCGTGAATGTTGTCATGTACGTGACTTTATAGCATACACCATAAGAAAAACATACATACTGAAAGACATCAGCCTGTTTGAGTGATATTGCTGCAACCTAAACCTATGAAAGCTTTGATTTATGCCCACGATGCCCCCCTGCCCTGAGTGCCAATCTTCTTATGTTTATGAAGATGGTGATGTGTTTATTTGCCCCGAGTGTTCTCATGAATGGCCTATAACGTCCCCTGCTGAAGCGGCGGGGGCCGGCCCCAAAACGGTGCGCGATGCCAATGGCACCGAACTGCATGATGGTGATACGGTAAGTGTTATTAAAGACCTGAAAGTCAAAGGATCTTCATCTGTCGTAAAGGTTGGGACCAAAGTTAAGGGCATTAAATTAGTGGAGGGTGACCATGATATTGACTGCAAGATACCGGGGATTGGGGCGATGGGGTTGAAATCTGAATTTGTGAAGAAGGTTTAGCTTTTTATTTTTAGGATAAATCTTTGATACTAAAGCTTGTTTTTAGGCATTTTTGGAAGGTGTGCCAGCCGCCTTGCTGGAAGATATTAATGCCTAAAACATCTGATTTGATGAGGTAAACGGCGGCACACAGGGCTATGATGATGCTGAGTGTGCCTACGGTCAGGCAGTAGAGTTTCCAGAAGGTGCGAAGGGGGTTTTTGGGGTAAGGCATGGGGGTTAATGAGGGAATGTAAGGGTGGTGACGAGGGGGGCTGCCTGCATGGCGGCTGCCGATGTATCTACCTGAAGGCACGGGCATGTGGATTTGACCCCGAAGCGCGGTGACCAGGGTGCCGTGGTAAGGGTGTGCGGCAGGGATGTTTGAAGAACAACCTGACAGCCCGCAGGTGTGGTGAGGTGTATGGTGGTGGGATTTTTTTGTGTGATGTGAAGCGCCGGATGCAGGTGAAGGCGCGCCGTGACGGGCAGATGGGGATTGCGGGGTTTGCCGTGAAGCTCGTCTGTTATATTATAGCCTTTTGTTTGAAGGGTGAGGGTGCGCCGATGGATAAGGCCGAAGCGTTTTTTATAGCCTGTGTGCGCGGCGCTGAGACTTGTTTGTGTTTGCCGGACGACATGGCTTTTTGCTTGATGCGACCAGTTGAACGGGCCTGCCGGGATGCTCTGGCTTTCTCCCCCTATGGTGAGCGTGTTGTGGGCGGCAGTGCTGCGGAAATGATCTCTATCCTGCTTGCCTGATGTGTAGAGGTAGGTGCCTGTATCTATCAACACGGGGTGGCCCCCTGCGTGCAGCCAGAGAGAGAGGGCATCTGCATGACCGTGGGCAGCGATGCTGAGATAGCCGAGCGGGCCGTGATCCATCACCATAAGGCCTTCTGTTTTGCCGAAAGTGTTGCGGTGCGTGGTGAGGCCGCCTTGAGGGAAGTGGAGGTGTTGAGACATAGAGGAAGGGAGAGGCAGAGACGTGGAGGCTTGGAGGCTTTGCCCGCGGGTGAGAAACAGGTTGCGGAGGTGGGGCGTGACGGGCGCTTGGATGAGCGGAGGCAAACCCAAAGCTGTGGTAAGACTGTGGAGGATGTTTGTGGGATAGTGGTCTTCGTATTCGGTATCGTTTTTGAAGACGCGGCCTTCGTCATCATCCCCTATTTTGGGTTGGTGCCCTGCGCTATCGGTGAGGGCGGCGAGGGCATGTGCGGCCGCGGTGAGGCGGGTGGTGAGGCTCTTTGGAAAGGGTTTGTTAGCCTCCCCCACCTGACGGCAGAGAAGAAAGAGTTCTATGATAAAGGCCGTGTAGGTGGGGGATTGCTCGGCCCCCATGCCATCGGCGTAGATTTGTTTCTCTGCCTCTTGAATAAGAATTTGGCGACCGTAAGCGGCCCACGTTTCTGCATGCCCTAGATGCGGGGCAAGGGTGCCCAGCAGATACAGACCTGCGGCCTCTGCCACCAGATGATTGTTGGCCGAAGAATATTTTGAGGGATAGCGATACAGCCAAAAGCCGTGCGCGGCGAGACTGCTTTGAAGGGTCTCTTTTTCGGCCTCTGAGAAGCTGTCCTCCCCGATAAAAGAAACCACCGCCATGAGGCTGATGAGGCGAAGCGCGAGCTCTATGCCGCTGCTCCAATGAACCCCTTTATAGGGCGGATTGTGTTTTATAAAACTTAATATTTCAGTTTTACAAAGTAATTTTAGTTCTTGATTATCTTTATATTTTGAAAGCGCTGCGAGAGGTATGAGATGTTGAAGACGTGCGACTTCCCACACATCTTTTATATCTCTGACCTCTGCTGTGCGGTAGGGAATGTGATGACAGAATGTCTCTGACGGCCATGTTTTTTCTGATACGGGATCTGTGTGCCAGCGGGTGCCCCCCTGCCCTAAAAAAACTGTTTTTCCGAGTGCGGAAAATCTGTCCTTTTTAAAATCCTCCGCGGCTTTTTGCCAGGCGGGCGCGCAGGTTTTTGCGATCACTTCAAACTGACTATCCTCTAACGGCAAGGCAGGAAGAGAGCCTTTTACGGCAGGAAAGGCGTAGGTTTTGCGGGCAGATATGGATTTTAGCAGATGCTCTTTCAGGCGGTGGAGCACCTCCCGCCCCCCCATGGCGCGGAGGCGGTGAAAAAGCCAATGAAGGCGCGCGCGATCAACAGCTTCTTTAAGAAGATAAAAGACATATTTTGTATTGGTTTTTGTGTAGCGGCCGAACATACGGCGAGGCTCTTGCAGGAGCCTGTAGGCCCACTCCAGCCCTCTTTTCTGCCAACCCTTCGGGGCGCGTTTTGTGAGGCCTGCCTTGATATCTATGCTCCCCCCGACGCCCATGATGAAGGGGATGTTCAGGCTATTCTTATATGCTGATAACAGATGTTCTTTTTTAGGGGATGTGATGGCGATGAACAGACAATCGGCACCGCTGGCGGCGATTTTCTTCATCACCTTTGCTTCATCTTCCTGCGTAAAGTAACCGTTTTGAGCGCCGGCGATTTTGAGGCTGGGATGTTCCGCCTGAATGTTCTTTATCGCTTTTTCCAATACTTTTTGGCGGGCCCCGAGGAAGTAGGGCTTGTAGCCTTTTTCTTCACACAGCTTGAGCATTTCCTCCATAATATCTGCACCGCTTACCCTTTCGGGCACCTTGTGACCGAACAGGCGGGCGCCCCAGACGACACCCATGCCATCTATGTTAACCATATCACTACGTGCCACGTTCTGCTGCAAGGCCGGATTGCTTTGCATGCTGACCAGCTTGGCCACATTGACCACCCCGTGATGCAGGGGCGTTTTTGTCCTTATGGCGTTTTCGGCGATGGCGCGTGTTTCCTCCATTGTGAGCGCATCCATAGGGCAACCCATAAAAACAAACCGTTTTGTGGGTTTTTGACAATAGGTTGTGGCGTTTACTCTCATGATAATCTTTAATTTAATGCGCTATTAAGTGGGGGCGAGGGTTACATTGTCAAGACTGTTTTTGTTTGAAATAAGCTTGATTTTTAAGGCTAATATGGCAACTGTGGGCTATGCGTTTTTTTGAGACCCTTAAAACACGATGGGGAGGCGACGTTTTGGTGCGTCGGGCGCCTTTTGTGTATGGTCATTTTCGCCGCAAGATAGCGGCTGTGGAGACTATGGCTGCCCATGAGGCAAGCTCCTTTATCCAGGCCCGTGAGGCTGTTTTGCGCGCATGGGCGGCGATGACGCGTTTTTATGGCCGCGATGTTAAATGGGGTGCGTGGCATGACCTCTCGTTTTTAGACAAAGACACTGTGCGCGGGCGTGAGCGTGAGATGCGCGGGCGCACGTTTTTGCCTGTGGCACGGGCGTTTACGAGTGGCACCACGTGGACGCCTCTCTCACTTTTTAGGGACTGGCAAAGTGTGGTGCTTGAACAGGCCGCCATAGACCATGTGCTGGCAAAGGCAGGTGTGGATTTGCGCCGTTCAAAGATTGCGGTTTTACGCGGTGACACCTTACAAAACCCGACGGATATGACCCCGCCTTTTTGGCGTGACACGCGAGAGGGACGTGTGCGGACGTTCTCTTCCAACCACCTGTGTGCGGCGACGGCCCCTGATTATGTGGAGGCTTTGCGGGCGTTCTCTCCTGATGTTTTATGGGTTTATCCGACGTCTCTTGAAATGCTTATGAAGCTTGCGGGAGCGGGTTCTTCTCTGCCGAGTTTGCGCTGTGTGATGAGCTCTTCTGAGGTTCTGCGCCCTGATGTGCGGGCTTTGGCAACGCGTATTTTGAAGGTTCCTGTGATGGATATTTATGGCATGGCCGAGCGCGTGGCCTTTGCCTATGGCGCGGGGGACGGCTACCGTTTTTTAGCGGCTTATGGCAAGGTGGAGCTTATTAAAACAGGTGGTGACGACGAGAACGATTTTTACGAGATTGTGGCAAGCAACCTTTGGAACAAGGCCCAACCCTTTGTGCGCTACCGCACCGGTGATGTGGCTATTTTGGACAAAGGCCTTGATGCGGCAGCCCTAAATGAAGTGTGCCTGGGACTGCGCGTTTTTAAGGGAATACGCGGGCGAGCGGGGGATTATCTGATATCTCCTGATGGCGTGAGATTGATGGGTATTGATCATATTCCGCGGG
>PFND01000054.1 GCA_002791805.1 Alphaproteobacteria bacterium CG_4_10_14_0_8_um_filter_53_9 | reverse complement strand
GGGCAGGTGGCAGCGGCACGGGGCCTTCTGGCCGTCTTCACAAGCTATGCATGGCTAAGCCTGCCGGCTTTGGGTATTGGCGGATTTTTCGTAGGGGGCCTGCTCCAGCATAACCTGCGGGAGGTTTTGCCGTTTATTACGCTGCTGGCAGCCCTTCCTTTGTGGTGGGCCGCAAAAGGCATGTATCGCCAAACGCCCGTTGTGGCATGGGCGTATAAAGCGCCGTGGCGGGTGGGCGCGGTGCTGGCCATGGGGGTGTGGGTAGGGCAGCAGAACATGGCGGTGTCTCCGGCGCCCAAAATGGCCCCGGTCGTCATGGAAGAAATAGGCAAGGCCATCAAACAACAAGGGCAGCTGCTCATAGGGCAACCCGTGGCGGTTATGGCGTCCCAAGGGGTAGGGCCTGCCGCGCACTATGCCCTCAGTCTCAAAACACCAACGCTCAGTATTGGCGCCGTACCAAAAACGCTCAAAGCCCTTCATTATATGGTCAGGCAAGGGGGTGCCGCCAGTCTTGTGGTCGCCCTGCCAAACGAGGAGATGCAAACCTTGTTGGATCTCACACCGGGTATTCTCCTCGCCACGTTTTTAACCACACCTGAGGGCCTCACGCTCACAGGCCTCGCCCTCAATCCTTTGTATGATGATGGGAATGCATGTCAGACAAACAAAACCTGCGAAGAATAACGAGGGTAAAGAGGAAAGAAGCGTAAAAAGAACTAGGCAATCCATCTTAAATCTCTTAATCTTTTCCCATGCGCATGACTCCCCCCTCCGCCTCTTACCCGCCTCTTACCTCACGCCTATCCGCCTCTTACCGCGCGTTTACCCGCCTCTTACCCCTCATTTGTCTGTCTCTTACCCTTCTCTCCCTCGTGGCCTGCGGTATGCGTGTCGCCCCCAAAGAACCTGAAGGAAAACAATACCCTGGCGCCCAATACTAGCACTTTTTTCTAAAGTGTGAGCTTTCTGCCCCACCCCGCAGCAGCTTTCGCGCCCACCCCCTAGTCATCCCTCAAACCTTTGTCTACAGTCATTTTATGGGAATTTCACAGAACCTCAATTACGCCTATTATCCAGGCTGCGCCGCCAAACAAATCCAAAAAGAAGCCGACTGGTCCGCCCGCGCTGTCTCAGAAAAACTGGGGGTTTCCTTGCATGATATGCATGGTGCAACCTGTTGTGGCGCCGGTAATTTGCAAGAGCACGATCCCGCCGCAGGCCTCGCTATTAACGCCCGTATTTTCTCTCAAGCAGAAGAAATGGGGATGGATATTGTCACCATTTGTAACACCTGCCTCCAAACGTTTTCCTTTGCCAACGAAAGGCTCAAAGCAGAGCCGGAACTTTTGGAGAAAGTGAATGCTATCTTGGTTAAAGCAGGGGTGCGTCCCTATCAAGGCACCATCGATGTAAAGCACTTTATTTGGGTTTTGATTGATGATGTGGGTGAAGAAACGTTAAAAAAACATGTTGTAAATCCCTTGAATGATTTGCAAGTTGCTCCCTTTTACGGTTGTCATGGCCTCCGCCCGAATGAGGTTTTTAATGGCCGAGGCGGCCGTTTGGCAGGTCCTCAGTACATGGAAAAACTTATTCGCATTATGGGTGGTGAAAGTGTGGATTATTATGGAAAAGACAAGTGTTGCGGTTTCCATTACATGCTTCTGAATGAAAAAGAATTTTTACATATGTCTGGTGGTCATAGCCTAGAAGCCAAAAATCATGGGGCAGAGGTAATGGTTTCTCCCTGCACATTGTGTGATATGGCGCTGGGAGCTTATCAATCCCGCTCAGAAAAAGCTATGGGGACAAAAATTGGTCTGCCAGAAATGAATATTAGCCAGCTTATCGGAATGGCTTATGGATTAGATCAAAAAACCTTAGGTTTAGGTCGCCTTCATACGGATCCACGTCCAGTGATGAAATCGCGCGGCGTTCAAATTATCTAGATAGTATCAACAAAGGTAGAGTTTCCACATGGCATTTATTCTCTCACCACGGACTCTTATTTTAAGTTTTTTGGCACTAGCCATGGCCACTTTGATTATTACAGCATCCCACGCAAGTGAGCTAGATGCAGGTATGAGCCAAGTATTAGACATTGTAGTACAGATTTTAAGTACAATTTTGGATGTTATCGTAGAGTTTATTGGTAATGTATTAGACGAGCTTGTACGGGCTCTCCACGAGCTCTTTTAAAAACTCCTATGAGTGAGCCCATAAAACCCGATAATAAAACCGATGTAACCGTCGTAACAGAGAAAAGAGTGGTCTGTGATGGCCCGGCACACAGTGCACATCCTCGCGTGTATCTCACAATGATTGATGACAAGATGGGATTACCTCATCATGTGGTATGTCCGTATTGTTCAAGGGTTTATATCTACAATATGTCCCTATTATGTGCTCACTCGGAAGACCATTAAGAGCAGCAAAAAGTATGGCACAAAAAGGGATTGCTTCATCGTTTAAGCGAGGTGCTCTTGTAGCCATTATACTATTTGCTATTATTGTTTTTTACGTGATGGGTGGTGCAAAATATGTAACATTAGATTCACTTAAAATGCATTTGACAATGCTTGAAAATTGGCATGTAAGTCAGCCAATTGGAGTAAAAGTATTGTTTGCAATTATTTATGTTGTTGTGACAGCTTTATCTCTCCCTTTTGCGGCGGTGCTAACTCTTTTGGGAGGAGCTTTATTTGGCGTGTTTTGGGGTTTGGTTCTTGCATCTGTTGCAAGCACAATAGGTGCCACACTTGCTATGCTGGCGGCGCGTTATGTTTTGCAAGAGAGTGTCCAAAAGCGTTTTCCAAGTATTTTAAAGAAAATAAATAAAGGATTCGAGCAAGAGGGTGGTTTTTATATCTTTGCTTTACGTATGGCACCAGTCTTCCCATTTTTTGTGGTCAATTTAGTGTTGGGTTTAGTACCCGTACCTGTACGTACGTATGCGCTTGCTAGTTGGCTTGGCATGTTGCCAGGAACCGCGGTCTATGTTTATGCAGGAATGGCTTTGGCAGATATTAAGTCTCTCGAAGATATTTTTACTTTACCTGTAATATTAGCCTTTGCTTTGCTTGCGCTACTCCCCTTAGCTGTAAATAAATTTTTAAAATTAAGGGCTTAAAAAAAGCTTCCCTAAGGAAGCTTTTTATGGGGCAGCATTCTTAATTAACGATACGCCATGTGCCATCTGGCTGCATGCAGGCAACACCATAGGCGCGCTCTGTTTTGCCGCCAACGGTAATGGTTTGTTGGTATTCACGACAGGCGGATCCATCGGCTGCGGTACCAACGCGTGTGGGCGTAATGGTACCTTGGGTCCCGCTATTGGGGTTATACCAGGTAACTGTCTGGCCTACGGGCGCGGCAGCGGCCTGCTGGGCGGCAGTGCTGTAGTATCCTTGATCTTGTGCGGTCAGGCTTTGGCCGACCTTGTTACCCGCCCAAGCGCCAAGCAGAGCGCCGCCTATGGCCATGGCCGTTTTGCCGCTGCCTTCGCCGAATTGGCTGCCGAGCACGCCGCCGGCAACGCCACCGATGGCAGTGCTCATGGTGCCTGTATCGACCTGACCATCGGCGGTGCAGGCAACGAGGCTTGTGGTGACAAGAAGGACGGAAAGAGCTTTAGTTATTTGATTTTTCACATGTTTTTCTTTCTTTGGTTAGGGGGCTTGGAGAGTCTATCTCTACAAACCCAACGCTCAAACGGTACCTATCCCCTCATAAATATTCAATATATTTTTTTAAAAAAGAAAAAAAGGAAAGACGGGTAAGAGGTGGGTAAAAGAAGGATAAGAGGCGGAGGGTTAAGGGGTAAGAGAGGGATAAGCGTGCGGTTAGGGGCGGGTAGGAGGCGAAGGGGGTAAGAAAAAAAGAGGGTGAGAAGAGAGTTAAAAAAAGTTTGGGGAAGAAAAATGGGGGAGCCTGTTGACAGGGCACAGATGACAAAAAGAAGAAAATGCCCCCAAAAATACAGCAAAAGCAAAAAAGAGGCCCTGTGCAGAAGCCCCTTTTTTGATGCTGGGAGTATTTTTAGAGGACGGGTGGGGTCGCGGTTTCCGGTGAAGGAACGGCGACGTTAACCGCGGGAGCTATGACAGGTGTGGAGGGGGCCGACGAAGACGTCGTGGACCCTGGCAGGGCAGCAGCTGCATTCGCAGGAGATGGAGCGGGTTGGGTGGAGAGGAGTTCCCCAGTCTCTTCTTGCTGCATGGGGGTGGGCGTGAGGCCTGCAGCGGTACGCTGGGTGGCGATGAACGCATCATAGTCTGCCTGAGGAACGGCATGGACGTAGAAAAACATTTCTCCGTGAGCAGAACCGCAAAGCTCCGCACACTGGCCAAGGTATTTGCCGGGGGCATCCGCCTGGAACCATGTGTAGTTGATACGGCCGGGGATCGCATCGATTTTAACCCCGAGGTTGGGAGCGTAGAAGGCATGAATAACGTCGGCAGCGGTGACCTGAAGTTTAATGGGCGTACCTACGGGCACCACAAGTTCTTTCACCAGACGGTCTTCGCCTGCGGAAGAGAGGTGCGCATCCGGGATGGTGGCCTCGGGGGCGCTGACATGGACGCCATTTTCAGACGCATCCGGATAATAGAAATCCCAGCCGAATTGATAGGCGACGGCTTCCACGTTAATACCTTCTTGAGGCATGGTGCGGATAAACTTCATGGCGTGCCAGCTCTCCCATGCGATGAAAAGACAAATAAGGGCAGGGATGACGGTCCACGCAACTTCCAGACCCATGTGATGGCTGAAGGTGGCAGGTTTACCGACGTTATTGCTGCGATAGCGCCATAAAATATAGCCCAGAGGCAAGGCCACAATCGCCATGACGGCGGCTGTGATCAGAAAAATGACGTTGTAAAGATGGCTGAGAAGGGTGGCGACCTCTCCTGTGGGGGAAGGAAAACCGCCCGGGTGCATGATAAGGCTTTCTGCGCCGGCTGTAGAGCTGGCAAAGGCAAAAGCGAGAAGGAGAAAGGCGCGCATGGAGTTGAAACAATCTTTTTGCTGTTAATGGCGGGGACTTTAGCAGAGGCGCAGCCCCCTTGGCAAGCAGGCACACAGACGGAAGTGGTGGGGAAAAGGGCACGGTGGCATGCTGCGTTGCAGCGTCAGGATTTGTGCGGTGCAATGATGTGCGGCAGAGTATAACTTAGTATGACGTACACGCCCCGCCCTTTGGATGATAAAATTTACGGTCGCATTATGCGGTTTTTTGGTAAGTTGGTGGTACGCTTTGGGCTGACAATCAGACTTCATGGAGATGAAAAACTGTTGGAAGAAGGGGATATTTTTCTCTTTAACCATTTTACGCGCCTGGAAACACTGTTACCTCCGTTGATTTGGTATCAGAAAAGAAAAATATTAAGCCATAGCGTGGCACATGCCGAGTTGTTTGAGATTCACCCCCGATTGACACGCCTTTTTGAAGATACGGGAACGTTACCGACCAATATGCCCGGGTTAATGCCCTACCTTGCCGCGCAAATTTTGCGGGGCCGGAAAATGATGATTTATCCTGAAGGAGGGATGATACGGGATAAGAAAGTACGGCTGACAAACGGTGATTTTGGTGTGCTGAAAGAAGACACGGGAGATGTGAGAAAGCTGCACCGCGGCGCGGCCGCCCTTGCGGAAATGCTGAACCTGTTTAAAGCCCGGCTTGTCCAGCTGGAAGGGGCAAAAGATAAAGCCCGTTTGGAGCGATGGCGCGAGGCTTTGGGGTTTGAGACGGTGGAGGATTTGTTGGCAGCTGCTAAAAAACCGACGGTTTTAGTGCCGGCAACCCTCACATTTTACCCGCTCCGCAATGCTCCGAACATTTTATTAAAGCTTGCCAAGCGATTTATGAAGGTGGTGAGCCCTGCGCTGGAAGACGAGCTGGTGACCGAGGGAAACCTGATTTTACGGGCAACGGACCTAGACATTCAGATGAACCCCCCGATTGTTTTGAAAGCCCGGTACAGCAAAATGGAGAAATGGATTTTAGACCAGACTTTCCGGAGCAAGGTATCCTCCCTGGAGGAGTTGTTTGCTCTGAAAGATACGGCAGAGGGGTGGAGTGAAAAATTGCTGGCGAATATGGTGGCCAAGCGGACGGATAAGCTGCGTGATGCCTATGAATCTTCTATTTACAGAGGGCTTCACCTGAATATGGGGCACCTTTTTGCAACCCTGCTGATACGCCGCGCGGTGGTGGGAGACGAAGAGATAGACCGGACGGTCTTAAACCGTGCTCTTTACTATGCAGTGATGCGGGTGCAGGGAAAAAAAGGGATTCATCTGCATAGCACCTTAACCGACCCCAAACGCTATGTGTGCTTGCGCGAAGGTGGAAATAACCGCCATGTGAGCCGCCTTTTGGATATTTCCTTGCAGGCAAAACTGGTGGAGATAAACGGAGAAAAGATACATTTTTTACCCGCCATGCACAAGATGCCGAAAGGCCGGGAGGCTCGCCTGAAGCACCCCTTGCGTGTGATGGCCAACGAGGCGGAAATTATGGATGGCCTTGGCGTTTTGATGGACAGGGCATGGGAGGATGCGGTGGATGGAGCAGAGATAGATGTGGGCACGTTATGGCGCGACGAGATGAACGGATTTAACGCAGCCCGCGCGGAGGCAGAAGCCTGCCTGATATCTGAAGACAACGGTAAGCCCACGTTTTTACGCCAGCCGAAAAAGGGGGGGGCGGGGATATTGATGATTCATGGATTTTTGGCGTCTCCCGGCCAGTTGAGCCATTTGGGACAAAGCCTTTTTGCCGCAGGAAACACGGTGATGGGCGCGCGCATACCTGGCCACGGCACCCATGTGGATGATTTGAAAGATGCAGAACCTGAGGCATGGGGGAGCGATATCCGCCGCCAGTACGACCTGCTGGCCCGCGTGTGTGACCGTGTGGTGATTCTTGGATTTTCCACCGGAGGCATGTTGGCCTTGCGCGTGGCCGCCACCCGGCCCGAGAAGTTGGCAGGGTTGATTGTGGTGGGAGCGCCTTATACCATTAACGAACGGTTTATCTCCCTTGTGCCGCTGGCCCACCGTATCAACCGCCTTGTGGCGAAGGTGTGGGGTGGCGACGGCATTTACCCCATGATCAACTACCCGACGGATGATGAAACGCGCCATTATAATATGGCGCCGACATCTGCCACGGCAGGCCTGCTTGCCCATATTCAGGCCATGCACGGCGAGCTTGCGGATGTGCAGGCCCCCACCCTTGTGCTGCACGCCGACCGTGACCCTTTATGTGCCCCCGCCAGTGCGAAGATTATCCACCGTGGATTAACGGGTGCAGAGGCCACGCTTTTGTTTGTAAACAGCGACCAGCATAACATTATCTCTCATCCTACGGCGGAGGTGTTAGCTTTAGTGCAGGGTTTTCTTAAGGCGTGTGGTGATAAGGAGGACATACGATACGGAAAAAAGCTTCCTCGTTTACGGTGCCGGATGTAACCCTGCCCGATATGTTTTTGGGGGCCGCGCGCGCCTACCCTGAACGCATCGCCCTAGATTTTATGGGCCGTGAGATGACCTATGCCAAGCTGGCCCATGAAGTAGGAAATGTGGCCGCGAGCCTTCAGCTTTTAGGGGTGAGCAAGGGGACGCGCGTGGCGCTTATGCTGCCGAACTGTCCCTATTATCCCATATTTTACTATGCGGTTTTGCTGGCGGGGGGTGTGGTGGTGAACCTCAACCCTCTTTATACGGCGGTGGAGCTGGAACATATTGTGGGGCAGGCAAAGGCAGAGATTGTGGTGTCTCTCGACATGCCGAGCCATGTGGCCAAGCTTTTGGAGATGGCGGAGAATGTGCCGGTGCGGCATGTGATCACGTGTCCGCTGGGCCCGTGGCTGCCGTGGGTGAAGCGGAGTGCCTACGAGGCACTGGGCTGGTGGCGGCGAGAGGTGAGAACACACCCTCTGGTGACGGGTTACGGGGCGCTGCGGGCCGTGGCGTCTGGCTTGCAGGTTGTGCAGGTGGCGGTGGGCGATGTGGCGGTGCTTCAACCGACGGGGGGAACAACGGGGATACCAAAGCTTGCTGCGCTGACCCATGGCAACTTGGTGGCGAATGCGGCGCAATCTCGGGTGTTGCTGGAAGGTGTAACCTTACCTGAAAATGGGCGTGTGTTTTTATGCGTATTGCCGTTTTTTCATGTGTTTGCTAATACGGCGCTATTGAATTTGGGCTTGGCCACGGGGGCAAGGCTTGTGATGATGCCGCGATTTGAGATGAAAGATTTTTTGGCGACGCTGCGCCGCGTGAACCCCACGCTTATAGGTGTGGTGCCGGCTCTCTTACAAAAGCTGGCAGAAAATAAAAAAGCACGGCGCGATGATTTTGCGGGGGTGGGGTTCATCATCTCTGGCGGGGCCCCCTTACCTGTGGATGTGGCCGAGGCGTTTACAGAAAAATTTGGTGTGGAGGTGCATGAAGGATATGGCCTGACCGAAGCAAGCCCTGTGGTGGCGTGCAATGCTCCCGGAAAAAGAAAACTGGGAAGTGTGGGCCGTGTGTTGGCAGGAACAGACGTGAAGTTTTTTGATTTGGATAACCCGCGCCGTGAGGTGGGGGTGGGCGTGCCAGGGCATATTGTGGTGAGGGGCCCCCAAGTGATGCAAGGATATGACAACAACCCGGAGGAAACAAAGCTGGTTTTGAAAAAAGGCTGGCTGCACACGGGGGATATCGGCATGATAGACGAAGACGGATACGTGCACCTGACCGACCGCGCCAAGGATATTGTGATGGTGAGCGGGTTTAAGATATTTCCGCGTCAGGTGGAAGATGCCCTGCGTGCCCACCCCGATGTGGCCGAGATTGTGGTGTTGGGCCTCCCCCACCGGAGCAAGGGAGAACAGGTGGTGGCGGTGATACGGGCTGTGGAAGGCCGCCGGTTGACGGAAGAGGATGTGGCGGCATTTGCCAAAGTATGCCTGAACCCGCTGGC
>PFND01000096.1 GCA_002791805.1 Alphaproteobacteria bacterium CG_4_10_14_0_8_um_filter_53_9 | reverse complement strand
CCAGCGCGGGGTGCGGGCGAGCTCTCCCAACCGACTTTGCAGGCTTTTATCGTTCACCTTATAGACGACGCCATCTATGGTGTAGGGTAAATCTGGACGATCTTTCTCCAATTTTTCATAGGCCTGCATGGGGTGCTGGAGCGAGGAGATGCGCATGACGGGCGGCGTTGTAAAACCCCACTTTTTAAGGGCTTCTATTTCTGCCGTGTGGGTGCTGAATGTTGCGCCTTGCACGTCTCCCATAGCGTAAGCAAAAAACTTGAGCGGGCGCGATGCCGTGATGTTTGGATTTTTTTGCCGAAGGCTGCCTGCCGCCGCATTGCGCGGGTTGGCAAAAACCTTTGCGTCTTCTGCCGCGAGGCGATTGTTGAGCGCCTCAAAATCTGCATTGCTTATATAGACCTCGCCGCGGATTTCTATCCGCGCGGGGGGATTTTCTGCCCCGAGGTTTTGGGGAATATCGCGAATGGTTCCCACATTTTCTGTCACGACTTCGCCTGTCTCTCCATCTCCCCGTGTGAGGGCTTTGATAAGCACACCTTTCTCGTACGTGAGAGATAAACTTACGCCGTCTATTTTCGGTTCTGCCACCATTTCCGGCCAGGTTTCCAGCCGCAGAAAATCGGTTATTCGAGTAAGAAAATCATCCAGATCTTCTTTGTTAAACACGTTACCTAAAGAGCGCATGGGTTGCGTGTGCTTTCCCTCCTCAAACGCACGCGATGTGCCTGCGGCGGCCCCGCTCCCCACTTTGTTGGTGGGTGAGTTTTTATGCTTGAGATGAGGATAATCTTTTTCCAGCTTTTCAAGCTCGGCAAACAGGGCATCGTACTCGGCATCCGAGATTTCCGGTGCATCCTTCAGATGATAAAGCGTATTGTGGTGCGCAAGCTCGGCTGTGAGGGCGTCTATCCGCGCTTTGATATCCTGATTCTCGGTGTGGGTAAAGAGATCCACTAGGCTGCTGACGCTTGCTTGAGGAGGGTTTGGGCGGCGGCGCGGGCTTCTTCTGTGATGGTTTTGCCGGCGAGCATGCGGGCGAGCTCCTGCTCTTTCTCTGCCTGTGTGAGCCCGTGAATATCTGTTTGCGTGGTGGTGTCTGTGCTCGTTTTTTCTATTTTGAGATGATGGTGCGCGTGCGCCGCCACCTGCGCGTGGTGCGTAATGGTGAGCACTTGATGTTTTTCTGCCAGCCTGCGCATGGCCTGCCCCACGGCGGCTGCGGTGGCGCCACCGAGACCTGTATCGGCTTCATCCAGCACCAGAGTTTTAGGCGGCTGGTTGCCATACAGCACGGCTTTGAGCGCCAGCATCAGGCGAGAGAGTTCTCCCCCCGAGGCCACTTTGCCCAAGGGTTGCGCGGGTTGGCCCGGGTTGGCGGAGAAGAGAAAGCTCAGCTCCTCTGCCCCGAAGGCTGTGGGGGTGACGGGAGACATGTGCGGCAACAATGTGGCCTTGGGCAAGTTGAGCGCTGTGAGCAAGGGCGAGAGTGTGCTTTGGAACGTGGGGATAAAGCTTTGCCGTTTTTCTGTCAGCTGTGTGCAGGCTTTTTTAAGGCTTTCTTCTGCCTGAGTAAGAGCAACTTTAGCCTCTTTAATATCTTGCTCCAACCCTGCGAAGGACTGTGCCTCGGCGCTTAGTTTTGCATGCAGGGCGGGCAAATCCTCCGGCTGGCAGGTATGTTTGCGGGCGACTGCTTTGAGCGCGTGAAGGGTATCGTCTATGGCTTCTATGGTCGTCTCCGGCTCCTCCCATGAGCTGGTTTGGCGGGCGAGGGCGTAGGTGGCGTCTTCCAGCTCTGTCAGAAGCCGTGTAAGGGTGTTTGCAGCGGTTTCCAGCTCGGGTGCGGTGCCAAGGGTTTTATCCAGCGCGAGACTGCCATTACGGAGGCTGCTGATGCTGGCGGCAAGATGCTCATCCACCCCTTGAAGTGCCCCTGCAAGGTGAGACTGTGCCGTGAGGCGCTGGCGTTTTTCAAGCAGGTTTGCATAATTTATCGCCTCATCCAAATCTATGGTATTCAGCTCTTTCAAATGAGCCTCTAACACTTCTTGCTCGGCCTCGGCTTTCTCTTGCTTTGCCTCCAGATTTCTCAGATGTTTTTCCGCCTGTGTGAAGGCTTTGTGGGCGTGCTGCACGGCTTGCTTTTCGGCCTCGGCATCTGCCAGTGTATCGTACAGATCTCTCTGCGTGCCAGGGGCCATGAGACGTGTGTGGGCGTGCTGGCCGTGATGCTCCAGAACATGATCGGCCACCGCGGCCAAGGTGGCCAGTGGCACGGGTGTGCCGTTGACCCATGCGCGCGAGGTGAGACTTCCGCTATCTGACAAACTTAACTGACGGCGGAGCATGAGTTCTCCCCCTGCCTCCAACGCGAGCCCCTGTTCCTCCATCACCCCCATGAGGGCGGGTGTGGGTGTGGGGCGAAAGGTGGCGGTGATATCTCCCTGAGAGGTGCCAGAGCGAAGATGCCCTACCTCTGCCCGTGCGCCGAGGGCGAGGCTGAGCGCTGTCATGAGCATGGATTTACCGGCGCCGGTCTCTCCTGTAAAGACGGTGAGACCTGCTGAAAAATCCAGCATGGCGCTTTCTATCAACGCGATATTTTTAATGGTGAGCGCGGTTAGCATGACTTCTTTTAGCATATTTTTGCCTGTTGGGGAGCAGAAATGATGGGACGTGCGGCAGCTATTTGAGGAGGAGCAGAAACACCTTTATCTTCAGCCTTCAGCTCTCTTTCTCTCTAACTTTCCCGCCATTTTTACATATGCTTGTACTTTTTTTCAAAAGTATTATCGTTAACCGAGAATAAGATAACATAAAGAAGGAGGTACTCTCATGAATGGTATTTTAACATGGTGGAAAGCAGGGATGCTCCTTGGCGCCGCCTTTTTCCTCACTGTTTTACTGGTTAAGCCCATTGGGGTTTCTACCCAGTTTGTTATTTTTGACGCGATGCTGTGGGACCTTGTGGAACCGAGCCTTATTGTTGCCTCGGACACGGTGAAGAGCGGTTTTGACTCCACCAATGCCTACCTTGCCAAAAGTGGTGGGAAATATGCGGCGGCAGCGGCAAACCCCCTTAACTACAGCTTCATTTTTGTGCTGGCCACCATGTTTGGTGCCTGGCTGAGCAGCCGACTGGGTGGCGACAGGCCCGATGCCAAAGAGAGGGTGCGCCCTGCTGTGTGGGTGGAGCGGTTTGGTGCCAACAGCTCTCGTAGCCGTTACGTGACCGTGTTTATTGCCGGCTTTATTGTGCTTTATGGCGCAAGGCTTGCCGGAGGATGCACCAGCGGCCACATGATGAGCGGCATGATGCAAACCGCTGTGAGCGGCTACCTGTTTACTTTGGGACTTCTGATTACGGCGGTTCCGTTAGCCATGGTTTTGTACAATAAAGGAGGAAACAAATAATGGAAATTCTTCTCGCACTGGTTTTGGGAACCTTTTTTGGTGTGGCGCTGAACCGCGCCGGCGCCACCAACCCCAACTACATTATCAACATGCTGCGCTTGAGAGATATGCATTTGATGAAGGCTATTCTGCTGGCTGTGGGGGTTTCCTCTCTCCTGCTTTTTGTTGGATTGGCGGTGGGGATGATTCCGGCCGCTCACCTCTCTGTTAAAGCCGCCTACTGGGGTGTGCTGCTGGGTGGTGCACTTTTGGGAGTTGGCTTTGCCCTTTCCGGCTACTGCCCGGGGACAGCCCTTGCCGCTGCAGCAACAGGACGGCGCGATGCCTTGCTTTTTATTGTTGGCGGACTTTTGGGTGCTTTTGCCTACATGATCACTTACCCCCAAATGAAGGCGGCAGGATTGCTTGAGCACCTTTGGGGCGGCGAGATAACCCTGGCCCAGAACGCAAAATATGAAGCCTTGCTGGGCGCATGGCCAGCCCTTGCTGTGGCGGGTGGCATTGCTGTGCTTTTGATTGTGATTGCGACTGTGCTGCCGCGTTATCTCTTCCGTAAATAAGCCTTAAACGGAGACAGGAGCCTTGGGGCTCCTGCTTATCTCCTCTGCCCGCCTCCCCTTTTCATCTTGCTATGGAGGAGGCAGTTTTTTATTTAGCAGCCTGACGCGTGATGAGGGGCTATTAATGATGGTTTGGTGATGAGCCTTCTGCGTGGTGATGGCCCATTGCGGGTGCTGTGCTCTTTTCCTCCGGCGTTGAGGGGCGATCTACGATAATTTCACCCATCATACCGGCATCATAATGAGGGTGGCAATGATAGGCATAGCTGCCGGATTGGTTGAACGTCACCTTCCATGAATCTCCTTCGTTCATTTCTTCCGGACTCATCATGGGGATTTTGGCATTTTTAGGCACGCCGTTAGGCTCGAACATGATATTATGCACGTTGTACGGATCTTTATGCACAAAGGTGACTGTATCTCCTTTTTTGATCTCCAGCTTTCTGGGCTCAAAATAAACAGCACCACTGTCTTCATTAAACTTCATGTGCACTGTGAAGTCTTCAGCCTGAGCCATAAAAGATACGCTGCTTAGCAGGGCGCCCATTAAAAGAATTTTCATATTATTTATCCTTGGTTGTTGATGTAAACCCCATGAGACGACGCATATATAATGCATAGAGCACGGGGATGAGAATAAGGGTCAGCAACGTTGTGCTGGCCATGCCGCCCACCATGGGCAGCGCAATGCGGCGCATGACATCTGCCCCCGGTCCATCGGTAAAAAACACCGGTAGAAGACCGAAGATGATGGTGCTTACCGTCATCAACTTAGGGCGGACACGAAGCACGGCTCCGTGTGTTACCGCCTCAAGAAGCTCTTGATACGATTTTGGCGGGTGCAAGCGCACCTGCTGATCGATATAAATAAGCATAATAATTGCCGTTTCTACCGCGATACCCGCCAGGGCAATAAACCCAACAGCCACAGCAACCGACATATTATACCCTGCCAAATAGACGCCCCAGAAACCACCCACGAGGCCGAAGGGTACGGCCAGCATAATGAGGGCTGTGCGATCCCACCTGCCAAAGTGGAGATAGAGCAACGTGATAATAAGCAACAGCGCGGCAGGCACGGCCATACTCAAGCGTTTGTTGGCCTCCTGCATTTGCTCAAACTGCCCTGAAAAGGTAAGGCTATACCCTGTGGGCATCTCCAGCTTTTCCTCCAGAAGTTTGCGGGTATCGCTTATATAACTGCCGATATCACGCCCCTGAATATCTACAAACACCCAGCCGTTTAAGCGTGCATTTTCTGATTTTATCATGGGGGGCCCTTCTGTAAATGTAATATGGGCCACTTGGGATAGTGTGATATGAGCACCCGACGGCGTGGGGACGAGGATGTTCTCCAAATCTGCCACAGATTCACGGTACGGACGATCGTAGCGCACCATAATATTATAGCGCTCACGCCCTTCTACCGCCTCGCTCAACTTCATGCCGCCAAGGGCAATCTGGATGATTTTTTGAACGGTTCCCACATCTACCCCGTAACGTGCCAAGGCATGGCGATCCGGCTGAATTTCCAGATATTTGCCTCCTTGAACACGATCGGCAATGGCGCTGCGTGTACCGGGAACCTCTTTCACAAGCCCTTCCACCTGACGGGCTAATTCATCAATACCTTTTAAATCCGGACCTGATATTTTAATGCCTACAGGCGTACGAATCCCTGTCGTCAACATATCCAGACGGATTTTAATAGGGTAGCCCCAACTATTCATCATGCCGGGCAAGCGTACCTTTTCATCCAGCTCCGCAATCAGCTTTTCGGGTGTCATGCCGGGACGCCACTCTGTTTTGGGTTTGAGTTGAATCCACGTTTCTATCATGGAGAGGGGTGCGGGATCGGTGGCGGTATCTGCCCGCCCTGCTTTACCAAACACCTGCTCCACCTCTGGAAACTCCTTGATCATGCGGTTGGTGACCTGCAATATCTGGCGTACCTGTGTGGGGGTGACACCCGGGAGGGTCATCGGCATATACAAAAGATCTCCTTCATAGAGCGGCGGCATGAACTCGTGCCCCGTTTTCATCACAGGCCATAGCATGCTGGCCCCCAGAAGCATGGCGACCCATACTGTTATTTTAGGTACCGATAAGGCTATTTTGAGTATCGGCTGGTAGAGATGCACAAAAAAGCGATTGATGGGATTTTCCTCTTCTGAGCGGATTTTACCCCGCACAAACCACAGCATAAGAATAGGCACCAAGGTAACAGACAAGATGGCGGCCCAGGCCATGGCATAGGTTTTTGTATAAGCCAGCGGGGTAAACATTTTGGCTGACTGACCCGTAAGTGCAAAGACGGGCAGAAAGCTTACCGTGATAATAAGCAAGCTGAAAAAGAGGCCCGGTCCTACTTCTTTGGCCGCCATGAGCAAGTTTTCGCGGCGCACCTCGGGAGGTGCATCTTCCGGTAACGCCGCTAATTTTCGGTGCGCATTTTCTACCATGACAATACTGGCATCCACCATGGCACCAATGGCGATGGCTATACCCCCGAGGCTCATGATATTTGCCGTGATGCCTTGCGCATGCATGATGATAAACGCCCCTAAAATACCCAGAGGCAAAGTGACTACGGCGACAAGGGCACTGCGGGCATGCAGCAAGAAGATAAAGCAGATGAGAGCGACCATGAGGCTCTCTTCTAAAAGTTTGTGCCACAAGTATTCCATAGAACCGTAAATAAGTTTGCTGCGATCATACACGGACACAATCTCAACACCTTCCGGCAGGCCGGGTTTGATCTCCTCCAGCCGAGCTTTAACAGCCTCGATAACAGTAAGCGCATTGGCGCCCGGACGCATGACGACAATACCGCTCACGGTTTCGCCCTCTCCGTTATATTCTACAATCCCCCGCCTTGCTGCGGGGCCTGTTTGGATGGTTCCGACATCCGCCAGTGTGACGGGGACACCGTTTTGACTGCCGATGACCGTGCTTCGTAAATCATCCAAGGTGGAGACATAGCCGCGTGAACGGATCATGAATTCGCTCTCGGATAGCTCCAGTGTTCTGCCGCCTACCTCGACGTTGGCCTCTCTCACCGCCTGCGCCACTTTGGGTAGGGAAATATTGAATGTGCGCAAACGATTCGGATCTACCAGCACCTGATACTCTTTAACAAAACCACCTGCGGAGGCGACTTCTGCCACACCGTCAACTGTCAGGAGTTCAAAGCGTAAAAACCAATCCTGAAGACTTCGCAGGGCTGCAAGATCTCGCTTACCGCTTTTATCTACCAACGCGTATTGGAACACCCAGCCTACCCCTGTTGCATCTGGCCCCAGCTGAGGCGATATGCCCGCAGGCAGCTGGCTTTGTACCTGAGATAAAGCCTCCAGCGTACGGCTGCGCGCCCAGTACATATCCACATCATCTTCAAAAATGACATAAACAAAACTGGTGCCAAACATGGAATATCCACGCACAACTTTGGTGCGCGGCAACCCAAGCATTTGGCTGGCCAACGGATACGTTAACTGATCTTCCACCACTTGAGGTGCCTGGCCCGCATAATCTGTACGGATAATAACCTGGGTATCGGACAAATCTGGTATAGCATCCAGAGGGGTACGCACAGTGCTGTACATGCCCGCGACCAGTAACACCAGCGCCCCAAGCAATACAAAGAAACGGTTGCTGACAGACCAATCTATAAGCCCTGCAACCCAGCTTTGGGTGGGATCTGTCTGGAACTGATTACTGCCCGACATGGTTCATGCCTTCCATGTTTTCCATACTTTGTGGTGCGGGTTTTTCCATGTCCATATTGCCATGATCCATACTTGCCATGCTGCCCATGCCGCTTTTAAGATTTGCTTCCGCATCCAGCAGAAATTGCCCTTTTATAACAACACTTTGCCCTTCCTCGACTCCTTTTTTGATCTCTACATACTCGGACGACGCAATGCCTGTTGTGACCATGGTGGGCTTGAAGTGACCTTCTCCTATCCAGCGCAATACGTACTCTCCTGAACTGCTCCGCAAAACGGCTTGTGTGGGTACAGCCAGCCGATACGTTTTATTGGCGCTAAACATCACATCTACAAAACTCTCGGGTTTGAGGAGACCATCAGGATTTCGTAACTCGATACGTACTTGCCCTGTACGGCTTTGCGCACTTACCACAGGGTGAATGTAAGCGACTTTTCCCGGACGTTTTTTAGCGACTTCCGGCAAGTTCACCATCACGGCATCTCCCTCTTTTATATTGGCCAGATCTGCCTCGGGTACGCTTGCGTCTATCCACACAGTGCTTAAATCCTGCAAGGAAAGCAGCACCATCCCGGGCTTGATGTAGTCTCCTGTACGAATATTGAGCTCCATCACCACGCCATCTGCCGGGGCATAAAAGGGCACGCTTGTAAGCGGCTTTCCTTTTTGGCGTATGATGCCGAGGGCTTTTTTGCCCACCCCCAATTGTGTAAGACGTGCGGCAGCCGCCTTCGCAATATCTTCATCTCCTATCTGGCGCGCTGTGAGGTAATCGCTCTGGGCGGCAATGAGTTGAGGGCTGTTGAGATCAAACAAATGATCTCCTTCTTTAAGGACATCCCCGACGGCAGAGGCTTGAAGATTTTCTATCCAACCTTCTAAACGAAGACTGACTTTGTTTTCCTCTCTTGTACTTGGTACCACGCGGCCATAGGCCCTTATTTCCTGGCCGAAAAGCTCTGTTGCAACGGGTGCATGCTTGACGCCGATAGTTTGAATGAGCGCGGTATCCACCTGAAAGCTTCCCTTTAAATCATCTTCGCTGAGATTGCTTGCGGGGGCGGGTGCCTCTTTGCTTTTGGACGGTACCAGATTCATACCGCAAATGGGGCAGGTATCCCCTGCTCCACCGTGAATGTGGGGGTGCATGGGACAGACATAATCTTGCGTTGAGCTTGCTTGCGTGCCGGGTGTGCTCATTGCCTCTTGATTTTGGGCAAGCGCCATAGACGGAAGGCCAGAGCTTAGGCAGACAAACGCAAACAATGTGAGCGGATATAAGGATGATTTCATAGTTTTTCTCCTGTTAATAGAGGGGTTGAAGGACGTGTTGATGTATGGGGGAGAGGTGTATTTTCTGTATCTGCGGGCGGCTCTACAACCTTAAACGTGCTGTTGAATAGCGCGGTGAGGCGCACGTGTACCGCGTCAAGTT
>PFND01000061.1 GCA_002791805.1 Alphaproteobacteria bacterium CG_4_10_14_0_8_um_filter_53_9 | reverse complement strand
GATGATGATTTTTTGGCATTTCATGGCCTGACCAAAGGTGATAGCAATATTTTGAGTGTGGGTGATTTTATGACCCTGAGTGCTGCGGTGCCCGTGGAAGCTTTTAACAGTGGCGGCGCCGGAGCTAATATGGCCTATACGCTGGCGAAATTGGGGCAGTCTGTTCGGTTTTTGGCCCGGGTGGGAAGTGAGCCGGCGGGCGAACACTTTTTTACGGATATGATAGGCGTAGGCGTTATGATGGTACCGCCAAGCCGTGAGGTGCGCACGTTGGAAATTCTGGTACTGGTAACCCCTGATGGCGAACGCACCATGGCGCAGGCCCAACCCCCTCAGGAAAGTGCAGATGATACGTGGGTGGAAGATCGGTTTTTAGAAGACAGCCGCTGGGTGATTGTGGAAGGGTATGCCGCTGCGGCACACCCGGCTGCCGCAACATATGCGTGGCAGCAAACACCAGAGGCGAGACGCGCCCTGTTGTTACCGGCCCCCCATGCCTGCCAGGATCACGCTGCACGGCTTGCCGAACTGATGGATAGGTTTGAGCCCATGGTGATAGGCAACTATAAAGAATATGAAGCTTTGCTGGGTGCTGTACCCAAAGTGGCAGATGTTTTGCGCCGTGTGCCGCATGTAATTACGAGCAGCCGCGGTGTGGCAAGATTTATCCATGAAGGACAACAGGAAGAGGCGGCCCCTGTG
Source organism: Alphaproteobacteria bacterium CG_4_10_14_0_8_um_filter_53_9 (assembly GCA_002791805.1). Lineage (GTDB taxonomy): Bacteria > Pseudomonadota > Alphaproteobacteria > UBA2136 > UBA6156 > UM-FILTER-53-9. Next base: position 8,578 of record PFND01000061.1, on the reverse strand, counting down.
CCTGTGGATGTGCCTGTGGACAGTACGGGCGCGGGCGATGCGTTTGCCGCAGGGTTCTTGCTGGAGTATGCGGGGAGTGGTAAGGGAGATGTAGCGCTTAAGCGGGGGCATCAACTGGCCTTGGCAACACTCCAAAAACTGGGGCCAAGGTTGGAGGAACCTGCGCAAGTATGGGCAGAGCCGTTGGTATAACGGATAAAATGTGGAGAAAAGGGGTTTTAAATGTCGGAGATTCGGGGCGCATTACGCCAGTTTTTTTGGGAAGATGAAGGCACGCTGAATGTAGGGCGTGAGGTGTTTTTAGGAAAAGACCTCACCCACCGTCTGGTAAAAGTTTTACGCCTGAAAGAGGGCGACCGTATTGCCCTTATAGATGGCATGACAGGACGCTATGCTGCGGTGTTGACCGATAGCGGCAAGAGGGCGCGTGTGGAGGAAAAACAGGTGGATATTCAGACGGAAAAACTTGGCCCCGTATTGTTATTGGGAATGCCCAAGCGCGAGGCTCTGGAGGCCGTGTTGAGGCAGGCGACAGAAATGGGCGTATCGGCTATTGTCCCCGTACGGTGCGATTTCTCTCAAAATGTGAGGTTAAATGAAGAGCGCACACGGCGCATGGTGATGGAGGCAGCTGAGCAGTGCGAGCGCCTGACCCTCCCCAAAATAGAGCCCATGAAAACGGTACGTGAAGCGGTGGAAGAGGTAGATGGGGTGGTGCTGTGGGCGGATGAAACAGCGGTGCCTGAGAACGGTGACATGCAAGGGGCAGTCGCTTTTTTAGTAGGGCCGGAAGGGGGGTTTTCGGTAGAAGAGAGCGAGATGCTGCGCGGGATGAAAAATGTGCGCGGCATAAGCCTGGGTCCCCGTATTTTACGGGTGGATACGGCCGTGGTGGCGGGGTTAAGCCGCATGTAACGAGCGGGATACAGAGAGACAAGAAACAGGGAGGCTCAGCCTCCCTGTTTCTTTTTAGGCGCGGGGGGTGAGGGGGTTTGAGGGCGGTGTCTGGTTTGTTTGTAGGGCTAAACATAAGATGGCCAGCAATAAGGAGAATAATCGCATGGGCATCCGCGCCAACATCATTTCTAAACCGTTAATGAAGGCTGTGAAGGGGGTTTTACCGGCGATATCCGAGACCGAGCGCATTGCGCTGGAAGCAGGAACTGTGGGTTGGGATGCAGATTTGTTAAGTGGTGCGCCGGATTGGCAAGCCCTTCGTGATTTTAAAGTAAAGCCCTTAACGGCGGAAGAACAAAGCTTTTTGGATGTTCAGGTGCGCACGCTGTGCGATATGGTGAGCGATTGGGAGTTTAACCAAAAGCGTGATTTACCCAAAAAAGCTTGGGATTACCTGAAGAAAGAGAAATTCTTTGGGATGGTGATTTCTAAAAAAGAAGGGGGGCTTGGGTTCTCGGCGGCGGCCCATGCGGCCGTGGTCACTAAAATTGCCACCCACAGCGTGGGCCTTGCCGTGATGGTGATGGTGCCCAACAGCCTAGGGCCAGGTGAGCTTTTGCACCGCTATGGTACCAAGGAGCAGAAAAAATATTATATGCCCCGCTTGGCGGATGGACGGGATATCCCCTGTTTTGCGCTTACAGAGCCCCATGCCGGGAGCGATGCGGCGAACGGTCAAAGTTTCGGGATTGTCTGCAAGGGAGCCTACGGCGGCAAAAAAGATGTGTTGGGGATAAAACTGACGTTTAACAAACGCTATATTACCCTCGCTCCCATTGCCACCGTGGTAGGCCTTGCTTTTAACCTGCGCGACCCGGATGAATTGCTGGGAGATAAAAAAGATATCGGGATTACCTGTGCGCTTTTGCCCCACGATATCAAAGGCCTGAACATTGGCGAGCGGCACGACCCGATGGGGATCCCCTTCCCTAACGGAAACCTGGACGGAAAAGATGTGTTTATCCCCATGGATATGGTGATTGGCGGCGTGGGGCAGGTGGGTAACGGGTGGCGGATGCTCATGGAATGCTTGGCGGCAGGGCGCGGGATTTCTCTCCCGAGTCTCTCTGTCGGGGCCAGCCAGCTTGTGGCGCTGAGTACGGCAAGTTATGGCCGGTTGCGCCATCAGTTTGGGATGCCGATTGGCAACTTTGAAGGGATTAGAGAGCGCACGGGGCGCATTGCGGGACTTACCTATGCCCTTACGGCCACCCGCTGGCTGACAGCCGGATATATTGATGCAGGCGAAAACCCCGCCGTGCTGAGCGCCATTGCCAAAGAAAAGCTGACCGAAACCATGCGCATGCTGGTGAATGACGGGATGGATATTTTTGGGGGCGCGGCGATTATCCGTGGTCCGCGCAATATTCTTGGCCGTGGCTACACGAGTATTCCTATTGCCATTACGGTGGAAGGCGCCAACATTTTAACACGGAGCCTGATTACGTTTGGCCAAGGTGCCATGCGGAGTCACCCTCACCTGCAGCGCGAGGTGACAGCCCTTTATGCGGGAGACCTGGAAGGGTTTGATGACGCCTTTTGGAAGCACGTAGGCCATGCCTTGAAGGCATGGATGCGCGGGAAGTGGAGCACGCTCACCCGTAACCGTTTGATGAAAACGGGATTGCCGGAACCGCTCAACCGTATGGCGCAGGATGCGAGCTATCTCTCTGCCAGACTCGCGTGGCAGACAGAAATGGCGCTGCTGATTTTGGGAGGCGATTTGAAGCGCAAGGAATACTTAAGCGGCCGTTATGCGGATGCGTTCAGCTGGCTTTATATTCTTTCTGCCAGTATTAAATATGCTCACCATAACGGGATGACGGCAAACGATATGCTGTGTTTGCGATGGGTGCATGCGTACGCCACCCATGAGGCGGAGAAAGCCTTGTTGGGAGTATTGGATAATATAAAACGCGAGGGGCCTGTGGCACGGGGTTTGGCCGGCCTTACCAAGCTGACCATGTTCCCGCTGGGAGCACGATTTAAAGCCCCTGAAGATAAGCTGACGGATAAGCTTGCGGGTGCTTTAAGCAATGCCCAAAGTGGTATGACCGAGCATTTGACAGACATGGTGCACCGCCCTGCGGGGAGCACACCTGGTTTGGGCGCCTTGCTGGCGGCGGCCGAGGCATGGGAAGGCGTTGGCGATATTATTAAAGCGATTAAAGGGGCTCAACGGGCTAAAAAACTGCCCAAAGGAAGCCCCCTGCGCATGGCAGAGGCCGCCCTTGCCGCCAAGGTGATTGATAAGGCCGAGCACGGGCGTTTGGTAAAAGCTTTGGCCCTGCAAGATGATGTGGTGCAGGTGGATAGCTTTGCGTGGGATGCATATAAAGAGCTGAGATAGGCCTCATGCTGCGTAAAGATAGGTGGCGGGAAGGGGGCACCGCCGATGGCGCGGAGGTGACAAAATTTAATGCCTTGGCAGAAGAATGGCGGCGCCCTGCGGGGCGTTTTGCCGTGGCGCAGGCTTTCCATAAAGGGCGGATGGCGTGGATGTTGGAAGTGTTATCCGAAAGGTTCGGCCCGCGCTTTACGGATGTAACGGCCTTGGATGTAGGATGTGCCACGGGGCTGGCCAGCGAAGATTTGGCGAGGGCCGGGGCGAAGGTACACGGGGTGGATGCGGCGGCACGCAATATCTCCATTGCCAAAGCCTGTGCGGAAAAATTGCCTGAAAAGGTGCGGGAACGGGTGAGGTATGAACATGTGCTGCCCGAGAATATTACCGAAAAGTACGATGTGGTGCTGGCCTTGGAGGTGGTGGAGCATGTGGCGGATAGCAAAGCTTTTTTTAAGGCTTGTGCGGCCAGACGCGCATCGGGGGGCGTGCTGGTTATGGCCACGATCAACCGTACATGGTTAAGTTTTATCATGGCGATTGTGGGGGCGGAATATATTCTGCGGTGGTTGCCACGGGGCACCCATGCGTGGGGAAAATTTATCAAACCCGAGGAAATAGAAACATGGGCAAGGGCGGAGGGCTTGGTGGCCGTGGCCCGGTGCGGCATGAAGCTGGATGTGTGGCGGCGGCAGTGGGTGCCCTGCCGCAGTGAAGCGGTGAATTATATGCTGGTGTTGGGGGAGGTTTAATTAACGGATCCACTGGCCCGTGGCCGGGTCCAGAATACGGCTGGGATTACCTGAGAGGGGAGCGGAGAGCGTAAGGGCAGGAATATCTGCGGGGATTTGGGCGGCAGAAAGCGCGGGAGGTTCTCCCGAAAGATTAAGAGAGGTGCTGATGAGGACGCCGTGGCCTGAGGTTTTTTTCCAGGCTTGGAGATAGTCTTGCATATAGGGGGTAGCGGGGTGGCGGACAATGAGTGTGGGATAGTTTCCAAGGAGTAAGGGAGAAATCGTATCTTTTGCAGGGAGACGTAAGGTGACGGCGGCATTCCCGGGGCAGGGCCAGGAGGTCTCTATAGCCGCTTGATGCGCGGGAGAAAGGGATGGAGGGCACAGGTGCGCCAAATCGTCGTTATCGGCAATGAGGCAGATGAAGCCTTTGGAAGGGTCTCTCTTTTTAAGGGCAAGCAGGGCGCTTAGGGACTTTTCGTTGAAAGGATCGGCCACGTAGCCGTACACACCTTCCGCAGGGGCGGCGCAAACCTGGCCTGCCTTAAGGGCGGCAAGCCACGGAGAAAGAGCATCTTGCGACCAGCTCACAATCGTTTGCTCTCAAAAAAAGTGGTGAGGAGGTGCGCGCACTCGGTCTCTATCAGGCCGCCAATAACCTGCGGCTTGTGGTGCGCGTATTTGAGGACTTGAGCGCCGTTTTCCGTGCCACCGCTTTTGGTATCGTACGCGCCAAAGATAACCCCTTTAAGCCGGAAATAACTGAGCGCCTGGGCGCACATGGCGCAGGGCTCCAGCGTGACGGCCACATAGGCTTCGGTCAGATAATCACCCAGCTTGGCCATGGCGGCGCGGGCGGCGAGCATTTCGGCGTGGGCGGTGGGATCATTCCGGGTTTTTGTTTGGTTGTGGGAGGTGGCAAGCACGGTGCCGTCTTCCAGATAGACCACGGCCCCGACGGGGATTTCGCCTGCGGGGATGGCGGCGCGGGCTTCATCGAGCGCGCGGTGCATCATGCGGGTGTGAAGATCTTGGATGGTGACCATAAGATTTCTCTACGCGAACTTCTTGACGTGTGCAAGGTTTCGGCTAGGTTGAGAATTATGAACATGACGCGTCCTCTTATTGGTATCAGTTTGGATTGGTTGGAAAAAGGAAGCTTTTCGAGCCGTCCCCATTATGCCTTGCGGCAGGCTTATTTTGATGCCGTATGGGCGGCAGGGGGCTTGCCTGTAGCCATCCCGTTGATAGAAATGGCCAGTGAGGATTTTTTGAGCCGAGTGGAAGGTGTAGTGATACCCGGGGGCGATTACCCAAGCCCTGGCTGGTGGTATGGCGATGACAAGGGCGATGAAGCCCACCCCCGCGCCTGTTACGATGTGAAGCTGGTGCGGGCATGTTTAGCTAAAAATATTCCCTTATTTGGTATTTGTGCCGGTTTCCAGACCATGGTGGTAGCCACAGGGGGCCGGTTGCACTGGCGGGTGAAAGATGTGTTGAAAACCCAGGTGCCTCACCGGAGCGTGGCGGCAGAAAAATATGCGCACAGCGTGCATGTGGCCGCAGGGAGTGCCTTGGAAAAAATGGTGGGAGCCCTTGCATTTGAAGTGAATAGTCACCACAACGAGGGAGTAGCTGCCCTTGGCGAAAATATGCGCGCCGTGGCAACAGCCCCCGATGGGTTGGTGGAAGCCGTAGAAGTGGTCAACCAGCCGTTTGCTTTAGGTGTGCAGTGGCACCCGGAGTTTTTTACGGAAGAAACCACAGCAGATGGAAAAATATGGCGGGCCTTCGTGGCCGCTGCCGCAGCCTATGCGGCAAAAAAAGGAGAGATGGCGTGAGGCTGAATAAATTTTTACAAGAAGCAGGTGTGGGCAGCCGCCGTAAGGCAGAAACCATGGTGGCCGAAGGTCGGGTGATGGTGAACAACGAGCCCGCCACCCCCACAACCGTGGTGCTGCGGGATGATGTGGTGACGTTGGACGGCGAAGTGGTGACTGCCGCAATAGCCGCAACCCCGCGGTTGTTCATTTACCATAAACCTATTGACTATCTGGTGACCCATGATGACCCCAAAGGCCGACCCACGATTTATGATGTGATGCCTAAAGGTATGCCTACCGTGGTGCCTGTGGGGCGTTTGGATGTGAACAGCGAAGGGTTGCTTTTGCTCACCACCGATGGCCGTTTGGCCCAATACCTCATGCACCCGAGCAGCGGGTTTGAGCGTACCTACCGTGTGCGCGTGTTTGGAGAGCTGGGGAACCCAGCTCTCCATAAAGTAAGCAAAGGCATGCGTGTGCAAGGTGTTCAGTATAAGCCTGCAAACATAGAGCTGGAAAAAAAGACGGATACCGGCAAAAACAGATGGTACCGTATTACCCTGACAGAAGGAAAGAATCGCGAGGTTCGGAAAATTTTTATGCATTTTCATTGCACGGTAAACCGGTTGATTCGGGTACAGTACGGGCCGTTTAAACTGGGCACGTTGCCTAAAGGGGTGGCCATGGAAGTGCCGACGCATCAGGTGAAAAAACTGATGGCAGATATGGAAAAAGCGGATGCCAAAGCCCCCAAAGCCCGCGCCTAAAAAAAGCCCGCAGTCCGCACACAACGCCCTGCCTTTAAAGGGGCGCATTATCAGCGGTATGTGGAAAGGGCGGGTTATTAAACTCGCGGTAAATGAAGAAATACGCCCGACAAAAGACCGGGTGCGGGCCGCGGTGTTTAACATGTTGGGGACGCGGGTGGACATAACGGGTGCCACGGTTGCGGATGTGTGCTGCGGGAGTGGAGCCTACGGGCTGGAAGCCCTGAGCCGGGGCGGGGTAGCATGCGATTTTGTAGATACGGATGTACGCCTTGTGGCAGAAAACAGCGCGGCATTAAAGGCAGAGAAAGCCCGCATCATCACATCCGATGCGCAAGCCTGGACACCTGCAAAGCCTGTGGCAACACTGGTATTTTGCGACCCCCCCTACCAAAGCGGACTTGCCCGAAAACTGTGGGAGCGCAGGGCGGTGATATCTGCACCCCAGGCGTGGTGGGTGATAGAAGTGGCGGAAGAAGATGACCCCCCCTTTGAGGGTATGGAGGAAGCCGTGGTGAGGGTGTACGGTAAAACTCGTGTGGTGATAGGACGGGGATAAGCGTTAGCTTGCAGCGAGCATGACTTGGTTGCGGCCCGCGGCTTTGGCTTGATACAGGGCTTTATCGGCTTTTTTATAGAGGGTGGCAGCGGTGAGGGCGGCATCGCTTTCCGGCCGTGCAGCGCCAGTTTTCTCAGGCTCTTGAAAGCAGGCGAGGCCAAGAGATATGGTAGTTTTATAAGGGGTACCAAAAAACTTTTTCTCCACCGCAATGCGGAGACGCTCTGCAAGGATGCCCCCTGCAACCCCTTCTGTTTCTGGCAGAATAATCCCAAATTCCTCTCCGCCAATGCGGCCGGCAATATCTGTGGTGCGGATTTGGTGGTTGATGACATCCGCAAGCTGAACGAGCACCATATCGCCATCTGCATGGCCAAAGGTGTCGTTAATTTTTTTAAAGTGATCAATATCAAGCATCACAAAGGTGCAAGGGCGGTTGTGGCGGGCGCCGCGGGCAATCTCTTCCACCAGAAGACGGTGAAAAGTGGTTTTATCGTACAGGCCTGTCAGGCCGTCCCGCGTGGCCGTGCTGGCAAGGGCGAGGAATTTGCTTTCCTCGATAAGGGATACACCGCTGATTTCTTTGACGATATTGACGAGATAATCATGGGCCGTGACGGCAAGGCCGGGGTCCCTCTTAAGGGCATGAGTAAGGGTGGCCTGGTGGGCAAGGATGCCTTCCCACAAGTATTTGGCTTGCCGTGTAGGATAAACTTTATGAGTGAGAGTGTAGAGAATATCGGCAAAGAGGCCTTCGCCGCGTTCTTCCTTCAGTTTGGCGAGAACGCCCTCTTCTCGTGCCGTAAGGCTGCGGTGACCTGCAAAGGCTTGGACCAAACGCAAATCCAACCCCGCAGCTGCGGTGGTGAGCTCGGTACCAAGTGTCATCCCCATGGCGGGCAGAGTATACTGAAAAACATGAAAAAGAAAGAGGGGGGTGTCAGGTGGTAATAGTGGAAAAGCCTATAAGAAGGCATGACGGAATATGCCGAAAAATTGTTGTCTCCTGTAAAAGGAAACCTGCGCGTGGCCTTGCCCTCGCATGAGGATGATCAAAAAGCGCCCGCACATGGCGATGCGGGAGCAATGATGCTGCTAAGTATAACCTTGTGGGTAGGCGCGGTGCTGGCGGCTTATGGGACGTATCAAACGAGTGTGCAAACACCTGCACAGATAAGAGAGAGGGCTATACAGCCTTTGCGCATAGCCGCGGCGGCACCAAGCCTAAGCGTGGCACCTGTTGTGCCGCATATGGCTACAGTGGTGCCCGGAGCGAGGGCTTTTGTGCTGGAGGCCACACAGGCGTTGGCGAGAGACGAGGTGGAATCTGCCCTGTTGAAGCTTAGCCTTGTGGAGAGGGGGGTTCGGGTGGTGGCGTCTCGGTGGGAAGGGCG